>NZ_JAGJEE010000017.1:0-105604 GCF_018100885.1 Pseudoalteromonas sp. MMG013 | reverse complement strand
CCCATACGATTCAAGATTAAAAAACAACCAAATCCAAAAGCGAAAAACCGTACCCAATAAGAGTAATTCTACAGCCTCAACGCCCTATTAAGGGGCTTTTTATAGTTTGCTAAAATGTGTAGCGAAGCGAAACCGAGCAAACTGTAAAAAGTCCCGCTTGAATAGCTTGTTATGTAGTTTTTTGCTTATAGGTTAATAACACTTTACCTAACAAAAATGATATTGGAATAACTAAAATATTACCTACAGTTGAAATCATTAACCAACCCAACAACATTTCAGGTTCGTAGCTATTGTTATAATAAAAACCGAAAATATAATACACCAACAATGCAATATATGTGATTACCCCAGAACCGAATATACGAGTAAACTTGCTACGTTTGTGAGTAACGAACCCAGCAAAAATAGATATTATGATCAATTCGATAATCAAGTGCTAAACCTTTGTAGCTACATAACGCCACGCTAAGCGGCAAAAAATTGTTGGCTAAAATTAGCGAGGAACGAGCAAAAGCCAACTGTTTTTTGTCCGTTCTTTAGCGCCTTGTTATAAGCACGAGGAATTCCGTTTATTTATTGCTATTGCAGCATAAATCAATCTATAAATTTTAAACAAAAAACCTATAAAAAACTGAAAGGTGATTGCAAGAAACGGCATCATTATAATAGCGTACCCATATAAATGGCCTTCTTGTTCGTCACTTTCAAATATACCAACATAGATAGTCATAAGGGTAATAAGACTAATAAATGAATATATAATAGATTGCAACTTCCGTCCTTTCCTCCACGCCTTAACAGGTAAAATAAAAAGAATAAAAATTGCGGCAATAATAAATATAGTGAAACCAATCATAGTGCTTTGGTGTTACCCATAAAAAGTAGACACTGGTTATGCGCAAATGCGCTCATATTCAGCAGGACTGACATAGCCCAATGCTGAATGCCTACGTAAACGGTTATAAAAAACCTCAATGTATTCAAATATACCCGATCTGGCTTCATCAATCGAGCGGTATTGTTCAGCGTAAATTAGCTCTACTTTCAAGCGACTATAGAATGATTCCATCACCGCGTTATCCCAACAGTTACCTTGGCGAACTCATACTCACCACACCACCTTTACTGCGAATTAAGTCTTGGTATTTTACCGCACGATATTGCACACCTCTATCGGAATGAATAATTAAACCAGGCGCTATATTTCGGCGGACAAAAGCCATCTGTAAGGCATCAGTATTAAGTTGTTCAGTCATCGTCACATCTAGCGACCAACCAATAATACTACGAGAGAATAAATCCATGACTGTCGCTAAATAGAGCCATTGGTCTTTCACCCAAATATACGTGATATCGGTTACCCATTTTTGATTAGGCTTATCAACAGCGAACTGTCGCTTTAACACATTTTTCGCGACGTTAATCATCGCAGGGCTATGGCGGCTGTACTTAAACGCTTTGCCGTTACGCGCTCTCAAACCTTCACTATGCATGATGTTAGCCACATAGTTTTTTGAGCAACTAATGCCTAAAGCGGCTAACTCTTTAGCGATACGAGGCGCACCATAACGTGCTTTAAAGTTGGCATAGACATCAAGTACATTCGCCGTTATCAACTTACGCTTTAACTTCCATCGACTATCAGGGCTACTTAACCAGCGATAAAAACCTGAACGTGACACTTTTAAGGCCCGACACATTAACACTACAGTGAATCGTTGTTTGAACTCATTAATCAGCGCGTACTTTACTCTTGGTGCTTCGCAAAGTACGCAGTAGCCTTTTTAGGAACGCGTTTTCTTGTTCTAAATCATGTAGTTTTCGCTTGAGCTTACGGACTTCATCGGTTTCCTTCTTGGAATAATCGACACCATTAAGCGAGTTGAATTGTTTATCTGAGAGACGATTAAACTGACGACGCCAGTTATAGATTTGTTGTGCACTAATACCTAACTCTCGCCCAACAGAGGCTGCGGTATTGCCTTTTTGTTCGGCTCGACGCACAGCTTCTTTACGAAATTCTTCAGTATATGCTTGGGTTTGTTTCTTAGTCATGTGTCACCTCAATGTTAGACATAATCTAACTATAGAAGGTGTCCACTAATTATGGGTAACACTGACACATAACAGCTTTTTAGAAGGACGATGGCCTTGTTTTCTATCGCTAAAATCAGGCCATCGTCCCGTTTAATACCATCAAAATAATATAAGAATGACTAAAATACAAATACTTGTTGTACGGCCGAGTCTTAGTGTGGAATAGCCTGCCCATAAAACAAGTTTCGTCAGCACCTTGCAAAAAGCCGTTTTCAAACTACGAATCAATGGGTCGGAATCAATGGGGTCGTAGTCGTTGATTTACATATAAGAAACCGATAGAAATGGGAATAAGTGGAGGCGTTGCTTGCCCCTGAATCACATTTTATACCTGTTTCATTGCATTCAATGCCATTCAGGGGGGAAATCTTAGTCGGACGACATCAAGTACGAACTGTTTTATACATGGCGATGATGTTAACAATACAATCTAACGCCATTTTTAAATACACAATATGAGCAGTTAATCTCAGCCAAGAAACCAAAAGCTTAAAATAGCTATTGACCCCATAGTCTCTGATTACGGCTTTAACTCTAAGACCATCAGCTTTGCATTATGACCATAGCTTGGACAAATGACTGCATTAGGGATATTTATAAACCCGAATTTACTCCAGAAACCACCTGAATTTTGCACCGCGACCAAGAGTATTTTATTGAACCCTTGTGTTTTGGCTATATCAACGAGGTTTGTCACCAACTTCTTTGCTACCCCTTTGCCTCTTGATTCTCTTGCTAAAGCTAGGTCATGTAAGTACAAATTTAAACTAGCTGTTATAGCGCATTCTTCATGTAATTTAGGAGGTATTTCACTGGGCCACGGGTGTGCTAATAAGTAGGCAGAAATGGTGTCGCCTTCTTTATACACTGCACAAGTTGTGGGTGATAAAAGCCACTTACTTTTGAGAATATTGACATCTTCGGGCTCAATTTCTACATAAGCCTCTGCTTGAATTTTTAAAATATCAACCCAAGCGTTTTCAGTTATTGAATTAATAGACATACTTCTTCCTCTGAGATATAACACCGCCATCATCCGACAACCAGAGCCCTTTTCGGCCAAACTGGCACTTCCGCCAAGCACAAAAAGCGAGTCGGAAGGAGGTCAGCTTGATGGCTTTGCTATGGTTTTATTGTGTATTTATTACGACTACCCAAGTATTGACAGTAATCCAAAAGCCAACAAAGTACACGCGATGAGTGATAATAGTGACCCACTACGTACCATAATCTTAACCGTCAATTCGCTCGTCACGGTTGCTGAAAACCCCGCACCAGCAATTGGAAGGGCTTTACTTGCCCCTGTTACAGATGCAACCGTTATTCCCAGCCAAATAAGTATGAATCCCAATGCTGATCCATACGCCACAAAGGCTTCTAAAAATAAAGGCAGCACAACCAGCGACCAAATAATACCAAAGATTGCCAGCGCCATCCCACACTGAACCGCAGTCATATGACCAGAAAGCGCCATACGAGAATTTTTTACCGCTGGTATCAACGCACCTTGTATTAAACCAACAAGGAAAAAGACGACACCAATAAAGATGAGCTGTGCACCTATTTGTGTAAGTTCAATCATAATGTTCCTTCTGGATGCATAACGCTAGGTGCTGTGACACGAGGTGCTTTACAGACGTTGCCAATGTAAAGCGCGGAATTTTGTTCATGTTGGCTTTTAAAGTTTTGTAAGGTATTCATTGTTAATCCCCATTGAAAAAACATATGGTAAACAACGAAATACTAAAATTCATTCACCTAGATTCATTTTTTAATTTACTCAATGTCTGAGGAGCCACACCGAGATAAGAGGCAATATGATATGACTTAACTTGACTAAATATATAAGGGTATTCGTTAAGTAAACGATCATATCTTTGGGTAGCAGTCTCTGACATGAGAGAAAGCACTCGTTTGTATGTTGCAGAATAATAGGTGTCATGTATCCATATTCTCGCTAAACGCTCCCATTTTTTTTCTTGTGATATAAACTTATTAAGCGCTTCCAGAGACGTTACATAAAAAACTGAATCTTCAAGAGTTTCAAAGTTAAGCATTGACCCTGTTTTTTCAGAAAAGCTCACACTATCGTCCATAAAGTTGTTTAAACCATGCTTACTTTTTCCACGAAAATAGAGTTGCCAAGTGTGCTCTTTGCCATTCATGTCACTTAAATACGACCTGGCTAAACCACTTTTAATAAACCATATCTCACTAAACACGTCGCCTGCGTGATGTACAGTCGTTCCTTTTTTGACATGTTTTATGTCAAATATTCCGCAGGCATAAGCCCACTCATCATCATTGACAGGAATATAATACTCAATCATTTTTCTAAAATATTTCATAGAATTACAGTTGTTGGTTTTTTAATATAACGCCGCAAATAATGAGCTAACAATAATTGGCTAAAATAAGCGACGAAGGAGCATATTCCTTTTAAAGCATTTGTTAGATAACCTACTTATCCCAAGCTTCCAGCCCCATATGCTCTTTAACTTTTTCATTTAACTTTGCATAGTCTTTAAATAATTTGGCAAATGGAGGTTCTTTTCCAGCGAAGTAACCTATCTGTGCTACATATACAGATTCATTATCCTGTGTCACATACCTTGTCACCCAAGCTGGATGAGCATGATGGTTTATCGTAGTAAAAGCGATATTTGCACGTTGAGCATCATCAGAAAAAACGACCAAATTCTGTTCTTTATAAATTCTTTTAGTTTCACCGAACTCCGTACTGATTAAATTGAAGTAATTTTGCCATTGTTCAACTGAGATTTTTGCGCGAGGAAAAGGCTTTATATCTGCGGTATTTCCGCTCAATGAAACAAATAACAAAACTAGAAATATACACTTATTCATCTGACTACCTAACGAGCCTGTAGAGTTACTCGTTTTAATTTATTTTTTATTGATGCCTCAACCTTAGCCGAGTTCCTATTTTGATTCAATTGTTTACTGACTTTCTACTTTGATCGTCATTATTTTATCAAGGGATGCTTTATCGCTCTTAACGGCGGGTTCCAGTGGCTTTATTTGGGTTAAAGATGTCCACTCCTTCTTAATATATCCCACAATCAATAGAGCAGTAGTCGTTGATTCAAAATGAGTCCCGATGACCAATTATCTGGAGCAATTTGGAACAGCGAAGCTGATTGACGAAAGGCAGGAAACTAGATGTCATATCAGCATGATGGCAGGCGACATGACGTGCTTCACTCTAGGTATTAACTCACTTAAATTCGAGTGAAAAACAGTGAACCTTTTAGGGTACACCACAGCTAAATGTATTAATAAATATACTCATAAATCGTAGACGAAATATCGGAGCTATATGATTACACCCTGTATTTGTATTAATACATTGGTATTAATACAAATGTATTGAATTAATTGATTTACCTAATCCTTTCTATAAAGTAGTCAGCGCTGGTGCAGCTAGGCACCAGAAATTTAATTAATGTATGCTTAAAGGAGTTATGTTGTGAATTACATTAAAACAATGGTTCGTTCTGTATTATCTATTTCTGTTTTAACCGCATGTTTAAGTCAAGCGAGTGATTTGTCTTATACCTTTACAGATATTGGGTCGTTAGGTGGGCCACAAACCGCTGCATTTGACATCAATAACGCAGGGCAGATTGTAGGTTGGTCAACGCGAAGCAAACAAAAAGCGTGTGTCAAAATATCAGGCGATCCGGTGACATGTCGTTTTGCATTTGTTTATCAAGCTGGCATGATGACTGATTTAGGATCATCTCACCCAGATTCCATCGAAAGTACGGCTGTTGCCATTAATAAGCACGGTGACATCGTTGGCAATGAGCATTTTATCGGTAATATTAATGGGATGCGTCACTCAAGCTATCACGCTTTTTTTGTTGAGCAAGGCCAAGTTGTCCCTTTGCCATTTAGCTCAACCAAACAGTCACCTTCAAGTCAAGCGTTTGATATTAATGATCATGGCTATATTGTAGGTTGGATTGAAAACAATGATGATAAAGATGTCATGGTTGAGTGGCAAAATACACACAGTGACGCGCAAATAAAACACGAGCATAAAGCGTTTTTTCGCAGAGCCTCTGCCACCAATAATTTAGGTGATGTGGTTGGTATGGAATATGAACGCTATTCTTACAAACCAAATCGCGCCTTTATTCAAACAAGTAAAGGTGTGTCGTTATTATTAAAATCAGATTCTATTTGGACTGAAGCCAATGAGATCAACGATTATGGTATGATCGCAGGCGCTCAAGCCCCAAAAGCATTTAGACCTTCTCAAGCGACAATTTGGTATCCGTCGATCACCGGTGGTCTTGCAGCTCATGTGGTCGGTGGTATCGGCGACAGTGAACGAGAACTCTCTGCATTTAAAGATATAAACAAACGAGGAACAGCCGTTGGTATGTCATCAAACCCTGACCGAGGTTCATTGGCCATCGTGTATTATAAAGGCGAGCTCATCGATTTAAATACAGTCACAGATGTACCAGGAACATTACTTGAAGCCACGGCAATCAATGATCATGGTGATATTGTGGGCTTATACCGTGATGTAAATAATCACACGCGTGGCTTTGTACTTAAGCAACGATGATCACTTCATTTAGTTAGGCCATAAATATGGGCTAACTGACGAATTTGCTATACACCTTCATATTATAAAAGTATGGAGGTGTTATAAAAGATACACCGTCAATCCTGTATAATTTTGCAACTGCTAAATAAGGTATGATCTAAACTCTTTGCTTAGCCAGATGATTAATAATTAACCTCAGGTTGGGATAAGGGTTTTGGAATAGGAAATATTTTGTAAACAAACTTACGTACAATCCAATGATGATATTTTATTCAATATCAAGGCGCTTTTATGCAGTAATAGCGGGCTATTACAAATGAACGCAACGCCGAGAGTGAGAAAAATAGCTTTATTGGGCAAATTCGCTCATCCAGAGCTGAGGTTAATTAGTAACACTCAGCCTGTGTTACCTTTTTTAACGCCTCTAAATCTACCCCGACGTTTTGTAAAACCCTGATTGCCGTTCCATACTGCATAGATAATACCACTTCAATCACATGGATACTCTTAAGCGGTGTTTTCCTCATTTTGTTATTCTCGTAGAGCTTTTTCATAACCATTTGGCCTGAAGGCTTAGTATCATATAGTGCAATGCTAGGGTTAGTCTCTTTGGGCGTATCACTTGCAAGGTTTATCACTTCGCTCTCAACCCCCATACTCGCTAACACACTATTATGTTGCGCTTTCAATGCTTCTTTTACATCAATATGATTAACGCCTAGTTTTGCCAATACTTTTTGCGCCGAGCCATCTTGTAAATCTAAGCTCGCCAACAAAAAGTGTTCTGCCCCCGGTTTGTTTTCTCCATATTGTTGCGCATATTGCTCAGCGCCTAGACATAATTGACTGATCGTTTTCATATCTTGAATTTTCATTTTTATATTTCTAAAAAAAGAACTGATCATGCTACGTCTCCTTTTTATTGATAAATGCGGCATGGCGTTTGTGTGCCGCTTGCCGCGTTATATCCAGTGCTTGTGCTATCTGCGCCCATGTCCAGCCCTGCGCTACCGCCTCTTCTACAGCTCGTCGTTCGAGCTGATCGGCAAGTAACCGCAAAGACGTTACGGCAGCCAGTGCCTCTTCAGGGTTGTTTGGGTTAGGAAGAGATTTTATATCTGTCATGTGTCAAATTTAATTGACAAGTATTATTTTGTCAAATCTAATTGACACAATGAATGAGGTAACTTTTATCATCACCATACTCAGCGAAACAATTTATAACAGTCTTCATGTAACTGCGATGAGAAATCAAACTTGAGTTAGGGTTTAATAAAGGTTGTTACTTCACAGCATACACATAACTCATGTGAATTAACTGTTTTGTATTTTCTAACATGCCCGCTATTTGAATGTCTCCTCAAAACACCCGCTCTCGAAACAAGCTACATGTATAGCGCATATACTCTCCATCATTTACGTTTTCCACTCGAAGATAACCATTATTTTTAAGCTAATAACCGCCTTAAGCACAATGAATTTACAGTTTGATAAATTTTATTTATTAAACTGTAAGATTATTTCAAATTTTTCTTTTCTAACTTCTTAGATACGTAAATAACATCAATGCATCGTTGATAAGCGCCGATTTATGGCTTTTAGCTAAATAGATCGCGTATATATCTCGGCTATAATCCAACGCGCCTGTTACATGGAATAACCGCCCTTTTCTAATTTGTTCAAAGCACATTTGTCTTGGCAGATATGCACACCCTCCTGCATCAAGAATAAAATTGAGTGCAATACGGGGTTGACTCATATTGTGACGTATAACCGCAGTATCGCCATACTCCCGTGTGAATTGACTGTTTACAGCTTCCCCATAATCGACCATCACCATGTTTTCTATTTTTATTATATCTGCATCTCGCTCTGTCGAGACCAGCTGTAATGGCACCGTCGCGACTTTTTCAGTCACAATATCTTCAATGTAAGGAGGCTCAAACAAGAAGGCAATATCTATAAGCCGGCTTGTGATTTGTCGCCGTAACTCTAGTGGAGAATATGTATGAGTATATAAGTGTACATCATCTAAGTTACGATGAATTTTTTGTAACCAATCTTGAAGCACAATATCCCAAATTGACATCATTGAGCCAACAAAAAGTTGTTGAGATGCGGCTTCAGCCACACCCACTTCTTGTTTGATTTTTTGCCACATAATGACCATTTCATTAGCATGCTTTACTAACTTATGCCCTTCAGCCGTTAACTTAAGCCGCTTTTGCGTCCGGTCAAATAAGAGTACCCCTAAGCTTTCTTCCAACTGCTTTATACGACTGCTTACAGCTGCTTGGGTAAGAAACAGGTTCTCAGACGCAACCCTAACATGCAGCGTTTGGCTCACTTCTAAAAATGTCGTTAATAGTTCTATTTTCATATTTTTAATAAAATTATTTTATCAAACTATGCTTTTTATTTTGATTCTCTTTTTGATCTTTTTCAACTAATTTTCGCTCCACACTACGAAGGAGTTAAAAATGAAAATTGCTATTTTATCTAGAAATGAAAACTTGTACTCAACTCGCCGTTTAAAAGAAGCTGCTTTATCGCGAGGTCATGAAGTCGATGTTATTGATACATTACATTGCTATATGGATATCACCAGCAGTCGACCTGCAGTGCGCTATCACGGCGAAGAGCTACCACAATATGATGCAACTATTCCACGGATTGGCGCATCGATTACTTTCTATGGTACTGCCGTCGCTCGGCAGTTTGAAATGATGGGAACATTTAACGTCAATGAGTCTGTTGCAATAAGCCGCTCTCGAGATAAATTACGGTCTTTACAACTTCTTTCTCGTAAAGGTATTGGCCTGCCTCGTACCGGTTTCGCAAGTAAACCTGACGATATAAAAGATCTCATCAAAAATGTAGGGGGCGCACCTTTAGTGATTAAGTTGCTTGAGGGAACCCAAGGTATTGGTGTGGTATTAGCTGATACCGCAAAAGCAGCAGAAAGTATCATTGAGGCATTTATGGGACTAAAAGCAAACATTCTAGTCCAAGAATTTATCAAAGAAGCAGGCGGTGCTGATATTCGATGCCTCGTTATCGGAGGCCGAGTAGTTGCAGCTATGAAACGCCAAGGTGCTGAAGGCGAATTTAGGTCAAACTTGCATCGAGGTGGTAGCGCACAACTGGTAAAGCTAACCAAAGAAGAACGGGAAACTGCAGTTAACGCGGCAAAAGTGATGGGATTGAATTTCTGTGGAGTCGATTTACTTCGCTCAAATAGTGGCCCCATGGTGATGGAAGTTAATTCCTCCCCAGGACTGGAAGGTATTGAGCTTGCTACAGGTTACGACGTTGCCAGTAAATTGATTGAATTTATCGAAAAAAATGCAAAATTCAATACCAATAAAACCAAAGGCAAAGGCTAACTAAGCCAAAATACATGAGATGAACATGAACGAACTAAAAATTGGTGAACACATTATCCGACCAGGAGAAACGCGTAAAGTGAATCTGCCTGTAGCAAAGCTTTATACCGGTGCAGATGTAAACTTACCCGTATATATAATTAGAGGAAAAAAAACAGGGCCCACTATATTTATTAGTGCAGCGGTACACGGAGATGAACTAAACGGTATAGAGATCATAAGGCGCCTCATCAATATTAAAGGGTTTAAAGTCTCAACAGGTACCATCATTGCTGTTCCAATGGTTAATGTGTATGGCGTTGTAAACCAAAGTCGATACATGCCAGATAGACGAGATTTGAATCGCGCTTTTCCAGGATCTTCAAAAGGATCGCTTGCAGGACGTGTGGCTAACATCTTTCTAAAAGAGATTGTTGCCCAGTGCGACTACGGTATTGATTTACATACTGGTGCAATAAACAGATCCAACCTACCACAAATAAGAGCGCAGCTGTCAGACCCCCATACTTTGGAGCTGGCTAAGGCATTCGGGGTGCCCGTTGTATTAAACTCAGACATCATAGAAGGCTCGCTTCGAGATGCAGCAGTGGCCACTGGAACTAAGGTTTTACTCTATGAAGGTGGAGAAGCATTACGCTTTGATGAGTTCTCTATAAGAGCAGGGATCAAAGGTATCCTAAACGTCTTACGCTACCTGGGTATGATCTCTAAAAAACAGAAAATGAGAGTGAAACAAACACCATTTATTGCCAATAATAGTAACTGGGTACGTGCTTCAAGCAGTGGCATTGTCACACACCATTATCAACTTGGCGATCAGGTGAAAAAAGCGCAAATTCTAGCCACCATCGGAGGGCCTTTCGGGGAAACGTTAGGTGAAGTCATCGCCACTAAAAGCGGTGTTATAATTGGAAAACAAAATATTCCATTGGTACAAGAAGGTGAAGCAATGTACCACATTGCGTATTTTTCAGAGGACGACGAACATATTGCAGATCATATCGAAACAATAGAAGAACAATTGATAAACAACCTTTCGATAAATGAGGAAATTTTATGAGTACTAGACCCATTATTGGTCACGTTGAGAGTATTAACTTACCTGAACTAGGCATTGAACAGCTTCTTGTTCGAGTTGACACGGGCGCACAAACATCATCATTACATGTAGATAATATCCAAAAAACATATATTGATAATAAGCCTGCCGTGTCATTTGATATACACCCTGAGATCCACAACGTACAGAAGAAGGTGGGATGCCAAGCTATACTTCATGATATTCGACAAGTTAAATCTTCTAACGGAGGCCGAGAGCAGCGTTATGTCATTCAAACGTTAGCAATTCTTGGATCACATTCATGGAATATTGAAATAACACTAACGGATCGTTCTGATATGACCTACCTAATGCTATTAGGTCGTCAGGCATTGGCCAATCATTTTTACATAGATGCGGCTAATGCCTTTTTAATGTCGAATAAATAATGCTTTCAAAAAAAGGTCATTAATATGCTAGAAACAATCAGTCACTGGTTAAGCTACCCTTTATTTACATTTAATGAACGGGCTATAACATTAATTGAAGTACTCACAATACCACTGTGGCTAATCATCAGTTGTTGGGTGGCCCATATAGCGATTTCTAAACTTGGAAACAAGCTAAAGCACACGAATAAAGACCCAAACATTGTGCACTTAATACAGCGAGTTTTATATATAGTGGTGTTTGCCGTTATATTTATCACCACTTTATCGATGCTTAATATTCCGGTTACCGCTTTTGCGTTCTTATCTGGGGCAATTGCTATCGGCTTTGGCTTCGGTGCGCAAAATATCATTAATAATTTTATTAGTGGTTGGATCTTAATGGGTGAAAAACCAATACGCATAGGTGATTTTCTCGAAGTAGAGGGTGTGAAAGGCATCGTTGAGGAAATTAACACCCGCTCCACGCGTGTAAGGCGAGTCGATGGTGTTCACATGCTTATTCCAAATAGTAAATTACTAGAAAATACAGTAACTAATTGGACTCTCAAAGACAAACTCGTTCGCGGTACAGTGTCTGTCGGTGTTGCCTACGGCAGTAACTGTCAAAAAGTAAAAAATATTATCTTAGATGCCGCCCGAGCTCAGCCTGATATATTATTAACCACAGGGAAAGAACCAACGGTATTCTTTCAAGATTTTGCAGATAATGCTCTCGTGTTTGAGGTCTATTTTTGGGTGAACTCACAAGTAGAAGGTGGGCTACGCCTTGTTGCCAGCAACATACGCTTTGAATTAGATAAAGCTTTTAATGAGCATGGTATTGTTATCGCATTTCCTCAGCGCGATGTACATATTGATGGCGTTATAAAGCTGAAACGTCAATAATGGTAATGTATTATGGAGTTAGAAGATGAAAGACAATACGACTCAATTTGAGCATTTACTTGGTGTACAAGGTTCTCATTTTAAATGGGTCCATTTACTCATAGATAACGATACCCCGACTGAAGTTTTGCAGACATTAAGTATTCCCAATGCAATTCAAGATAGTCTAGTTGCGCAAGAAACGCGTCCAAAATGCTTAAATATTGAAGGCGGTGTTTTTATTTGCCTCCGTGCCATCAATTTTAATCAGCAAGCGCAACCTGATGATATGGTTTCCTTACGAATTTGGATGACCAAAGATATGGTTATTTCAATTGACAAGCAAGCGCGTAGCTTACGATCAATCAGTGAGATCAATGATGCTGTCAATTATGGCGTCGTGTTTAAACACCCTGCCGATTGGTTCCATATGTTGTTAGAAAAGATCTCTGATAAAATAAGCGATCAAATAGAAACACTAGACATTGGGTTAGATTTAATTGAAGAGCAAGCCTGTTTATCGATGGATGATGTTCATCGCCAAAATGCCATTGATATTCGTAAAAAAGCGGCACAAATGAAGCGCTTTATTGCTCCGCAAAGAGACGCTTTGGAAGTATTTAGTCGATCTAGTGAATTTATCAATAAGACCCATCGTTTTAAAATAAAAGAGCAAGCAAATAACATACTAAGATACCTAGATTCGTTGGAAATAATACGCGAAAGAACAGTGCTAATTCAAGACGAATATAGGCACACAACAGCCGAACGTCAGAGTGAACGTATGTATGTGTTATCACTCGTGACAGCAATATTTCTACCTTTGTCATTTTTAACTGGTGTGTTTGGCATGAATGTCGGTGGTCTACCAGGCATTGATAATTTACATGCCTTTAAAATATTAATGATCACAATGTCATGTATCGCAGTAGTCATATTTTTACTCATGCGATACAAAAAGTGGTTTTAACCGAACTAAAGTCATCGCTAAATTACTTTAAGAATAGGTAGAATTTAATGGAATACAGCACTAACTCCCATCTGCTATCACTCTGATCTCTCTTTGCCTACTCATTGAATTATGTGTGCAAGAGCCGCGCGATGGCATTCGATTGAACGTCGCTGCAGGTTCATTACCAATGGCTATTTCAACTTCAAAGTGAAATGGCTGGGTATTTTCTGGCGCGTAATTTTCTTTTGAGAAAAAATAGCAAGGATCGCCACCGGCTCCCCAACGCACTCCTTTTTTTATCAAATATGACGCGCCGGGTATATCTGTCCATTGACGTCCGGGCTGCAAATATTGGTATCTCTGCCTAACCTCTATCGTTCTGCCCATCATCAGTGGTCGTCGCACTATGTAATCGGGGTTAAAGGTTGAATGATCATCCCGGATCACTGTGCCCTGAGAGCCATTAGGTGGCTGTACAAAGCTTTGCTGAACACGACTTAATAATTGATTAAAGGGCGGATCATACGCTCTTGCTGTTGGATACCATATGTGTTCACGCGTTAGACAATGACTGAATGTGTTATCATCCCCATTGGTACTTTCAAAACTAAATTGATGTTTAAACATATATCGGGCGTTATCAATACGAGTCATGCCGTGAGTCTGGTGACGAAATTGCCACCATTGTAATTCAAAACCAGAAAATCGCATTGTGTAGTTTGTCGGTCGTGCATAACTATCGATATTTAATAACGTCCCTATGTACATCAAAGCTAGCCGATATCTTTGTAATTTATCCACAGGTAAAATGTGAATTTGCGCTTCAATATTCATTGCGGTGCGGTTATTGATATTGCGTATATCAGGGCTATTTTGCGCATTACCCCCTAGCAGTATGATGATGTTGTTCAGTGAAGAGACTGATTGTCGAAAGCCTCCATGCGCTCCCTCAACCAATGTCATAAAGTTTCTCATTGAAATATTTGGCATAATTAGCTGTCCATAATTCAGTAGCCCACAAATGTGAAGCCGATCACATTTGTTACAATAATTTAACTTACAAACTAAATGAGAATAAAATATGAAGCAACTAAAATAGTTTTAAAAAAACCTAAATAGCCTGAAATTCCTACACAACTCAATAAGAAAAGTAAAAATATTTATAAATCACAATAAAATTTATGTGCTTTGTCCTTTTTTCATTAACATAGCCACTTTTTCAATGCCATGCGCTGGAGTCCACGTTTTAAAGACTATAAAACCCTGTTTACGATATAAATTAATGGCTGGCGTATTCACTGCAGCCGTTTCTACAATGGCTTCAGGTCGCTGATATGTACTAATAATAAAATTCAGTAACTTATGAGCAATGCCTTTGCGGAAAAATTGGGGGGAAACCGTTAAACTCTCAATGCTTAATAATGTGTCGGTTACCGAAATTTCAATCACGGCGGCAAGCACATTGGCTTCAAAATAACCATAAAATAACGTCGTTGCCGATTCTATGTTTTGTACACTACGAGACAGTGGCGGGAAATGTATCGTGCCAATCAGCGCCGCTTCAATTTTATAAGAATCTTGAAAAACACCGTATATTTGGCTCGCGACTGAGTGTTGCGAATGATTAAGCTGTTCTATCATTAAATTTCATGAACCTTCTAACCTGGGCTGCTTTACCTCTGTATTCCAACCTGACGCTACTCTTAATTTAAACAAAGTGATAAAACGCCATCGTTAGTATACAGTCCTTCATTTTTAACTTAAGTGATATTAACGGGATCCAAAGCTGTATTCCTCAAACCCCTTTGTCAAAATATGACTTTGATACAAACATGGCAGTGATGAAAACAAAAAAGCATAGCTTGCACTATGCTTTTTATCATACAACTCACTGGAAAAATGGTACGCTGCTTATAAGCGAATACCACCATCAATTTCTATCACACGGCCTGTGAAAAAGTCATTTTCAATAATGTACTTCGCAGTATGCGCAATTTCTTGCGCCTCACCAAGTCGACCGACAGGCTTCATTTTAACCAGTCGCTCTTTCGCTTCTGGTTTCATCGCATCAGTCATTTGCGTACGAATAACGCCTGGAGCAATTGCACCTACACGTATACCAAAACGGCCCAGTTCTTTTGCCCACGTTGTAGTCAATGCTACTACGCCAGTTTTAGCGGCAGAATAGTTAGTTTGGCCCATATTACCGGCACGTGCCACACTCGACATATTGACAATTACACCGCCCTCACCGCCTTCAACCATTTTCACTGCCGCTTCTCGACCACACAAGAAAACACCCGTCAGGTTCACATCAATCACTGATTGAAATTGCGATAAAGACATTTTATCAATAATCTTGCCTTCTTTTGCTTTAAGTAATAAACCGTCACGTAAAATGCCAGCATTATTAATCAAAACGTCAATACGACCAAAATCATTTGCGATACTGTTAAATACGTTTTCAACATCCGCTTCAACACTGACATTGGCCACGTAAGTGCTAACCGTTGTACCTAACTTGCTTAACTCAGCAGATGCCGACGCCAAAACGTCTTCTTGCATATCGATCAGTGCCAAATTTGCGCCTAGCTCAGCCATTTGTGTGGCCATCGCAAACCCTAAGCCTTGCGCACCACCTGTGATCACTACCGTTTTATCTCTAATATCCATAATGAATCTTATTTTTCGCTAAAAAGTTTAAAAATCGCGCTAAAATCTTCTGAGCCTTTGCCTTGATTTTGCATCAAGTTGTACAAATTCTTCGCAAGTGCGCCCATCGGCGTTGCCGAATTGGTCTGTTGTGCAGCTTGCTGTGCTAAGCCTAAGTCTTTAGCCATTAAGTCAACCATAAAGCCCGGCTTATAATCATTAGAGCTCGGGGCATTCTCAAGTACATCTGGACATGGATTATATAATTCTAATGTCCAATTTCGACCAGAACTGTTGAGCATGATCTCACTCAGTACTTTGGGGTCTAAACCATGATCAATCCCCATCTGCAATGCTTCACTGGTCCCTGCCATTAATATACTTAGCAGCATATTATTACAGATCTTCGCGACTTGACCCGCGCCAATTTCACCCGCATGAAAAATATTTTTACCCATATCAGGGAGCACTTTATTGGCGCCATCAAAATCGTTTTGGCTACCACCAACAATAAAGGTCAGTGTCCCAGCCGCAGCACCTGCGACTCCGCCCGACACTGGGGCATCAACAAAACTCACGTCAGCATCACCCAGTGCCTTACCTACAAACTGCGCAGACTCCGCGTCTATGGTTGAACAATCGATAACCAGTGTGTCGGTGCTTAAATGATTAATTAACCCATTCTCACCACAATAGATAGCACGCACATGCTTGCCAGCTGGCAGCATACTGATCACATAATCTGCACCATCACATACCTGTGTTACATCACTTGCTGTGGATGCGCCTTGCTCCGCAAGATGTGCCATTGCATCATCACTTAAATCAAATACCGTTACCGTATGTCCTGCTTTTACTAAATTGCAGGCCATTGGGCCACCCATGTTTCCTAAGCCAATAAATCCAATCTTTGCCATATTGTTCTGCTCCCTACATATTTGCTAACGGGTGTGCGTCGTCACTCCAACGCGCGCTCGTAAATGCTGATACAATCTCATCTGATACTGAACTTATTGCATCAAACTGCCATTGTGGCGCACCATCTTTATCAATGAGTAATGCGCGAACTCCTTCTTGAAACTCACCCGCTTCACCCGCTTGTACAGACATGCGCAGCTCAAGTAAAAAACATTCTTTTAAAGATTTGCCTTTACCAAGCTTGAGCTGCTCACTCACCAACACCGCACTTAATGGTGAGCCATGTTTTAACGACTTTTGCGCTCGACTTAACCATTTATTATCATCGCTTGGAATTGATAAAATATAGTCAACTTGCGCTTGCAGATCATGACAATTATTCACGTGCGAAATTTGCTCTATATTCGCCTGAATCTCACTTTTTGGGGGCTCACCTGAAATGTTAGTCAATTCGGTTAGCATATTTGTTAGCATGTTATGGTTTGAACTGGTAGTTGTCCCCCACTCTATTCCCAATAAGCCAGCCAATAACTCACCATACTTTTCAGCATCAATAAAGTGATCTGCCAAACCAACAAATTGTGCATCAGCAGCATTGATCGATGCACCCGTTAGTCCTAAAAACAACCCAACACCTTCTGGCATTTTATTCAAAAAGTAGCTACCGCCGACATCTGGGTATAAGCCTATGGTGATCTCCGGCATTGCAATGCGTGCTGTTTCAGTCACTACCCTATGACTTGCGCCTGCCATTAACCCTAATCCACCACCCATGGTGATGCCATTGCCCCACAATAAAATTGGCTTTTCATAAGTATGAATTTGGTAATCTAAGCGGTACTCTTCGCTGAAAAATGTTTCAATGTAAGTATTTTTATCATTGGCAGCCATTGCATTATAAAGGCTCACCACATCACCGCCGGCGCAGAATGCTTTCTCTCCTTCGCCTTTCATAACAACCATAGCTATTTGGTCATCTTGTGCCCAAACATCTAATTGTTTCGCTAACAAACGGATCATGTCTAAATTAAGTGCATTTAAAGCTTTCGGTACGTTCAGCGTCGCAAAAGCCACTTGCATACCGTTGTCGCTTTGCGCAAGTTCAAATACAACGGGCGCATCAGCTTGATTTAATAACTGCAGCTTTGCCATTAGCCATTCACCCAATTTGCTTTACGCTTTTCTAAAAATGCATTAACGCCTTCTTTTTGATCTTGCGTATCAAATAAAGTAACAAATAACTCTCGTTCTAACGGTAACGCACTATTAATGGTCCCTGTACGCCCTTTTTGGATCAATGCTTTACATGCTGTCACAGCAACAGGGCTCTGATCAGCTACTTTGGTAGCCAAAGCAATGGCAGCTTCTAAAGACGTACCTGTCGCCACAACTTCTTCTAATAACCCTATCTCAAGTGCTTTGTCTGCTTTAAGGCGCTCGCCACATAAAATAATGCGTTTTGCCCAGCCTTCACCCACTAACCACGACAGGTTTTGTGTGCCACCTGCACAAGGTAATAAGCCCACTTTCGCTTCTGGCAATGCCATTTGTGCTTGCTCTTCACCAATGCGAATATCACATGCCAGTGCGACTTCTAAACCTCCACCCATTGCAAATCCGTTAATCGCGGCAATCGATACCCCCCTAAAGTCACTCAAAGTTTCAAACGCTTCGCCGAATACACGAGACATATCCGCCGCAACACCTTTGTCACCACTTGCAAACACATTTAAATCAGCGCCTGCTGAGAAAAACTTCTCACCTTCACCTGTAATAACCAGCGCGTAAATATTTTTGTCTTGATTAAGATCTATAACCAGTTCTTTTAAGCCCACTAATGTGTCACGAGTCCAAGTGTTCGCTGGGGGGTTGCTCATCGTGATTACGGCTGTATTACCTTGCTTTTCAAGTTTAAGTTGTGCTGTCATGGGAACTCCTTACAATACGCTCGCGGCGCCTTGGGCTAAAATTCGACGTGCTATAATGACACGCATGATTTCATTAGTACCTTCGAGAATTTGGTGTACACGAACATCACGTACGTGTCGCTCTAGTGGGTATTCTTTTATATAACCATAACCACCATGGATCTGTAATGCATCATCACACACTTTAAAGCCAACATCAGTTGCAAAGCGTTTTGCCATGGCACAGTATGTGGTTTTTTCACTATCATTAGTGTCTAACTTAAAGGCTGCCAAACGTACCATTTGACGCGCAGCGACAAGCTCGGTATTCATATCAGCGATTTTAAATTGCAATGCTTGAAATGCTGCTAACGGCTTACCGAACTGCTCTCGTTCTTGCATATATTCTTTTGCCGTATTCAATGCTTGTTGTGCCGTACCAATGGAACAGGTCGCAATATTGATACGCCCACCATCTAAGCCTTGCATAGCGAATGTAAACCCTTCCCCTTCTTGACCGAGTAAATAGCTCGCAGGAATACGTACATTTTCAAAGCTAACTAATCGAGTAGGTTGCGCATTCCAGCCCATTTTCTCTTCGGCTTTACCATATTCAACACCAGCTGCATCAGCAGGTACTAAAAATGCAGAAATGCCTTTAGGACCGGCTTCACCAGTGCGGGCCATTACCACCAACACATCGGTTTCGCCCGCACCTGAGATAAACATTTTTGAACCATTGAGTACGTATTCATCACCGTCTAACACTGCTTTAGTTTTAAGTGATGCCGCATCTGAACCAGCTCCTGGTTCTGTCAAACAATATGATGCCAGTAACTCACCCATTACTAATTGGTCAATGAAAGTGTCTTTTACGGTATCAGTGCCGAAACTGGCAATCATCCAAGTTGCCATATTATGAATGGTTAGCATCGCCGTTGTGGCGGTACAGCCCATAGCCAGTTGTTCAAAAATAATACTAGAGTCTAAACGTGATAAGCCTAAACCACCGGCCTCTTCTGGGGTATATAAACCACAAAAGCCCAGTTCGCCGGCTTTTTTGATAACTTCTTTTGGAAATATATGTTCACGATCCCATAATGCTGCATTGGGTGCGAGTTCACTCATTGCAAATTGATGGGCGGTTTCGGCGAATGCCTGTTGATCTTCGTTCAGATTAAAGTCCATAGAGACCTCTTTTGTTGTCTAATGCAAGCCCACCTAACGTAGGCTTGATTGTTTTAATTATTGATGCGCTAACCTGAAATCTGGTTAGGCTACTACTTAGTTTCTGTAACTCTATGTGGTTACTTGTTTGATAACTAAATAAATTATTTAAGATTAATACTCATATTCGGACCAGATACAGCGCCATCTTCAAACCAGCGAGATGTTATGGTTTTAGTTTCAGTGTAAAAACGTACACCTTGTTTACCATAGGTATGTTGGTCACCATAGAAAGACCCTTTCCAACCTGTGAATGAGAAAAATGGCAATGGCACAGGGATCGGTACATTGATACCCACTTGACCAACTTCAATATGATGCTGGAACTTACGTGCTGCTGCACCACTTGATGTAAATAATGAGGTACCGTTACCATATGGGCTATTGTTGATCAGTTCGATCGCTTCTTCTAATGTATCTACAAACATACACGCGAGCACAGGACCAAATATTTCTTCTTTATATAAGTCCATCTCAGATGTTACATCAGTAAATAAAGTTGGGCCAACCCAGTTGCCATTCTCATAGCCTTCAACGGTAAAATCTGAACCGTCAAGTAAACACGTCGCACCTTGTTGTTTTGCCCCCTCAATGAGAGATAAAATACGTGCTTTTGCCGCGCCGGTTGTTTGTGGACCATATGCAGCTTCAGGATCATTCCACACACCCGGGCGTACTTTGGTAAACGCTTCTTTTAAATCAGCAACCCACTCTTTAGAATCACCCACAAAGACCGCTACTGAAATACCCATACAACGTTGCCCTGCAGCGCCAACAGACGAACCAACCAAATTATTGATCAGCTGCTCTTTTTTAGAGTCTGGCATGATCACCATATGGTTTTTAGCGCCTACACATGCTTGAACACGTTTTAAGTTTTGCGTGCCTTTTGAGTAAATATATTGACCTACACCACACGACCCAACAAATGAAATAGCGCGTACTTCTGGTGCTTCTAAAATTTGATCTACTTGCGCTTTGGTACCATGTACAACTTGAAGTACCCCTTTAGGTGCTCCCGCCTCTTCAAACAGTTCAACCAAACGCATCGGTGTGAGTGGATCTTGCTCTGATGGTTTTAAAATAAACGTGTTACCACACACGATTGCAAGCGGAAACATCCACAATGGGATCATTGCTGGGAAATTAAATGGGGTAATACCTGCACACACACCCAATGGTTGCATATAAGAGTAGGTATCAATATTACGTGCAACGTTACCAACCGTTTCACCCATCATCATAGAAGGTGCATTTGCAGCTTGTTCTACAACTTCAATACCACGCCATACGTCACCTTTGGCATCTTCAAAAGTTTTGCCTAACTCATGACAAATAATCGTCGCTATTTCATCATGATGCTCTTTAAGTAACGCAGCATAACGCATCATCACCCGCGCACGTTCCGAAATAGGCACTTCTTTCCACGTTTTAAAGGTTTCCTGTGCTGAGGTAATTGCAGCTTGAACTTCCGCCTCGGTAGCACACGGAACTTTTGCCAATACTTCTTGATTGGCAGGGTTAACTACGTCAATCCAAGTGTCAGATGATGATTGTGAAAATTCGCCGTTGATGTATAAAGGTACTTGGTGCATGACGCACTCCTCCCCAGAGTAAATGAGATAAGGCACCGCTGGTTAGTAATATTTTTTATACCAGTTATTCGATGCCCGAATTTTTTAAATTAATGTCAAGTAAGCGTTACACTTCGACTGCCAATGCAACCGCCTCACCGCCACCAATACACAAAGAAGCAATACCTTTTGATAAGCCTCTATTACGTAGTGCGTGAATAAGTGTCACTAAGATACGTGCACCACTTGCGCCAATTGGGTGACCCAGTGCACATGCACCGCCATTCACGTTTACTTTGTTGATGTCTAAGCCCATTTCGTTGATAGCAAGCATAGTAACCATCGCAAACGCTTCGTTAATTTCCCAAAGGTCGACGTCTGTTTTGCTCCAGCCGGTGCGTTCAAGTAACGTATTCATTGCACCAACGGGGGCTAATGTAAATTCTTCAGGTGCTTGTGAATGTGTTGCATGTGCCGAAATTTTACACAAAGGCGTTAAACCTTGACGTTGGGCTTCTGACTCACTCATTAAAATTAATGCCGCTGCACCATCCGAAATGGATGATGAATTCGCCGCGGTAATGGTGCCGTCTTTTTTAAATGCAGGGCGTAAGCTTGGGATCTTGTCAGGGCGTGCATTGCCTGGTTGCTCATCAATGCTAATTTCAACGTCGCCCTTGCGAGTGCTAATGATGTGCGCGGCAACTTCCGCGCTAAAGCTACCGTTTTCAATTGCTGCGTTGGCTTTGCTTAATGAACCCAATGCAAATTCATCCATATGCTCACGCGTAATACCATATTGGTCGGCGGTATCTTGCGCAAAACAGCCCATCGCTTTGTTATCGTAGGCATCTTCTAAGCCATCTGACATCATGTGATCTTTAATTTCACCATGTCCCATGCGCATGCCACCACGGGCCTTCGGGATAAAATACGGTGAATTTGTCATGCTCTCCATGCCACCGGCAATTGCAGAGGAAATGCTGCCAGCTTTAATTAAATCATGAGCTAGCATGGCTGCTTTTAAACCTGAGCCACACACTTTGTTGATTGTTGTTGCGCCTGTTGAACGCGCAAGTCCGCCGTGCAACATTGCTTGACGTGCTGGTGCTTGACCTAATCCTGCTGGCAGTACACATCCCATGATAACTTCATCAATAGATGCATCTGACAAACCCGTTTCAGACATCACACTTTTAATCGCAGTTGCGCCCAATTCGGTGGCACTTGCACCAGATAAAGCGCCCATAAAGCCACCCATAGGGGTGCGTTTTGCGGCTACGATGACAACAGCATCATTACTCATTTTTTGCTCCTATTCACAAGCGATTTAGCTTGAACAATAAATTTTATGTTTCGAGCATACATAATATTTACGTTTACGCCAACGTAAATCTAAAATCAAACAAACTTCATTGGCCTAATTTGTAAAGTTATGCTGCACACAATCCTTGCCAAACACGTAATTTCCTTATTGCAGCCTCGCTTTTCATATCTAGAATGGCTATTTACAACTGCTACCAAAGTATGATTTAAACGTTCAGCTTTACCTTTACGTAAACTTCACTTATATTGGTCTAATCAGTCACAGAAGTAAATGTGTAAACACCATGCAAGATAACAATAACGAACCTACTTTTTCTATTAGTGATTTAGCTAAGGAATTTGACATTACCACGCGAAGTATTCGCTTTTATGAAGATCAAGGATTACTTTCTCCTGAACGTCATGGACAGACTCGAATTTATTCCAAACGTGACAAAGTTCGTCTCAAGCTCATTCTGCGTGGCAAACGTTTAGGATTTACGCTAGCCGAAACAGGTCGTTTGTTTGAGCTATACGACGCAGATAAGTCTAGCGCAAAACAGTTAGTTACCATGTTGAATTTAATTGAAGAGAAAAAAGCCGATTTAAGTCAACAGATGGACGATATAAAAGTTGTATTGATGGAATTAGTGACCGCAGAACGTCGCTGCCGCGATACCTTAGGTAATTTAGAAGAATAACTCTCACAGGATTATTATTATGAGCACCGTATCTTTATACAAAGAAATGAATTTTGGATTAGGCGAAACTGCGGACATGATCCGCGATCATGTGAATGGCTTTGCTACCGCTGAAATTGCCCCCTTGGCTGAGAAAACAGACATAGACAACAGCTTCCCAAATCAGCTTTGGCCTCAGTTTGGCGAAATGGGACTGTTAGGTATCACCGTGCCAGAAGAATTCGGTGGTGCAGGTATGGGTTATCTTGAGCATGTTATTGCAATGGAAGAGATCAGCCGAGCGAGTGCATCAATTGGTCTTAGTTACGGCGCGCATTCGAATCTCTGTGTGAACCAAATTAATCGTAATGGTAATGATGCCCAAAAACGCAAATACCTACCTAAGCTAATCAGTGGTGAGCACATTGGCGCATTGGCGATGAGTGAACCTAACGCCGGTTCAGATGTTGTTTCAATGAAATTGAAAGCACAAAAGAAAGGCGATAAATATATCCTCAATGGCAATAAGATGTGGATCACCAATGGACCTGATGCAGATGTATTGGTGATATATGCAAAAACAGACTTAGATGCCGGCTCAAAAGGCATTACCGCATTCTTAGTAGAAAAAGATTTCCCTGGTTTCTCAACTGCGCAAAAGCTTGATAAATTGGGCATGCGTGGCTCAAACACCTGTGAGTTAGTTTTTGAAGATTGTGAAGTGCCTGAAGAAAATATTTTAGGTGGCTTAAACGAAGGCGTAAAGGTGCTTATGAGTGGCCTAGATTACGAACGCGTGGTATTAGCTGCCGGCCCATTAGGCATTATGCAAGCCTGTATGGATATCGTCACGCCTTACATTCACGAACGTAAGCAATTTAATAAATCAATTGGTGAGTTTCAGCTTATTCAAGGCAAGGTCGCTGATATGTATACACAAATGAATGCAGCGCGTTCATACGTATATACCGTTGCACGTTCATGTGATCGTGGCGAAACCACGCGTAAAGACGCTGCGGGTGCGATTTTATATGCCGCAGAGCTTGCGACAAAAATGGCACTTGATGCCATACAAATTCTCGGTGGAAATGGGTATATCAATGAATATGCAACAGGCCGGCTACTACGCGATGCTAAATTATACGAAATTGGGGCCGGGACATCTGAAATTCGCCGCATGCTAATTGGTCGCGAATTATTCACTGAAAGCCGTTAAGGATATAATTATGACTGTACTTAACTCCTCTGTTAATCCCCACGACAGTCAGTTTAAAGCGAACAGCGATGCGATGGCATCGCTGGTTAAAGATTTAAACGACAAAGTAGCAACACTTTCTCAAGGTGGTGGTGATGCCCTTATTGCACGCCACCAAGGTCGTGGTAAGTTATTTGTACGCGACCGAATTGATACACTTATTGATGAAGGTTCGCCATTTTTAGAGATTTCCCAATTCGCCGCCTTTGGCGTGTACGAGCAAGATATTCCATGTGCAGGCGTTGTGGCTGGTATCGGTCGAGTTAAAGGCGTCGAATGTATGATTGTTGCCAACGATGCCACGGTAAAAGGCGGAACCTATTTTCCAATAACGGTGAAAAAACATTTACGTGCACAAGAAATCGCCGAACGTTGTCACTTACCTTGTATTTATTTGGTTGACTCTGGTGGTGCAAATTTACCCGAACAAGATGAGGTATTCCCAGACAAGTTACATTTCGGCCGAATTTTCTATAATCAAGCACGTATGTCAGCAAAAGGGATCCCACAAATTGCAGTGGTTATGGGCCTATGTACAGCTGGTGGCGCATATGTACCAGCAATGGCTGATGAAAGTATTATCGTAAAAGAACAAGGGACCATCTTCTTAGCGGGCCCACCTTTAGTAAAAGCGGCCACCGGCGAAGAAGTCAGCGCGGAAGATTTAGGTGGCGCTGATGTGCACTGTAAAACTTCTGGTGTGGCAGATCATTATGCAGAAAATGATGAGCATGCACTTTCGATTGCACGTCAATGTATCCAACGTACTAACCACCAGCGACCAACAAAGCCCATTTTGAAAGATGTGAAACCACCTCGCTATGATATTCGCGAGGTATACGGCATAGTTGGTACTGACCTGAAAAAGCCATTTGATGTACGAGAAGTCATTGCACGCGTAGTTGATGATTCACAATTTGATGAATTTAAACGTTATTTTGGAGAAACCCTCGTCACTGGCTTCGCGCAAATATACGGGCACCCTGTTGGCATCGTCGCAAACAACGGCATTTTATTTTCGGAGTCAGCACAAAAAGGCGCCCACTTTATTCAGCTATGTGCACAACGCGATATCCCCCTGCTATTTTTGCAAAACATCACTGGGTTCATGGTAGGTCAAAAATATGAGGCTGAAGGTATCGCCAAACACGGTGCTAAAATGGTAACTGCGGTATCTTGTGCAGATGTGCCAAAATTCACGGTATTGATCGGGGGCTCGTATGGCGCAGGTAACTATGGTATGTGTGGCAGAGCTTACGAGCCAACGATGATGTGGATGTGGCCCAATGCCCGTATTTCAGTTATGGGTGGAGAGCAAGCGGCCGGCGTTTTGACTCAAGTTCGCCAAGATGGTTTAGCCCGTAAAGGTCAAAGCATGAACGAAGAAGAAGTTGCTGAGTTTAAAAAACCCATTGTCGAGCAGTATGAAAAACAAGGTCATCCGTATTACGCCAGTGCTCGCCTATGGGACGATGGCATTATAGACCCAGCAGATACACGCACCGTATTAGGCTTGGCTCTTGATGCTGCAGCTAACGCACCGAGCCAAGAATCTAAGTTCGGTATTTTCAGAATGTAACGGGAGCACACTATGTCTGTCACTTTAACCATAACAAAAACAAAAGTGGCGATTTTAGAATTAAGTCGCCCTGAAAAACATAATGCGTTCGATGATGCTGTGATAGCCGAGCTCATTAAGTGTATTGAGCATGCGAACTCGTTAGATATTCGTGCTTTAGTATTAAGAACCGATGGCAAACACTTTTCTGCTGGTGCTGACCTTGGTTGGATGAAATCAATGGCTGGCAATAACTTTGATGAAAACGTGGCGGATTCAAAGCAGCTTGCAAAACTTATGTCGGTATTGGCGAATTGCCCACACCCAACGCTTTGCCTTGTGCAAGGCGCAGCATTTGGTGGCGCACTTGGGTTAATTGCTTGCTGCGACATTGCGGTCGCTACTGAAAACGCGAAATTCTGTCTAAGCGAAGTAAAGCTTGGCTTGATCCCAGCTGTTATTAGCCCTTATGTGATCAAAGCAATTGGTGAGCGCCAAGCCAGACGTTACTTCCTCACTGCTGAAGTATTCACGGCAAATACTGCCCTTGATCTAGGACTTATACACGAAATTAGCGATGACTTAGTCCATAGCCAAGCTCAATTCATAGAGCTTCTGTTAAATAATGGCCCAAGTGCAGTTCGCTCTGCCAAGACACTTATCAATGAAGTGGCAGGTAATCCAATTGACGAGACGCTCATTCATCATACCGCTCAGCGTATCGCACAAATAAGAGTTAGCCCTGAAGGGCAAGAAGGCCTCAGCGCTTTTTTTGATAAGCGTGCGCCAAACTGGCAACACGCCGCTAAACAGTAAGGGATCACCATGCTTAAAAAAATCCTTATCGCCAACCGAGGCGAAATCGCATGTAGAATTATAAAAACAGCGAAACGTCTTGGTTTAAAAACCGTAGCGGTGTATTCCGATGCCGACAAAAATGCACTTCATGTACGCTCTGCCGATGAGGCATATCATATCGGCCCAGCTCCAAGTAAAAATTCTTATTTAGTGGCTGAAAAAATACTCGATGTTGCTAAACAAGCAAACGCAGACTGCATTCACCCAGGATATGGTTTCTTATCAGAGAATGATCAATTTGCGAATGCGTGCGAACAAGCTGACATTGTGTTTATTGGTCCATTAGCAAGCTCTATTGAAGCTATGGGTTCTAAAACCCGTGCCAAAGAGATTATGGCACAAGCCAATGTACCGTTAGTGCCCGGCTATTACGGCCAAAAACAAGCCACCGATTTTTTAGCCAGTGAAGCAAATAAAATTGGCTACCCTGTTTTAATTAAAGCCGCCTACGGTGGAGGTGGTAAGGGCATGCGCGTGGTTCGACAAGCCCAAGAATTTATTAGTGCATTAGAGGGAGCACAACGTGAGGCACTTGCTGGGTTTGGTAATGACTTGGTGTTACTTGAACGTTATGTAGACACCCCACGTCACGTTGAAGTACAAGTGTTTGCTGACAATCACGGTAACTGTGTATACCTTGGAGACAGAGATTGTTCTTTACAACGTCGTCACCAGAAAGTCATTGAAGAAGCGCCTGCGCCCGGTTTGAGTGATGAATTACGTCAAGCAATGGGAGAAGCCGCGGTACGATGTGCCCAAGCAATCAATTACCGAGGTGCTGGAACAGTCGAATTTCTGCTGTGTGGCGACGAATTCTTCTTCATGGAAATGAACACGCGTTTGCAAGTAGAACACCCAGTAACAGAAATGGTGACTGGCCTCGATTTAGTCGAATGGCAAATTCGCGTTGCCAACAATCAAGCATTACCACTACAACAAGAGCAAGTGACTTTAACTGGCCATAGTTTTGAAGCGCGTATTTACGCTGAAGATCCAACTGAAAACTTTATGCCCTACTCCGGCACCTTAACACATTTGACTTTTCCACAATTAAATGAGGGTCTGCGAGTTGATACAGGTGTCGTGGCTGGCAGTGAAATTAGTTCTTTCTATGATCCTATGATTGCCAAACTCATCGTTCATGCACCCGATCGCTCAATCGCATTACTTAAATTGCATCACGCTTTAGAAGAAGTTCATTTGGCTGGCGTGAAAAGTAACATTGCATTTTTACATCATTTATCGGGTCATCCAACATTTACAGCTGGCGCACCAGATACACACTTTATAGACAGTCAAACTGACACACTCACACAACAGGAATTGCCTGAAACTGAGTTACTTGCGCTAGCTGCCCTAGCCTACACAAAACATAAAAATGCAAGTAATGCAGCAACACCGTGGCAGTCAGAAACTGCATTTAGATTGAATCAACGTAATAGTATGAAGGTCCCCTTTACTGAGCATAATGTCTCCGTGACGCTTAACGACTCACATCATACATTGCATATCGATGATGACATATTAGCCGGCTCAGCAATTTTGCTAAACAATCAGCTAACTGCACAAATTAATGGTAAGCAATATACTGCCAGCGTATTAATTACCGAGGATGCAATTACGGTAATGTATGGTGCGATTGCACACCGATTTGAGCTCAAATCTAAGCATTTTATTAGTGAACACGAACATGAAGCAGCACCTTTAGCCGCACCACTTAATGGGACCGTTGTAAAACATTTACAAAAAGTGGGTAGCCAAGTTGAAAAAGGCGACCCTGTGGTTATCATCGAAGCCATGAAAATGGAATACACTCTGAACGCACCTTTTACAGGAACGTTGAGTAGTTATTGTTTTGATGAAGGCGAACTTGTCAGTCATGGTGCAATGCTTGCCATTGTTGACGCTGTGGAGGGTTAAGTGATGCCATATCCAGCACACGTAAAAATTGTAGAAGTAGGCGCACGAGACGGACTACAAAATGAATCAACTGTTTCAAGCGAAGATAAAATACAACTCATCAACGCATTGAGTGTCGCAGGGCTCAAACATATTGAAGCTGGTGCGTTTGTATCGCCAAAATGGGTACCTCAAATGGCTGACTCTCTGGATGTCATTAACGGCGTGTCTGTTGCTCCAGATGTCGTGCTAAGCGCATTAACACCGAATTTGCGAGGAGCACAAGCCGCACTCTCAGCCAATGTTAAAGAGTTTGCAATATTCACTGCAGCAAGCGAAACTTTCACACAAAAAAACATTAACTGCTCTATTGAGCAAAGCATTGAGCGCTTTAAAGATGTGGTCCAACTAGCACAACAACATGGGATCAAAGTGCGTGGCTATGTAAGTTGTGTGCTTGGATGCCCTTATGAAGGCGATATTGAGCCTGAAGCTGTTTTAAAGGTTTGTAAACAATTGTTGGCTCTTGGGTGCTATGAAATTAGCTTAGGTGATACTGTCGGCGTGGGTACCCCAAACAAGGTTAAATCAGTGATTTCTTTATTGCTGCAACATATCCCCATAGACAAGCTGGCCGTGCACTTTCACGATACTTATGGCCAAGCTTTAGCGAACATTCACAGTGCCCTTGAATTAGGTATTGCCACCATCGATAGTGCTGTTGCCGGTTTAGGTGGGTGTCCTTATGCACAAGGTGCGTCAGGAAATGTTGCCACAGAGGATGTAATTTACTTACTGCAAGGGCTTGGCATTGACCCCCAAATTGATTTAGAAAGGCTAGCAAAAGCTGGATGGGCAATTTGTGACGCACTCAATAAGTCACCTGTAAGTAAGGTTTCTTTAGCATTACAAGCAAAATGCGCATCGTAATAACAACCCAGTGTTGATACACACTAATGCTAATTTTAGTATGTGTGTCACACTGAAGATAAAACAACAATGAGGAGTGGGCTAATGGCCGGTTTCGATAAAGTAGTGACAAGCTACGCCGAAGCGATGGAAGGCATCAAAGATGGTGATACCATCATTGCAGGCGGTTTTGGACTGTGTGGGATCCCTGAAGGTTTAATTAATGAAATTAAACGCAAGCAAACCAAAGAACTTACTGTTGTGTCAAATAACTGCGGCGTTGATGATTTTGGTTTGGGTATTTTACTACACGATCGTCAAATTAAAAAAATTGTTGCATCATATGTTGGCGAGAATGCTTTGTTTGAACAACAATTGCTTGACGGCATTATTGACGTGGAACTTACTCCACAAGGAACCTTGGCCGAGAAGATGCGTGCAGGCGGAGCCGGTATTCCAGGTTTTTATACTGCTACTGGCTATGGCACACCGGTTGCTGAAGGTAAGGAAGTCAAAGAATTTAATGGTCGCCCATACATCCTTGAAGAATCAATAACCGGCGAGTTTGCGATTATCAAAGCTTGGAAAGCCGATCGTTATGGTAACTTGGTATTTCGCCATACAGCCATGAACTTCAATCCAATGGCCGCCACTGCAGGTAAAATGACCGTGGTTGAAGTTGAAGAAATTGTTGAACCCGGTGAATTACAACCAAGTGAAATTCATACCCCTGGTATCTATGTAAATCGCGTAATTAAAGGTAACTTTGAAAAACGCATTGAACGTGTCACGACGAGTAAGTAAGGAGAATTAAAATGGCTTTATCACGTGAACAAGTTGCAATGCGTGTTGCGCAAGAGTTGAAAGATGGCTACTACGTCAATCTAGGAATTGGGATTCCTACCCTAGTCGCTAATTTTGTGCCTGCCGGCATCGAAGTTATGTTGCAGTCAGAAAACGGGCTTTTAGGTATGGGTCCGTACCCAAATGAAGACCAAGTTGACGCAGATATGATCAATGCGGGTAAAGAAACCGTGACAGCTGCGACAGGTGCGGCTATTTTTAATAGTGCTGAAAGTTTTGCCATGATACGTGGTGGTCATGTAGACTTGACGGTTCTAGGTGCATTTGAAGTAGATCAACAAGGCAATATTGCGTCTTGGATGATCCCGAAAAAGTTAATCAAAGGCATGGGGGGTGCAATGGACCTTGTTGCAGGCGCACAAAATATTATTGTGACAATGACCCATGCCAGTAAGCACGGCGACTCTAAGTTACTAGAAGCATGTACACTTCCCCTAACTGGAGTGAATTGCGTTAAGAAAATAGTGACTGATTTAGCCGTACTTGAAGTGAAAGATGGCGCGTTTTATTTATTAGAACGTGCGCCAAATGTAAGTGTTGACGAAATCATTAGTAAAACAGCTGGTAAGCTCATCGTTGAAGGTGACATCCCAGAAATGCAGTTTACGGATTAATTGTCATATTACATAGTAGTTTAAAATGTACCGACCTCATTCCCAGTGCTTAGGCACTGAGTTACCCAAAACCCCTCGTTAGAGGGGTTTTTTTTATCTTTAGTATCGAGCCCTATCTGCTTTTAATTGGTAAAGAACCAACGTAAAAAAGTCATATAGCGAAGGGAGAAGCACCGCTAAAAACCACTCATTGGGCGGCAACAAAATCTAACACTGTTGCATTTATACAATAACGGTCTGTACCATTTGGCCCTTCATTTGCAAATACATGCCCCAAATGAATTCCGCTTGATTTCGAACGTATTTCCGTGCGCGTCATACCAAAACTTGTATCTTCATGATAAGTCACACTGCCCTTAACTGGATACTTAAACGATAGCCAACCAGTACCTGAATTAAAACGATCTTTGGTATCAAACAACGATGCACCACTTAACTTATCAATAAATACCCCTTCTGGGGTGTTTTTGAAAATATCGTATTCTTTGCAAAATGGACGTTGTGTTCCCTTTTGAAACGCGACTGAGTACGCTTCACTGTCCCCTAGTTTAAAAGCACCTAATGCTTTGTAAAAGTGAGTTTTATCCATAAACCCTTGATGACCAAATACTTCTTTACCATTCTCAAGAAACAAAATTGTTGGGGTCGCCCATGTTGCTGACTTTATTTCTAAGTTATGTAGTTCATCTGCATACCTAAAGTGTAAGCGGACATCGCCTTGATAATCATTGAGAACTATCTTTTTTAACTTTTCACAGTATGGGCAATAGTTTTTCGAATCGATAACAACAATGTGCTTACCAGATAATAAAACATCATTGTTTTTCTCTTGCGTATTTACTGGTTTGAAAACCACGCCTGTTGAATGATCAGGGCAATACCCATTAGGATTTTTAACAAGGTAATTCTGATGATACTCTTCAGCCGGATAAAACTTTTTTAGCGGCTTTATAATGGTTTTAATGTCGCCATAACCTTTCGCTGATAACAGTATTTGATACTGCGCTTTTAAATCAAAAGCAATATCCCGCTGGGTTTGTTCACTGAATAAAATAGTAGAACGATATTGCGTGCCAATATCATTGCCTTGGCGATTCTTTTGCGTTGGGTCATGACTTTCAAAATAGCGCTGTAATAAAGTATCGGTAGTCAAAATATTTGCGTTATATGTGACTTTCACTACTTCAGCAAAATTACGTTCATCAAAGCGCCGGCTGCGTTTAATGATCTCTTGATAGCTGGCTTTGAAACCCGTGCCATCTGCGTACCCTGACTCCGCGTCAATGACGCCGCGCATTGCTTCATACCGTTTCTCTGCCCCCCAAAAACAACCAGACCCTAAAACAAGTGTTTTAACATGCATACTGGCTTGCTCTGGCTTGGGCATCGGCATGTCAGTGGCATTCACGTTCAATGAACTGACCACAACCACAGCCGTCAAAAGCGTTCTTTTCAAACTATTCGACATGTAATATGTACCCTTATTTGTTTCGCGTTTGGCTACCCTCTCCAATACGCTTTATATTCTTACTATGCTTGAATAGACCTTCTGACGGCGTTTTTGATTTCAGTTAATGCAATAAATTTATACTACGAAGTAATAAAAACAAACCATACTAAACGCTCATACTGCTTAAAGGTTGGTGGTAATTTAACTGTAATAACTGGCGGTTCAACGACTATTAGTTACTACCTTTACTTTTTTCAGGTAAAAGCTATTTTGATTTTTTACTTAGGATTTATCATGAAACTATCTTTTTCTTTGAGTGCTCTATCATTCGCTGTATTAAGCTCAGCAAGTGCTTTTGCTGCTGACTTTAATTTTACATCTCATTTAGTTAAAGGTGATGCACTTGTCGTTTTTCAAAATTCAGATGGTAATGCCAATCTTAAGTTTTTAGATAGCAACACGCGAAAGCAATTAGAGCGTGCAACAAAAGCTGATGCATTTACAGGTGAGTATGGTAAAACCGTTGAAGTTATTGCGCCTATTGATAGTAAGTACAGTCGTATACTCATTGTTGGTCTTGGTAAGAAAGAGACATTAACCAACGCCAAAATGGCTAAGCTAGGTGGTAACATCCATGCGAAATTAGAGTCGAAAAAAGTAGTCTCTGCTTCACTCGCACTCGCATCTATCGGCAACGGTAAAGACAATAGCGAATTGGCTGCACAATTCGCCCACGGCGCAAACTTGCGTGACTATACGTTCGAAGTTTATAAAAAAGAGCCACAAACATTTAATGTTAGCTATAACATTCATGTCGCTAACGATACACGTACTCGTGAACAATATCAGCAACTTGCGCACGTTGAGCAAGGTGTTTTTTTAGCCCGAGATTTAACTTCTGAAGTGGCAACAGAAATGACTCCAGTTGATTTTGCTAAAGCGGCAAAAGATCTAGAGCAATATGGTGTTAAAGTAACTATTTTAAAACCTGCGCAATTGAAAGAGCTTGGAATGGGTGCCCTCGAAGGGGTTGGTCGAGGTAGTAAGGAAGGTGCGCGCCTAGTCGTTGCACATTATGAGGGCAACTCAGACACACCAATTGCACTTATCGGCAAAGGAATAACGTTCGACTCTGGTGGTTACAGCATAAAAAAAGGTGCCTCAATAGCTCGAATGAAATCCGATATGGCAGGTGCAGCAGCTGTACTGGGTACCATTAAAGCAATGGCACTAAATAAAGCGGACATGAACGTTGTCGCTGTTATGGGCATGGCAGCAAACATGGTATCACAATATGCCATCGCGCCTGGGGATGTATTACGTACAGCTGAAGGGTTAAGTGTTGAAGTGGTCAATACAGACGCAGAAGGGCGCCTCGTATTAAGCGATGCCATGTGGTATGCCCGTAAGCACTTCAAGCCAGAGATAATGGTTGATGTTGCCACCTTAACTGGGTCAAAGATTCGTGCTGTCGGGAATCGATATTCAGCAATTTTCTCAGATGATGATCAGCTGATAAATGAATTTACACTCGCTGGCAAGCAGGTTAACGAACAAGTTTGGCGCTTACCCCTAGGTTACAAAGATACCCTGTCTTCTGATATTGCCGACTTTAAAAATATTGGTTCTAGTGGCCCTGGAGCAACAACCGCAGCGACTTTCTTGCAACAGTTTGCAGGTGAAACTCGCTGGGTTCATATAGACATCGCCGGTAATGCGTTATCGAGTTCCGCGAAGGGAGAAGTGCCTTTAGGTGGAACTGGGTATGGCGTTCGCTTATTAAGCGAGTGGCTACTAAAAAACCAATAACCAATATCACAAAGTGATTAACGAACATCGTTAGGTAAAAAAGCCATGCATTGCATGGCTTTTTTGTATCTGTCAGTAACAAATTCGATATACTGTCCACAATAATAACAATGATATGGAAACTCAATGACCGAGCAACATTGTTACCTGCTTGGGGAGCATACGATTGTATTTACACTCACTACACCGAGTCCATCCTATGAGGAGCAGCGCCGTTTATTTGCGCTCACAGCTAGACTACTGCAAAGCGATGCGTTCTTTGACGTAGTTCCTGCAAAATCGTCAGTCACGGTCTATCTAAAATCACCCAAAGATCACCCTCTTTGGATAGCAAAGATCAATGCCCTATGGGACGAGTGTGAAGTGACCAGCTATACACCGACCACTCACACGTTAACTGTAAAGTATGGCCGCAATTTTGGCCCTGATCTGACCGCATTGGCAAATACGTTACAAATAACTGAAAAACAAATTATCGAACTTCATTCATCCATACTGTACCAAGTTGAGTTTATAGGGTTTTTACCTGGTTTTGCGTACTTGGGGACACTCCCGAAAGCGCTACAATTACCGCGGAAAGAAACCCCTAGAACTCATGTACCTAAAGGTTCTGTGGCTATAGCACAAGAACTCACCGCCGTTTATCCCAGTGCTTCTCCTGGTGGATGGCACTTAGTGGGGCAATGCGATACTCCCTTGTTTGACCCTCTGCGCGCACAACCTAGTGTGCTCATGCCTGGAGACCAAGTTAAGTTCATGCCGTCAAAGGAAGGATTATGTTAAACATCATTAAGTCTGGCGTGTTGTCCTCAATTCAAGACTTAGGCCGTGTAGGTTATAGGCATCTAGGTGTGAGTCAATGCGGTGCACTCGACCCAATTGCATTCCAGCTGGCAAATTTACTTGTCAACAATGCACAAAATACCCCCGTGATTGAAATAACCATTGGCCTCGCTCAATTTCAATTCACCGCACCTGTTAATTTCGCCATAACTGGGGGTGACTTGTCAGCCAAATTGAATGGCCAGCCTTTATATTCAGGGTGGCGTTATTTCGCCAACGCTGACGACACTCTCACTTTTTCAACCAGTAAAAGTGCTCAAAGAGCTTATTTAGCGATTCAAGGCGGTATCGAAATTTCCGAAGTACTCGGTGCCAAATCTACCGATATACAAGCAAATTTTGGCGGATTTAATGGTAGAGCTTTAAATGCCAATGACCAACTTACTTTTACGCCTTGCCCTACGGCGCTTTCTCGCATAGGCGCACAACAGCCTGCATACACCAATGAGGTAAGAGTACTTAAAGGGCCACACTGTGATAAACTGCCAGACGGCGCTTTTGAGCATTTATTGACAACCACTTGGCATGTCAGTGAGCTAAATAACCGTATGGGATCCCGGCTTACGGCAGAAAATACAGTACAGCACAATACGACGATTGCAAGCCAAGCGGTACACCCAGGCGTGGTACAGTTGCCACCAAATGGAGAACCCATTGTGCTATTGAATGACTGTCAAACAACCGGTGGTTATCCAATTATTGCCATTGTTATAAATGCTGACCTTCGTTTATTTAGTCAATTAGGCACTCAACAGACAGTCCAATTTATACAATCGAATGTTTCACACGCATATAAGGCAAGTGAAAAGCAAACCGCTCACCTAGCGCAGTTTACGCTAGCGAAAAATAATAAAATAGAGTAACAATTATGACAGATTTAAATCTATTACCACTTAGTGGCATAGCGATCGTGGTACTTGGCTTTGCACTGCGATTTAATCCTCTACTGGTGGTAACTGCTGCTGGTATCGTCACTGGCTGGGCAGTCGATATGGACTTCTTAGCACTGATTGAAACCTTTGGTGAGAAATTCATGAACTCTCGTCAACTCGCGAGTTTTCTTCTGATTTTACCTGTTATTGCGTTGCTTGAGCGATATGGCTTGCAGCAACGTGCCCAAAGCTGGATTGCGAGTATAAAAAGTGCAACGACTGCACGCATTTTATCCGTCTATTTCGTAGTACGAGAATGCTCTTCTGCGCTAGGCTTACTGAGTCTAGCGGGACAACCTCAAACGGTTAGACCTTTACTCGCCCCGATGGCATTAGGCGCTGCGACAAACCTACATGGCGAATTACCTAAAGAAGTCAAAGATATGATCAGTGCACATGCGGCCGCATGTGATAATATTGCTATGTTTTTTGGAGAAGATATCTTCATCGCTTTTGGCGCGGTGTTACTCATGGATGCTTTCCTAAAAGAAAATGGTATTACTGGTATTGAACCGCTCCATATTGGCTTATGGGCCATCCCGACAGCAATCGCCGCTTTACTCGTTCACTTATTTAGATTAGCTAGGCTCGAAGCAAAAATTAGTCGTGAGATTGCTTTTTATAAGAATCAACCTCAGACTAGGTTAACGGAGGAGCTATCATGAGTGCTCCGTCAAATGTTGTAAATACACCCCCCGCTATCATATCAATCGAAAACATATATTTACTTATTGGCTTTGTTGTTATGTTTTTAGTAATGAGAACGTTACAAGATAAAGGCCATCCGAAAAAATACAGTACCGCACTCTTTTGGCTATTATTTGGCAATGTGTTTTTATTTGGTGATCTTTCAATTTCACTGCTTGGTAAAGCCATTACTTATCAGTGGGTTGGTGTGAGTGTTATGGTCATTGCACTGCTCGCTGGGTTTGGGCGTGTATCGATGGGCACTTATGACACACCATCAGATGAGGCTAAATCACATAGTGCAGAAACAATTGGCAATAAACTATTTATGCCAGCAGTTATGATCCCTATCGTCACCGTCATTTGTACCTTACTTCTCGGAGACTTAAATATCGATGGCTGGTACATATTCGACCAGCGTCATCTTACATTAGCTTCTTTAACCCTAGCGTGTGGTGTTGCCTTGTTAATTGGCTGGAAATTTACTTCTGGCAGCCCAATACGCGCACTCACTGAATCTCGTCGATTAGTAGATTCTATCGGGTGGGCTGCTATCTTACCGCAAATGTTAGCGATGCTCGGTGGTGTATTCATAGTGGCTCAAACTGGCACCGCCATCCAAGATCTCGTCACGTTATTTATTTCACCCGATAACCGCTTCATGTTAGTTGTTTTGTATTGTGTTGGTATGGCGTTATTTACCATGATCATGGGTAATGCTTTTGCTGCATTTCCGGTCATGACAGCAGGCATTGCCGTGCCTTTCTTAATTCAAGGGCATGGTGCCTCTGCCGCACCACTCGTTGCAATTGGTATGTATTCAGGTTATTGCGGCACACTAATGACACCAATGGCTGCAAATTTCAATATTGTCCCTGCCGCATTGTTAGATTTAAAAGATAAATATCAAGTTATCAAGGTGCAAATCCCAACCGCATTAACTTTGCTCGCAATTAATATTTTACTAATGTATGGAGTAATATTTAATGACTAACTCACACAAACCTTGTGTTCTTATCACTGGCTTCGCTCCTTTTGGCGGTGAGTTAATTAATCCTTCATGGCTAGCGGTACAAGCGTTAGAAGGAATCGCTATTGACGGGTTAACTATCCGCACCAAAGAGCTCCCATGTGAATTCGATACATCTTTAGATGTATTACGTGGTGCAATTAATAAATATTCTCCACAGTTAGTATTATGTGTCGGTCAGGCCGGGGGGCGAGCCGACATATCACTAGAACGAATTGCAATTAATGTGAACGATGCCCGTATTGCAGATAACGCGGGTAATCAGCCAATTGATACACCTGTCATTCCACTGGGGCCCGCTGCCTATTTCACCAACTTACCAATTAAGCGTATTTTACTTGCCCTGCACAAATCGGATATTCCCGCTGCCGTTTCAAATACTGCTGGGACATATGTATGTAATCATGTGATGTATGGATTAATGCATGAAATTACGCTGCACCACTACAATATAAAAGGTGGCTTTATACATATCCCCTATTTACCATCCCAAGCTGTGCATCACAATGGTGCATCAAGCATGGCTCAAGAAACGGTCATGTCAGCAATTAAAGTCATTATTGCGGCCGCGATCAGCAATGAGTCTGATTTAAAAGTTGCAGCTGGCACAACGCACTAAACCACCTTCCATATTGGTGCAATATCCTCATTTATTGCACCAATATAGTCATTAAACTCCCTTTAAAAAACCCACTTAACTGTGTGACTTCTCTATGTATTTCTGGTAAATCTATAATAAGGAAAACACGGTATTAAACCGTCGTTCTTCATCAACAAAATAAATAATTAGCACTTTAGCTAACCAACGCAGGAATGAGGTATTTTATGTGTTCTATTTTTGGGGTATTAGAATTAAAATCTGATCCAATACAATTACGGAGTCAAGCAATAGAGATGTCGAAAACGCTCCGACATCGAGGCCCTGATTGGTCTGGCGTATATGCAACAGATAAAGCAATATTGGTACACGAGCGGTTAGCTATTGTCGGCGTATCAAGTGGGGCACAGCCACTATATAACCCCGAAAAAACCAACATACTTGCAGTCAATGGAGAAATATATAACCATAAAGAACTCGCTCAAAGCCTCACCACTGATTTTTCTTTTCAAACTGAATCTGACTGCGAAATTATTCTCGCGCTATATAAACAAAAAGGCCCGGAATTTTTGGATGACTTGAACGGTATTTTTGCATTTTGTTTATATGACGAAACGCAAGACAGTTATTTAATAGGCCGAGATCACATTGGTATTATCCCTCTTTATACGGGCCGAGATCAGCATGGTAACTTTTACGTTGCCAGTGAAATGAAAGCACTAACACCGATTTGCACCTCAATAGAGGAATTTCCTCCTGGGCATTACTTATATTCTAAAGAAGGAACGTTACGCCCTTACTATCAACGTGATTGGCAATCTTATGACGCCGTAAAAACTAATTCAGCGAACCCGTTGGATGTTAAAAATGCACTAGAAGCGGCAGTAAAACGCCAACTCATGTGTGACGTTCCGTATGGAGTGTTATTGTCTGGCGGCTTAGATTCATCCGTTATTTCGGCAATTACTCAAAAGTTTGCAGCTAAACGTATAGAAGACAATGATGCATCTGATGCATGGTGGCCAAAGTTGCACTCCTTTTCTATTGGTTTAGCTGGATCACCTGACCTTGCTGCTGCACAAGTTGTGGCCGATGAAATAGGCACTGTCCACCACCCTATAGTTTTTACGGTCCAACAAGGTATTGATGCATTAAGAGAAGTTGTTTATCACTTAGAAACTTATGATGTCACCACAATTAGGGCATCAACGCCGATGTACTTAATGTCTAGACAAATAAAAGCAATGGGTATAAAAATGGTACTTTCTGGCGAAGGCGCTGATGAATTATTTGGCGGCTACCTTTATTTCCACAAAGCCCCGAATGCAAAAGAGTTTCATGAAGAACTGAATCGAAAAGTATCTAAGTTACACATGTTTGATTGCCTTCGGGCTAATAAATCCATGGCCGCTTGGGGTGTAGAAGCGCGAGTGCCTTTCTTAGACAAAGAGTTTGTTGATATCGCGATGCGCAGTAACCCCGACTATAAAATGTGTAAAGATGGTCGTATTGAAAAGCATATTCTACGCGAAGCGTTTGATGGTTACTTACCTGACAGCGTACTTTGGAGGCAAAAAGAGCAATTCTCTGATGGAGTTGGATATAGTTGGATCGATTCATTAAAAGCCCATGTCAACGATCAGGTATCAGATCAAGACTTAGCCAATGCTAAATACCGCTTTCCAATCAATACTCCAGACAGTAAAGAGGCTTACTTTTACCGAGTAATATTTGAAGAACATTTCCCGGGCGATGCTGCCGCAAATTGTGTACCTCATGGTAAATCAGTTGCATGTTCAACACCAGAAGCGCTTGCATGGGATGCTTCATTTCAAAACAATGCAGATCCATCTGGTCGTGCTGCCAATGTGCATAACGAAGCTTATGAATAAACGCGAATACCTATAAATATTAAAAAGGGCCTAAGGCCCTTTTTAATATAATCTTTTCGCTCGATAAAGTCAGACTAGATAAACTTCTTAATAATAAAATCAACCTTCACGCGTTTAGCTTGACCAAGTAACTTTCGAACCGGTAATGGATAATCATTTAATGATTCAATATCATCTGGGCCAGTAAGCAAACGACATTTATCTAAAATAGTCTGTTTTTCTTGCTCAATACCCGGTAATACCTGTTTTTGCGGGTCTTCAATCAAAATGCCATTTTCAATATCAAGCCCCCAAGCTCTAGGATTCAAATTATGCCCACTTAGCAAATGTGTATGATTATCTTTGCAAATTCCCTTTAAATGGAATGAGTTTACCCCATCTTTCCACAAATAGACTTTTAATTGACCCGAAGTAATGTGACGCTTTTGGCTTTTGAGAAACTTCTGTAAAATCGTCTCATACAAGTAAGGTAAAGCGCCAATTCGGCTAAAGGGTTGTTCTGGGCAAATATAAAAGTCATTTGCCGTTTTATCACCCACCACCACTGTTACCTGCTTCCCTTGCTTTAATAATCGCCTAAGTGAACGCAAAAGAGGCGCCGGAAAGTTAAAATAGGGGGTGTATAAAATGAGCTCATGTTCCGTTGTATCAAATAGATTTTTAATTAAACGGTTAAGCTTATTTGTACGACGACCAAACCCTAAAAACGCACGAATATTAAGACCATTTTGATTGCTTGCTTCAGACAAATCATATTTGGCTTTTTTCAATTCTCGCATTAACTTTTTTTGTGCTAATTTGATATCATTAAATTTAGGTAATGGTCGACTATCTATTCTAGGTACCCCCTCACTGCTGATCAAATATCGGTCTGTAAAATCACAGAAACTATCGGCAAGTTGAGACTGATTTATTAAAAAATAACGATCTAAGCGATATTTTGAATCTTTGTGTAAATACACATCATTTAGACTTGCACCGCTGTACATAACGGTGTCATCCATTACAAATCCTTTTAAGTGTAAAACACCAAAAAGTTCTTTTGCTTTAACAGGCACGCCATATACTTTGACATTACTTTGAAAGTCACTCAATGCTTGGCAATATAAACTCGCATTGCCATCTGATTTTTGTGCGCCAATCAATCCGCGCTGTGCACGATGAAAATCGACTAATACATTGACTTTGAGATCTGGATTTGCAAGGGATGCATCATGTAGTGCAGTTAAAATCTCTCTCCCCGCATCATCATCTTGAAGATAAAGTGCCGTGATATAAATACGACGCTGTGCATCCTTTATCAACTGTAACAATTGTCCATGATACTGCTTTGCATCTGTCAGAATTTGAATGTTTTTAGCCTCTAATTCAAACCCTGGAGTTTCCTGCCAAAAAGCCATAAATACCTATAGTTGAGAGTCAATCCTGCGGACTAACGAAATATACTTCTTTAAAACATATCAAAAAAAACCCACTTGGTCATGAATAAGCGTTCATTTTCGTGCCAATGGCGCAAAAAACGCTCAAGTACAGTATTTTTGACATCTTCCTGATTTATCAAAAAATGAAATGTTGATTTTATTTTACATCTTGCTTGAATTTCTTAGAATCAACCTCATTCAATCAGAGTATATAACATTTTAGGAAATCATAATGAGTGATGGTAAACATTGTAAACTGCTTATTTTAGGATCTGGCCCTGCGGGCTATACCGCGGCAGTTTATGCAGCACGTGCAAATTTAAACCCGGTGCTAATCACAGGCATGCAACAAGGTGGACAATTAACCACGACAACAGAAGTTGAAAACTGGCCTGGTGATGCACATGGTCTGACTGGTCCTGCATTAATGGATCGCATGAAAGAGCACGCTGAACGATTTGAGACTGAAATCATTTTTGATCATATTAACAAAGTAGATGTTTCAAAACGTCCATTCACTTTAACAGGTGATCAAGGTACCTACACTTGTGATGCATTGATCATTGCCACTGGTGCATCGGCAAAATATCTAGGTCTTGAGTCTGAAACCGCTTTCCAAGGTCGTGGTGTATCCGCTTGTGCGACCTGTGATGGTTTCTTCTACAAAGGCCAAAAAGTGGCGGTTGTTGGTGGCGGTAATACCGCTGTTGAAGAAGCGCTTTACCTATCAAATATTGCAGATGAAGTACATGTTATTCACCGTCGCGATTCATTTCGTAGCGAAAAGATCCTTGCAGATCGTTTAATGGATAAAGCTAAAAATGGTAACGTTACACTGCACTTAAACCGTAACCTAGATGAAGTACTCGGCGACGACATGGGCGTAACAGGCATTCGTATCAAAGAAACAAATTCAGAAAAAACGGAAGATCTTGATCTAGCAGGTGTCTTTATTGCAATAGGTCATAAGCCAAACACAGATATGTTTGAAGGACAATTGGAAATGAAGGATGGTTACTTGGTTGTCCAGTCTGGATTACACGGTAACGCTACTCAGACGAGCGTTGAAGGTGTTTTCGCAGCTGGTGATGTATCTGACCATATTTACCGCCAAGCAATCACATCAGCCGGTACAGGCTGTATGGCTGCATTAGATGCTGAGCGTTACTTAGATAATCTATAAGTTACATTGAATGGGGGCCTCTCCCCCATTTGATTTTTTTTGAATTTGCGTTATTTTATTTCCAATTTTACAATTACCGTAATTCGTAACTTTTACTATGACGCAGCAAATTATTCATTTATCCAGTGATAACTGTCAGTTTCCCCCATGTAACCTAGCACTCACAAATCCAGATGGCTTATTAGCCGTAGGTGGGTGTCTATCATTAACTCGACTTCGCACAGCCTATAGCAAAGGAATTTTCCCATGGTTCAATGAACGAGAGCCAATTATGTGGTGGTCGCCAAGTGAGCGTGGCGTCATTGAGTTAGATGAGTTTCATATTAGTAAATCACTGCGAAAAGCGATGCGTCGAATAAAACCTAAGGTTACAATTAATCACGCTTTTTCTGATGTTATTACAGCATGCCGTACTCAGCGTCTAAACAGTGAAGGGACTTGGATAAATAGCCAAATACTTCAAGCGTATATGGATGCGCATCACGCCGGTTTTGCACATAGCCTTGAGCTATGGAATGAAGAACACCTGATTGGTGGCTTATATGGCATTATGCAATCTGGCGTATTCTGCGGTGAATCCATGTTTTTTAATCAACCTAACGCTTCAAAACTCGCTATGTGGGCATTGGTTAATTGGTTGAAGCGACACAATGCGCATTTCATTGACTGCCAGTTAGAAAATCCTTATTTAAACACGCTCGGTGCAAAAGTTATCCCACGGACTGAATTTTTGACTAAACTTAACAAAGCAAACGCGTTCGATATGCCTGCCAACATGTGGCTAACACAAACCTTGGAAAACATATATGACTGAACACTTTCCATCAAAAATTGGTTTAAGTCAGCAATTTAGTTGTAGTTATTTACCTGAGCAGCAAGAACAATTACTCGTTATTTTAGATCACAATTGTTATACACCAGAGCGTTTTGAAGGTTTATTAGAATTAGGGTTCCGACGCAGTGGTGACCAAATATATCGCCCGCATTGCCCCAAATGTAATGCATGTCAATCACTGCGACTGCCCACCTATGATTTTACGCAATCTAAGTCACAAAAACGTAAGTGGAACAAACTAAATAATGAATTTAGTATTGTAGAAAGTCATGAAGAACGCCCTAACTACTACCCACTCTACGAAAAGTATATTTCACTACGGCATCAAGATGGCAGCATGTTTCCACCTAACCATTTACAATACGAAAGCTTTTTGTTCTGCCGTTGGTTACCCATCACTTTCATTGAGCTTTGGCACTTTGATAAACTGGTCGCGGTTGCCGTAACCGATACGATGCCAAATTCTCTCTCTGCCATTTACACTTTTTTTGATCCTGATTACGAATCATATAGCCTTGGAACTGTCATGATATTAGCGCAAATAGATTATGCGCAGAGGGCGAAAAAGCAGTATCTATATTTAGGATACCAAATTGATAGCTGCAAAAAGATGAAATACAAGTCGCACTATAAACCTGCACAACGTTTTATCAATGATATTTGGGTTAACAGCGATACCAACACGACGAAAAAGACAGCAAATAAATAACCCGTTCATTATCGCTATTCGTTAAATTTCGTACCAAAAAAGTCGTTTTACTACTTTAATCGGCATCATAGCCTAATAAAATAACAATTTTTTGACCCTTTCCTTTACTTATTGCAAGCTTTTGGGCAAAATCTCCTGCGTTTAAATATTCAAAGAGGTGTTACGCTACACATGGCGAAAGAAGACGTAATTGAAATGCAAGGCACAGTCCTTGATACTTTACCAAATACAATGTTCCGCGTTGAGTTAGAAAATGGTCACGTGGTTGTTGCTCATATTTCTGGAAAAATGCGCAAGAACTACATCCGTATTCTTACAGGTGACAAAGTAACGGTTGAAATGACCCCTTACGACCTAACCAAAGGACGCATTGTCTTCCGTGCTCGTTAATCGAACCGTGTAGAACTGTTCTTGGAACAGGTTGTAATACGTCGCTCATAGACGTGTTTAATCAGCCTACTCAATGGTTGTTATAAAAAGTCTATTGAGCAGGGCTTAATATAGCCCAAAACAAAAAGCCTAGCATTGCTAGGCTTTTTGACATTAGTTACATAATGAATGCTTATGCAGAAACAAGCGCGTTTTCATAAGTAAATGCAATTTTGTTATCCTTAATACACACTTTAACTGATCCACCATCGACTAACTCGCCAAATAGTATTTCGTTAGCTAAAGGCTTCTTAAGCTGCTCTTGAATAACACGTGCCATTGGACGTGCCCCCATCGCCTTATCGTAGCCTAAATCTGCCAACCAAGACCGTGCTGCCGATGTGAGCTCTAAGTTCACAGACTTACGATCAAGCTGCGCCTGTAACTCAACAATAAACTTATCGACCACCTGTAACGTCACTTCTTTATCAAGATGATTAAACCAAATAATATTATCTAAACGATTTCTAAACTCTGGTGTAAACACTTTATTGATTTCAGATAACGCATCATGCGAGTGATCTTGTTCCTGAAAACCAATAGACTGACGAACGGTTTCCTGAACACCAGCATTAGTTGTCATAACTAATACAACATTTCTAAAATCAGCTTTTCGGCCATTGTTATCTGTCAGCGTACCGTGATCCATAACTTGAAGTAATATGTTGTAGATATCCGGGTGAGCTTTTTCTATTTCATCTAGTAAAACCACTGAATGAGGATGCTTTATCACAGCATCAGTTAACAATCCACCTTGTTCATAACCTACATAACCAGGAGGCGCACCAATTAATCGGCTCACAGCATGGCGCTCAGAGTACTCTGACATATCGAAGCGTATGAATTCGACCCCCATACATTTGCCGAGCTGCTTCGTCACTTCTGTTTTACCAACTCCGGTTGGTCCCGCGAACAAAAATGAGCCTATTGGCTTATCTTCATTTGCAAGCCCTGAACGAGATAGTCTAATCGCTGACGTAAGTGCATCGATTGACTGGTCTTGTCCAAAAACCAACATTTTTAAATTGCGGTCCAAGTTTTTGAGGGTGTCTTTGTCGCTTGAAGAAACACTTTGCTGTGGGATCCTCGCAATTTTTGACACAATCATTTCAATATCAGATACACCAATGGTCTTTTTACGGCGTGACACCGGAAGCAAACGTTGATTCGCTCCAGCCTCATCAATAACATCAATTGCTTTATCTGGTAGCTGGCGTTCATTTATATACTTTGCACTTAACTCAGCGGCAGCTCGCAACGCTTTTTGCGTATAACGAATGCCATGATGTTCTTCATAACGCTCTTTCAGCCCATATAGAATTTTTGTTGTATCTGCCACACTTGGTTCCACAACATCAATTTTTTGGAAACGGCGAACCAATGCTCTGTCTTTTTCAAAGATATTTTTAAACTCGTTGTATGTTGTCGAACCCATACAGCGCAATTGGCCACTCGATAACAGCGGTTTAATTAAATTAGAGGCATCCATGACTCCGCCAGATGCTGCACCCGCCCCGATTATTGTGTGAATTTCATCAATGAATAAAATAGCATGAGGTTTTGCTTGCAGCTCTTTCAGTAGTGCTTTAAAACGTTTTTCAAAGTCTCCTCGGTATTTAGTACCCGCTAACAGCGCTCCCATGTCCAGTGAATAAACAACCGCATCTTCGATAACATCTGGCACTTGGTTGTTCACAATTCGATATGCCAACCCTTCGGCTATCGCTGTTTTACCAACACCAGCTTCACCCACAAGCAAAGGGTTATTCTTTTTACGACGACATAGCACCTGAACCGTTCGTTCGACTTCTTCATCACGGCCCACTAATGGGTCGATCTGACCAGCTTGTGCCATTACATTCAGATTCGCAGTGAAGTTTTCTAATTTAGATTTCTCTTCATTTTGAATGTCATTTGATTCTTCATGTATTTCTTCATGATCGTCATGATCCGACTCATCATCGTCTGACTTAGCGATACCATGGGATATAAAGTTAACAATATCTAACCGACTAATATCACTTTTCTTAAGCAAATATACAGCTTGACTCTCTTGCTCTGAAAAAATAGCCACAAGTACATTTACACCTGTAACTTCACTACGCCCTGACGATTGAACATGGAACACAGCACGCTGTAACACTCGCTGAAACCCAAGTGTAGGCTGAGTCTCTCTATCTTCTTCTAAATCTGGTAAGACCGGCGTTGTCTCATCTATAAACTCTGACAGCTCTCGCTTTAGAGTTTCAGTATTAACACCACAGGCGCCTAACGCTTCTCCTGCAGATGGATTATCAATAAGCGCCAAAAGTAAGTGCTCTACTGTCATAAATTCATGACGGCGTGTACGAGCTTCACGAAATGCGGCGTTTAAGGTTATTTCTAGATCTTTGTTTAGCATTGGCAACCCCCAAACGAGAATTAAAAAGGTTATTCTTGCTCACAACTACAAAGCAACGGGTGTTCATTGTCGCGAGCGTAACGATTGACCTGCTCAGCCTTTGTGTGCGCTATATCGGCAGGATATATTCCACATACAGCCTTCCCTTCGTGATGAATTTGTAACATCACATCAGTTGCTCTTTCGCTATCCATATTAAAAAATGTCACTAAAATTTCGATTACAAAATCCATTGGAGTGTAATCGTCATTGTTTAAAATGACCTTGTACTTACGCGGAGGGCTAAGCTTTTGCTTCTCACTTTCACGTACCGTGTCTATAACACCTGAATCTTTTGTCCCACTCATAATTAAATATAGTCTTGTCTTGGTAACTCAAGCAAACTTGAATTAGAAAATAAATAAAATGTTAAAAAAAATAGTAAATAACTTGACTGACTGCCTATTTAAACTACAGTCGTACTAGATTGCTTTATATGGGCAGTCTAGCAAATTATAAAGTTTAGATTAACTAAATTTAGTCACTTATAGAAGGATGTAGAAGTATGGCTTGCGGAAAAGTCAAGTGGTTCAATAACGCCAAAGGGTTTGGTTTCATCGTAGAAGACGGCAGCGAGGAAGATATCTTTGCCCATTACTCGACGATTGTAATGGATGGATACAAAACACTTAAAGCTGGTCAAGGTGTAACATTCGAGCTGCAAGAAGGCCCGAAAGGGTTGCACGCTACCAACATCGCGCCAAGCGGTGAATTGTTAGTGTAACAGCAGCGATGACTATATAAAGCGAGTCGCATTCGCTGCTCGCTTCATTTTCTAAAACTTCCTTATATTTTTTCATTCTGGAACTTTAATTTTTTGAATTAGCCCCAATATGTAATGATTGATACAATTGCTACGTCTATTAGGTGGGTTAGATATTATTATTTTACCTAAAGTAAAAATATCTAACAAACTTGCTATACCCTTTTGCCTTAGGCAACATAGCGTTCCCTTTGCATTGTTGAATGGCTTTTAGAGGCCACAAATTCTAGGAATGATGATGACATCAAAAATTATTTACACTAAAACAGATGAAGCTCCAGCTTTAGCAACTTACTCTTTACTCCCTATTATTCAGGCGTACACTAACGTAGCCGGTGTAGAAGTCGAGACTCGAGATATTTCATTAGCTGGCCGTATCATTGCTAATTTCCCTGACTTTTTAACTGAAGAGCAACGTATCGGTGATGCACTTGCTGAACTTGGTGAGCTTGCTAAAACGCCTGAAGCAAATATCATCAAACTGCCTAACATCAGTGCATCTGTACCACAATTACATGCAACCATTAAAGAACTTCAAGCAAAAGGCTATCCACTTCCTGATTACCCAGCTGAGCCACAAGATGAAAAGCAAGCTGCGATTAAAGCAACTTACGATAAAATCAAAGGCAGCGCAGTAAACCCAGTACTTCGTGAAGGTAACTCTGACCGCCGCGCACCAGCATCAGTAAAAGCATATGCACGTAAAAACCCACACTCAATGGGCGCATGGGCTAAAGATTCACAGTCTTATGTTGCAAGCATGACTGATGGCGATTTCTTCGGTTCAGAGCAGTCAACTACGGTTGAGCAAGCCACTAATGTGCGCATTGAGCATGTTGCAAGTAATGGTGATGTAACTACGCTTAAAGCAAGCACTGCATTGTTAGCAGGCGAAATTATTGATGCTTCGCGTATGAGTGTTTCTGCATTGCAAGACTTCCTTGCCGCGGAGATTGCATCAGCAAAAGATAAAGGCGTACTATTCTCATTGCATATGAAAGCAACAATGATGAAAGTATCTGATCCCATCATTTTTGGCCATGCTGTTAAAGTATTCTATAAAGACGTATTCACTAAACATGCTGCACTATTTGCAGAGCTAGGTGTTGACGTAAACAACGGTTTAGGTGATGTATATACAAAAATACAACAACTAGATGACGCAAAGCGTGCTGAAGTAGAAGCTGATATCGCAGCCGTATATGAAAGTAGCCCAAGCATTGCAATGGTTGATTCCGATCGTGGTATCACAAACCTACACGTCCCAAGTGACGTGATCATTGATGCGTCAATGCCAGCAGCTATTCGTACAAGCGGTCAAATGTGGAACACAGCAGGTAAGCAGCAAGATACCAGCTTTGTTATTCCTGACCGTTGTTATTCTGGCGTTTACCAAGCAACTATCGACTTCTGTAAAGAACACGGTGCGTTTGATCCTCGTACAATGGGTACTATCCCGAACGTGGGCCTAATGGCACAAAAAGCAGAAGAGTATGGTTCTCATGATAAAACATTTGAAGCACCATCAGCAGGTACAATTCGCGTTGTAGATGCAAATGATACCGTGCTACTTCAACATGATGTTGAGCAAGGCGATATCTGGCGCATGTGTCAGGTAAAAGATGCGCCAATTAAAGATTGGGTTAAACTTGCTGTAAACCGTGCTCGCGCAACCGGTGTTCCAGCTGTATTCTGGTTAGATGCAAACCGAGCTCACGACGCTCAGCTTATTGAAAAAGTAAACACATACCTTGCAGATCATGACACTGCTGGTTTAGAGCTGCTGATCAAAGCACCTGTTGCAGCAACAGAGTACTCGTTAGCGCGCATGAAAGAAGGAAAAGATACCATTTCAGTTACAGGTAACGTACTACGTGATTACTTGACTGATTTATTCCCAATTCTTGAGCTAGGTACCAGCGCAAAAATGCTGTCTATCGTGCCACTAATGAATGGTGGTGGCCTATTTGAAACTGGCGCGGGTGGTTCAGCACCTAAGCATGTGCAACAATTTGAAAAAGAAAACCACTTACGTTGGGATTCTTTGGGTGAGTTTTTAGCGCTAGCGGCGTCACTTGAGCACCTGAGTCAAACTACTGGTAATGCCAAAGCACAAGTACTTGCTGATACGCTTGATCAAGCAACAGGCAAATTCTTAGATGAAAATAAATCACCTTCTCGCCGTGTAAATGAGCTGGATAACCGAGGTAGTCATTTCTTCTTGTCACTTTATTGGGCTCAATCTTTGGCGGCTCAAACAACTGATACTGAACTTCAAACTACATTCGCTGCTTACGCTGAAACACTAACAGCACAGGCACAAACAATCGTTGACGAGCTAAACAATGCTCAAGGCGTGGCTAAAGACGTTGGCGGTTACTTCCAGCCTAATGACGATATTGCCTATGCAGCAATGCGTCCGAGCAAAACATTTAACGATATCCTGGCAACCCTTGTATAATTGTTAATATTTCTTAATTTAAAGGGTAGCCATTGCTACCCTTTTTCTTTGATAGACTATACGCCTTGAGCAAGTCATATTTTACCTGTAAAAATTAAATCTGCGACCAAAGTCACAAAATGTGGGCACTCTTGCACGTCAATTGATATAATCTAGCTCCTCGACTTTCACGCTCGGTTATAACATGGTATACAAAGCACGTTCATCTTCTCGAAACACACCAAAATCCTCACGACCAAGTCACCGAAAAACAACAAAACCAAGCATTGCGCCAGAAGATGTCAAAATTGTTTTGTTCAATAAGCCGTTCGATGTGTTGTGTCAGTTCACTGATGATCAAAACCGTGAAACACTTGCACAATATGTGAAAGAAAAAGGAGTGTATGCTGCTGGCCGGCTGGATAGAGATAGCGAAGGGTTATTGCTACTCACAAATTGTGGTAAATTACAGCACAAGCTCACCGACCCAAAGAAAAAAACCGACAAAACATACTGGGTTCAAGTTGAAGGAGTTCCTGAGCAAAAAGACATTGATGCGTTATGTTCTGGCGTCGAGCTCAAAGATGGTTTGACACGCCCTGCGAAAGTAATAATAATTCCTGAACCGAGTATTTGGCCACGTAACCCACCAATAAGAGAACGAGCAAATATCCCAACGACGTGGTTAAGCGTCACCATTAATGAGGGAAAGAATAGGCAAGTTCGCAGAATGACCGCACATATTGGTCACCCGACACTACGACTAATTCGCTCCCAGATCGGTAAATTTACGCTCGACGGATTAAAAAACGGCCAATATAAAGTACTAAATAACCGATGATATTCATCTCGACTTTTAGCCACACACATTTGCGTGCTATAATCACGGCCTTTAAAAATCACATAGATTTACAGCAAAAATTATGAGCGATAATAGTCACATTAAAGTCATCGTTGGTATGTCCGGCGGTGTTGATTCTTCAGTTTCAGCTTACCTATTAAAAGAACAAGGCTACCAAGTAGAAGGCCTATTCATGAAAAACTGGGAAGAAGATGATAATGATGAATATTGCGCTGCTGCTGAAGACTTAAAAGATGCCCAAGCAGTATGTGATAAGTTAAATATTGAACTCCACACTGTTAACTTTGCCGCAGAGTATTGGGACAATGTATTTGAGTACTTCCTCGCTGAATATAAAGCAGGCCGTACACCAAATCCTGATATTATGTGTAACAAAGAAATTAAATTTAAAGCCTTTTTAGAGTTTGCCGCACAAGCACTTGGTGCCGATTATATTGCCACAGGGCATTATGTACAGCGTGAAGAACGTGACGGTAAATTTGTTATGTGTCGTGGGCTCGATGACAACAAAGATCAAAGCTACTTCTTATACACATTAAGTCATGAACATATCGCACAAACCCTTTTTCCGGTCGGCGAAATAGAAAAACCAGAAGTGCGCCGCATTGCTGAAGAACAAGATTTAATTACCCATGACAAAAAAGACAGTACCGGTATTTGCTTTATTGGTGAGCGCAAGTTTAAAGACTTTTTGCAAAAATTCTTACCAGCACAACCTGGTAAGATAGAAGACACGGATGGACTAACCGTCGGCGATCATGAAGGCCTTATGTACCATACCCTTGGTCAACGAAAAGGCTTATTAATTGGCGGCATGAAAGAAGGTAACGGCGAGCCATGGTATGTGGTAGATAAAGACATTGAACGCAACGTTTTAGTGGTTGGCCAAGGTAAAGACCATCCTCGCCTATTCAGCAACGGTTTAAATGCTGATCAGTTACATTGGGTCGATAGAGTTGGCCCACAAGGCACACTACGCTGCACGGTAAAAACTCGCTACCGCCAAACCGATATTGCATGTACCTTGCTCGTTGGTCAAGATGGGTTGGCTCGCGTGTTATTCGACGCGCCTCAAAAAGCTGTCACACCAGGCCAATCTGCCGTTTTCTATTTAAATGACGTATGCTTAGGTGGCGGCATTATAGACTCGGTGATTAAATAATGGCAGCAGAATATGTCATGCCGCTTGCGGCTATGTGTCAAATTACCAAGCTAGTTCAAAAGGTCTCTAAATATGGACAGTTTGCTGAAACAGATGTTGCAAGCTTTTTAAAAAGTATTGTGAATCTTTCCCCAGAAAAACCTTCCGATGTCTATGAAGACAGCTTTGCTCTGAAGTCTGGTTTACGGACTTTGGTTGAGCAATTAACCCCAGCTGGTGAAAAAGACGTTGAAATGGTCAAGTATGTTGGTGGGCTAATGCAATTAGAAAGAGCGCTTGCTAATAACCCTCAAGCGTTAAGTGAGCTGGCTCGCCGTTTAAAAGATGTAGAGCGTCAATTACAACACTTTGAGGTGTGTGATAGTACTATCATCGCCGCATTTGCTGACATATATAGTGAAGTATTGAGTCCGTTAGGACAAAAAATTCAAATCTTTGGCAAACCAGAGATTTTGAAGCAACCTGGCACTCAACAAAAAATTAGAGCGCTGCTCCTTGCAGGGATCCGCAGCGCAGTACTTTGGCGACAACTAGGTGGCAAACGCCGTCAGTTTTTCTTTGGTAAAAAGAAAATTATCGCTGAAGCACAAAATAGAATTTAAATATCGTTCAAAACCAATTAGTTTAGGAGAAATTATGGAGCTTTCAGCGTTAACCGCTATCTCTCCAGTAGATGGTCGCTACGGCAGTAAAACTGCTGAGCTTAGAGGCATCTTCAGTGAGTTTGGCTTAATTAAATACCGTGTAACGGTTGAAGTACGCTGGTTGCAAGCTTTAGCGAAAGCTGAAGGCATTGCAGAAGTGCCTGCATTTAGTGATGAAGCAAATGCGCTTCTAGACAGCATAGTGACCAATTTTAGTGAAGCCGATGCTGCACGCGTAAAAGAAATTGAAAGCACAACGAACCACGATGTTAAAGCCGTTGAGTATTTACTAAAAGAAAAAGTTGCTGATAACGCTGAATTACACGCTGTAAACGAATTCATTCATTTCGCTTGTACCTCTGAAGATATCAACAATCTATCTCACGGCCTAATGCTAACAGAAGCGCGTGATGAAGTATTGCTACCTTATTGTGACAAATTGCTTGCTGCAATCAAAGAAAAAGCGATTGAATACCGCTCAATCCCAATGATGACTCGTACGCACGGCCAACCTGCGTCTCCATCAACTATGGGTAAAGAGTTTGCAAACGTGTATGTACGCTTACAACGTCAGCGTAATCAAATTGCGGCAGTTTCTATTCTTGGTAAAGCCAATGGTGCTGTAGGTAACTACAACGCACACCTAAGTGCATACCCTGACTATAACTGGCATCAACATGCAGAACAGTTTGTGACAAGCCTCGGTTTGACCTGGAATGCATTCACAACTCAAATTGAGCCGCATGACTATATTGCCGAGCTTTTTGATGCAGTAGCCCGCTTTAACACGATTTTACTCGATTTTGATCGTGATGCATGGGGTTATATAGCACTAAATCACTTTAAGCAGAAAACCATTGCTGGTGAAATTGGTTCATCAACTATGCCGCATAAAGTAAACCCAATTGACTTCGAAAACTCAGAAGGTAACTTAGGACTAGCCAATGCGATTTTCTCGCACCTAGCACAAAAATTACCCGTATCTCGCTGGCAACGTGACTTAACGGATTCTACCGTGTTACGTAACCTAGGTGTCGGTATGGGTTATACGCTGATTGCATACCAAGCTACCCTTAAAGGTGTGAGCAAGCTTGAAGTAAACGCTGATCGTTTACTCGAAGAGCTAGACCAAAACTGGGAGCTACTTGCAGAGCCAATTCAAACTGTGATGCGTAAATACGGTATTGAAAAGCCATATGAAAAGCTAAAAGAACTGACCCGTGGTAAGCGTGTTAATCAAGAGATCATGGCTGAGTTTATAGACGGTTTGGAACTGCCTGATCACGCTAAAGCTGAAATGAAATTAATGACACCAGCAAACTACATTGGTCGTGCTGAAGCATTTATCGACGAACTAGTATAACTCGCTCGTAAGTTAAATTTTAAAGCGAAAGAGCTCCTCTTTCGCTTTTTTTATGGAATAACCATGTACGAATTGACAATAAACCAATTAAGCCAAGCTGAGTTTCTCTCACAATATTGGCAAAAACGTCCTTTACTGATCAAAGGTGGCTTTACTGAATTTGAAGACCCTATCGAGCCTGAAGAGCTTGCGGGGCTTGCGATGGAAGAAAGTATAGAGTCACGTTTAATCACTAATCATAATAACGATTGGCAATCGTTCCATGGGCCATTTGAAGATTTTGCTAAACTGACAGACCAGCATAGCACGTTACTTGTTCAAGCCGTTGATCATTGGCACCCAATTGCTGCGCAACTACTTGAACCATTTCGCTTTATACCTAACTGGCGCATAGATGATTTAATGGTCAGCTACTCTACACCTCACGGTGGTGTGGGACCACATTTAGATCAATATGACGTGTTTATAATTCAAGGACAAGGAAAACGCCACTGGCGTGTAGGTTTACCTGATGCAAGCCTAAAGCAATTTGCACAAAATAAAAGCCTACTTCAAGTTGAGCAGTTTAATGCCACTATTGATGCTGTGCTAGAGCCTGGCGATATTTTATATATACCACCAGGATGCCCCCATGAAGGCTATGCGGTAGAAAATGCACTTAACTACTCCGTTGGTTTTAGAGCACCGGACCAGAAAGATTTTTTATCCGGCTTTGCCGACCACCTCATTGACTCTGAAACTGGAAATACGCGGTATTCCGATCCTATGTTGTCTCTTCGTGATTCAAAGGGTGAATTGAGTTCACAAGAAGTAGCTGGTATTCAGGCACTTATGCAAGATGCCCTGAACGACCCTGACCAGCTAAAGCATTGGCTTGGTGCTATGCTCAGCCAACCTAAGCATGATATGGACTTGGCACCACTTGAAACCCCCCTACAACATACAGAGCTGGAAAGTTACATTACACCGAATGACATAATAGAACGTGCTGGTGGCGTCAGAGCAATTTATCAAAAACTAGCTGACTCTATCGTTTTAAGTGTTAACGGAGAAACCTTTAACCTAGCACTAAAGCACTTAGAAGCAATTAAGTTACTGACTGATTTTCCTTGCTTTTCAGCTTCTATGTTGGAAGAATCATTAAATTGCATTGAATTTGCACAAATGTTAACTAAACTAATAAATGAGGGAACGTATTTCTTACAAGAAGATGACTGATCTCGTATTACCTTACTGTATACGGATCACAGGTTTCCCCTGCTTTTTTAAGTTTAACTTATTCATCATTATGAATAAGTGTGGCTGTTTGCACTTAGTTAGCAGGTTAAAGCCATGGTTTTGTGCTTTGCGGAGGAATCATGAATTACCACGTCGACAGAGTCAATTGGCAGCAAACTCAAAAACAGTTAAAGCAAATAAGAGAGCGTGTCTTTGTCTATGAATTCCATATGCCTATGGAAGTAGAATTTGATGGATTAGACTCACATTCAGAACATGTAATAATCAGCGATGAAAAACATGAACCCGTTGGCACTGGTCGATTGTGTCCTGACGGACTGATCAGCCGTATTGCAGTGATACAGGCCCATCGAAATCGCTCTGCGTACAGCTCTCTCCTTAACTTCCTTGTGTACATCGCAAAAGAGAGAGGCTTAAATGATATCTTTGTGAATTGTATACTGCAAGAAGTGCCCAACTTCATTGAAAGTGGGTTTTTAAAGCAAGGTTGTGTTTTTATGGAAGCAGGGATCCCAAGACAAAAGCTCAAGTGCCCTATTTCTTCATTTAAAACGGACCCTTTTACGATGCTTCATTAGCCCATAATTGGTCATTATCGGCCACATCATACAAGCCATGGGCACGGCTAATTAGCAAGTTTGCAAACTCAACTTGAGATGGATCGTGCCCAGCATTCGCCATTATTGAATCCGCTTTTATTTGCCATTGGTATGAAAAGTGTTTCATCACCGCGCGTGCCGACGTCGCAGCTGTTACTTCAACATGATCTGTAGGTAACCTGCCCGTAATCACCCAATATGTTTTACCATTTTGTGCTTTCATTTTCCATACGGCACACAGTGGTGCTAAAAAACGACTGTCTTTGTCTATGACAGCATTGGGAATAATACCTTTTTCGGCTAGGTGTTTTTGGGCATTTTGAAAACACTCTCTTTGCCATTGAATTTCTCTTTGTTGTTTTTGTTCTTTTGTTAGTTCAGGTTGCTGCTGTTCACTCATATTATTACTTCTTAATACTAATTTAATGACATTAATGTAAGGGTTTGCCTAGCTACTTGCAACCAAAATGGTGCCATATATTTATCAGAGTTTTACTTTTGACAATATTTATACGCCACAAAACCTAATTTTCAGTAAATAACCTGAGCCAAAACGAGGCTAAAATCATAATAAGTGCGTTATATTCAGTATATAGCAGCATTTTATTGGTTCTTATGCCAACTCACATTAATGCGTTAAATTAAATACACAATCGCCAGCATCATAGTATCGGACATTAATGTCATCAAAACGGATAGCAGCTTTTGGTTTATAACCATACAAATAGCTCAAAGTGGCCTCGCTTTCAAAGCACTATTCAGTAGCGTTACCATCTGCTAGCTTGTCGGTATATGAGTAAACTTACCAGCACGTAATCCAAATCTTAACAAGCCTATCAGTATCGCTAACCGCTTGGACACAGAGTGTAACAAACTCAAAATTCCCATTCATTCGTTAGCAATACCGTCAGAAATAAGCATCTTCTGCTTGTTTTTAATTCTATAGTCGCGCCAATAAAAACGTAACATATACCCGAAGCAGCATGACAGAAAACCACCTCCAAAGGCAATGTTCATACGAGCTCGTAGCAGCTGAGTTATTAGTAAACTACTCAGCCTAATCCACGCTTTAGCCGTTGCCTAATACAGAGGCTGGTGCTGTTTTAGTTGCTTGCCAAGCGGGATAAACACTCGCCAGTAATGCCAAAATAAAAGTTACTCCTAACGTGACTAAAATATCAGACCAAATCAATTTAGACGGTAAAAATTCAACAAAATAGACCCCTGCCAACGGGTTATTATCAGTTTGAGTGAATATGGCATTGAATAAGTCAGGCAAATTAATCGCCAGTAATACCCCTATGATAGTGCCAAACAGGGCACCAATTACTGCATAGCCAACTCCTTGTAAGGCAAATGTTGCAAATATCGTTCGATCTTTGGCGCCCATCGTTTTAAGTATCGCTATACTTGCTTGTTTCTCTTTCACTTCCATCACCATTGAGGAAACAATATTAAAACTCGCAACTGCGATAATCAAAAATACCACCAAAAAAACGATGGTGCGTACCATTTGAATATCTTGATATAAGCTCCCTTGGGTTCTAAACCAGCTATTCACATACACTAAATCAGGCAAGCTACTACCAGCCGTCATGGCTATTTGATGTGCATTGAACACGTCTTGTACTTTCGCCCTTAGCCCTGTTGTTTGGTTCGGTTCCAAACCCAATGCGCTCTGTAAATCAGCCAAATTGACCAATGCAATAGATTCATCGATTGGACCACCCATTTTAACCAAGCCAATAAGCGTGACACCAATACGCTTTGGTGCTGAAAGTGGCTGCTCAGCCTGTTTATTGGCGACCAGTAACGTTACTTTATCGCCAAGTGTCAAATTCAAGCTCGCAGCAATACGACTACCTAAAATCAGCGTGCCCGCATCTAATTCATCTAAGTTACGTCCCTCAATATAACGCGATACTGAGGAAACCTTTGCATGAATATTCGGCTCCACACCTTTGACTTTTGCGGCTTTAAGTTGCCCTTTAAATTGCACCATAGCCGTTAAGTTGATTTCAGGCGCCGCAGCCGAAATAGCCTGATGCTGATTTAATAACTCGACTTTAGCGTGCCAATCATTAATGGGATCATAGGGTGCTTCGTAACTAACATGGGGCACAACAGACAATAATCGTTCTTCTAGTTGTTGTTCAAAGCCGTTGATAACCGACAATGCAATGATCAGTACCGCAACCCCCAGCATCACACCTAACGTTGATGCTTTACTTAACAAACTAACAAACCCAGTTTTTCGCTTAGATTGACGAAACCGCTTACTTAAATAAAGACTAAGCATGCTTAACTCCGGGTTTAACCGCAGCCTCTGACAGTACTCCATCATCCAGCTGTACACTTCGGCCTAACTTTGCCGCTAATTCCAAATCATGCGTCACCACCACAAAACTGGTTTGTAATTCACGATTCAATTGTGATAAAAGCTCGTATATTTTCATCGCGTTATGCTTGTCTAAATTGCCCGTGGGCTCATCCGCTAATACTAAAGCCGGTTTAGTCACTAAAGCACGTGCAATCGCAACCCGTTGGCGCTCACCACCAGAGAGTTCCGATGGTTTATGATCCGCCCTGTGCGCTAGTCCTACCTTATCTAGCATCTCATTTGCGCTGAGTTGTGCTTGTTGCTTTTTTATCCCTTGGATCAGAAGCGGCATCGCCACATTTTCTAACGCAGTAAATTCCATCAGTAAATGATGAAACTGATAAATAAAACCCAAATATTGATTTCTAAATTCAGCTTGATTGTTGCGAGATAAGGCAGCTACTTCTTGACCCTTAATTTTTACGTTGCCACTTGATGCTTTATCTAAAGTACCCAGAATATGTAAAAGTGTACTTTTACCAGACCCAGAGCTGCCCACAATTGCCAACATTTCACCTTGTGTCACTGATAAGTTAACGCCTTTTAAAACCTCAACTTGATTTTTCCCATCTTGATACGACTTACCCAACTGCTTACATTCAATTACCAAATTACTCATATCTCAAAACCTCAGCGGGTAATACGTTAGCTGCTTTTTTAGCAGGATATAGCGTTGCAATAAAGCTCATTGCAATGCTGGCGGTCGCCATTGAAATCAGTCCTATTGGCGAAAATAATACCGGAAGCTTAGCGCCACCTAATAAAGACAAGCCTAAAATATCCAACACTTCGTTGATATTACTTGCAACTATCAGTCCCAAGATCGAACCAATTACAGTCCCTACTAAACCATTATAAAGGCCTTGTACCATAAAGACTCTGCCAATCATGTTGGGTGTAAATCCAAGCGTTTGCAATATTGCAACTTCTCCTTGTTTCTCTCGAACCATCATAGATAGCGCTGATAATATATTAAATACTGCGACAATGACGATTAAGCCCAATAACATTGACATGACGCGCTTTTCCATCGCAACAGCTGCAAACAAAGCCCCTTGCTGAGTCTGCCAATCATCCTTTTCATACCGGCTCAATAAGTCCGTAACTGAAGCATAAAAAGGTACTAATGCAAATGCATCTTTTAACGTGATGCTTATATCCATGTCACTATTATCGGCTCGCCTCATCAATCGCCTCAAGCTTTTGCCATCTGAAAATGCCAAATGCATATCAGCTTCACTTTTTGAATTATATAAAGCGGCTACTGTAAATAAACGCTGCATCGGCACTCGACCTAATGGCGTATAACTGGTTACTTCGGGTAAAATTACCCGAACCTTGTCGCCGACACCAATGCCAAGCTTATTCGCTAAATATCGACTCAGCACCAATTGATACTTTTTTTTATCGAGTGTTTGTAATTTACCCAATTCAATATGCTTACTTACTGCATTATCATATCCGCTAAATAGTCCCTGTAATCTAACTCCCATTAATTCTTGGTTGGTTTGTAAAATCACATCAGACGTAATATAGGGTTGAGCACGCTCTACCATTGCATGTGTGTTTAATCGCGATAAGACTTGTTCTATTTGTGCATTCTCAGCATTATCTGCTTTTAATTGCACATGAGGAATGAGATCTAACATTGCACTTTTTAACGACTGCTCAAAACCATTCATAACTGAGCTAACCGTGATCAGAGACATTAAACCTAACGCAATTCCTGCGATAGAAAAAAAAGAAATGAAAGAAATGAAAGCATTTCCCTTCGCTGCTTTGGCATATCTTAACCCAACAAATAGGCTAACTGGTTGAAACATGGTTGATTATGTCTACATTCAAGGCTAATAGTAAGCGATACTACCACAAAGCAATATGGCTTGGGTACGCGGCAAATTGTAAAAAAATATTGAAGTTCTGATAGTTAAAGGGACAATTTAGTGTAAAATGCGTGAAATCTCGCGGTATGGAAGTCCAATGTTGTCTTTATCTCGATTTAAGCACATGAATTTAAAGGGAGATTTATTCGGTGGTGTAACCACTGCGATAATTTCTCTACCTCTGGCCCTAGCATTTGGTGTTGCCTCAGGTGCTGGCGCTGAAGCCGGTATGTGGGGAGCGATCCTCGTAGGCCTATTTGCTGCCTTATTTGGCGGCTCCACTTCTTTGATCTCAGAACCAACAGGTCCGATGACGGTTATTATGACCGCGGTGCTCACAACCATGATGGCCACCTATCCTGAAAATGGCTTGGCAATGGGTTTCACTGTGGTCATGATGGCTGGCGCATTTCAAATACTGCTCGGTACGCTCAAACTTGGTAAGTATGTAACATTAATGCCCTATAGTGTTATTTCAGGATTCATGTCAGGTATTGGCGTAATACTTATCATCTTACAACTAGCGCCATTATTAGGCCATAAAGCGCCTATGGGCGGTGTGATTGGTACCCTTGAAGCACTTCCAAGTTTACTGTTAGATTTACATTTTTCTGAATTGTTTCTCGGTATTCTAACCTTAGGGATTCTGTTTTACTTACCGCAGAAATACCGTCAGTATGTACCTGCTCAACTGGTAGCCCTCGTTGCTATTACTTTAGTCTCGATTATCTTATTTGATACTGACAGTATCCGTAGAATTGGCGAAATCCCCAGTGGACTCCCCTCTATCGTTTGGCCAACTTTTACCGCCGATTTGTTTACTGAGATGGTGATTGATGCGTTGGTCTTAGGTACATTGGGGTGCATTGATACCCTATTAACCGCTGTTATTGGCGATAGCTTAACGCGTACCGAACACGACTCCGATAAAGAACTTCGCGGTCAAGGTATTGCAAATATGATATCCGGTTTGTGTGGTGCACTCCCAGGCGCAGGCGCAACCATGGGCACCGTCGTTAATGTACAAGTTGGCGCACGTTCTCCACTGGCTGGGATTTTTCGTGCGTTAATTTTAATGGCTGTTGTCTTTGTTGCTGGTAGTTTAACCGAACCCATTCCGATGGCCGTACTCGCAGGTATTGCCGTGTACGTTGGTTTCAATATCTTAGATTGGAGCTTTATCCAACGTGCCCACAAACTTAGTCTAATGCAAATGGCTATTATGTACGGTGTCATGCTATTGACTGTTTTCGTTGACCTAATTGTCGCAGTTGGTCTCGGTGTGTTTATATCAAACATTCTGGTGATCGAGCGCTTAAGTCAAGTACAAGCCGAGCAAGTGAAAGCCATTAGTGATACCGACGACGATGTGCCAATGACTGAACTAGAGCGCAACTTATTTGAACAAGCCAAAGGACAATTGCTCTATTTTTATCTCTCTGGCCCCATGATTTTTAGTGTCTCTAAAGCGATTGCACGCCAACATCGTGATATCAACAAATACCAGGCTATGGTACTTGATTTAAGTGATGTTGCGATGCTTGATGTCACCGTAAGCTTAGCACTTGAGAATGCAATTAAGGATGCACTCGATGCCAATTGTAAAGTCTTTATTTTCTCACCAAACAAAGAGACTTGCGATCGCCTTCATCGATTTAACATTCGTGAAAAACTCGGTAGCGATGCTTTTTGTGATAGCCGTGAAGATGCGCTCAATCAAGCCCTCTCTGCGATGGAGTTTGCGGGTCAAAATGTGCAGCCAAATAATCCAGCAGCAAGCGTAAGCTAGTCGGCATATATTGTCTGGGCGGATAAACCGCCCAGATCCCTTCACGCTTTGGTTTAAAGCTTGGTAATATCTCTATCAGCTGCTTGTTTTCTAATGCTTTTTCGACATAGTAATGTGGCAGCTGGACTAACCCTAAATCTTTACACGCAGCATCGAGCAAAGCCCAACCACTATTACAGCTCAACGGTCCGCTGACTTTAATATTTCGCTCTTTATTCTTATCGAAAAAACGCCAATAACTGCTATTTCCCACTAAACAAGCATGTTCCGCCAATTCATTCAAGCTATGCGGTTGCCCATGATGATTCAAATACTCAGGTGACGCACAAACTAACGTATTTCGCCACGAAAGCCGCCTTGCTTTCAAGCTTGAGTCTTTCAAATGACCCAAACGAATTGCAATATCAAAGCCCATAGCCACTAAGTCTAGTTGCTCATTCGACAGTAACATTTCCACTTTTACTTTAGGGTAACTTGCCATAAAGTCGTGAACAATCGGCATTATATAGTGTTCACCATACATTACAGGCGCGGTCAGTTTAAGCGTGCCTGTTGGTTGCTGGTCTCTTTGGCGCAGTGCCAATGTGGCATCATCATATGCATGCTGTAAATGTCTCGCATGGGTTAGAAACACTTCACCCTCTTGCGTTAATGCCAATTTTCGAGTGGTTCTCGTCAGTAGCTGATGATCTAATTGCTGCTCTAGCTCTTTGACCCGTCGACTCACTTGTGCAACCGAAGTATCTAGGATCTTAGCCGCCTGTGTAAATGAACCACTTGTTGCAACCGCAACGAATTCATCAATACCAATCCATCTATCCATTATTACAAATCTGTAAAAGTATTTTTTATAATTAAAGATTATCAAAAATAATAAAGTAATTATACTGTTTACAAAATCAATGTAGATGGAAGTAATTATGTCTGAGTTTATTAAATCTAAAGCCGCTATTGCCTGGGGTCCGGGTCAACCACTGAGTATTGAAGAAGTGGATGTTATGATGCCTAAAAAAGGGGAAGTATTGGTTAAAATTATGGCTACGGGTGTATGTCATACTGACGCATTCACCTTATCAGGTGAAGATCCTGAAGGCATATTCCCAGCCATTCTAGGGCATGAAGGTGCGGGCATTGTCGAAGCCGTTGGTGAAGGTGTAACCAGTGTTGCGATTGGCGATCATGTTATCCCTCTATACACGCCAGAATGTGGTGAATGTAAGTTCTGTACCTCTGGTAAAACTAACTTATGCCAGCAAATCCGTGAAACGCAAGGTAAGGGCCTAATGCCTGATGGAACAACCCGCTTTTTTAAAGATGGTGAACCAATTTACCATTATATGGGCACATCCACCTTCTCTGAATTTACGGTATTGCCTGAAATTTCATTAGCAAAGGTAAACCCAGAAGCGCCATTAGAAGAAATCTGCTTGCTTGGATGTGGTGTAACCACAGGTATGGGTGCGGTCATGAACACCGCCAAAGTACAAAATGGCGACACCGTTGCTATTTTTGGCTTAGGTGGCATTGGCTTATCAGCCATCATTGGCGCAACAATGGCTGGGGCTAAACGTATCATTGGTGTTGATATCAATGAAGATAAATTTGAGCTGGCAACCAAACTTGGCGCAACCGATCTTATCAATCCTAAAAACTACGATAAACCAATTCAAGATGTAATCGTAGAAATGACAGATGGTGGCGTTGATTTCTCGTTTGAATGTATTGGTAATGTAGATGTGATGCGCTCAGCACTAGAGTGTTGCCATAAAGGTTGGGGCGAATCTGTTGTTATTGGTGTTGCAGGAGCTGGCAAAGAAATTTCTACTCGCCCATTTCAACTTGTTACTGGCCGAGTATGGCGCGGCAGCGCATTCGGTGGCGTTAAAGGCCGTTCAGAGTTACCTGAAATAGTCGAACGCTACATGGCCGGTGAATTTAAACTGAATGATTTTATCACTCACACCATGAAACTTGAAGGGATCAACGATGCATTTGATTTAATGCATGAAGGCAAAAGCATTCGTTCAGTCATCCACTTTTAGAGGGATAAGTTATGGAACTAGTCGCCAGCAATAAAGTCGTTGGCGGCTGGCATAAGCGATATCGCCACGCCAGCCAAACAACGCAATGTGATATGACCTTTGCCATATTTTTGCCAGAAACTGCGAACTCAGGTAAACAGCTTCCCGTTTTATATTGGTTATCAGGGTTAACCTGCACCGATGAAAACTTTATGCAAAAAGCGGGGGCGTTTAAAGTTGCCAATGAACTCGGTATCGCTATTGTCGCGCCAGATACCAGCCCTAGAGGCGAAAGTGTGCCAGATGACGAACATACGGCCTACGATTTTGGGTTAGGTGCAGGGTTTTATCTGAATGCTACACAGCCTCCTTATCATACCCATTACCAAATGTATGATTATGTGGTTAAAGAACTCCCTAACCTCATTGAAAATCATTTCCCAGTCAGTAAAGCGCGCGCAATTAGCGGCCATTCAATGGGCGGCCATGGAGCATTAACTTTAGGGCTTAAGAACGCAACGCGTTACAGCAGTATTTCAGCTTTTAGCCCGATAGTTCACCCTTCAGCATGCCCTTGGGGCATCAAAGCGCTGTCCGGTTATTTGGGAGATGATAAAACTCACTGGCAAAACCACGATGCGGTTTTACTCATAAAGAATAAGCAATATGCGCGCCCTCTCCCCATGCTAGTCAGTCAGGGGACCGCCGATAACTTTTTAGATGAACAATTACAGCCTTGGCATTTGCAAAAAGTGGCCACAGAGCAAAATTACCCTCTGCAACTAGAAATGTGTGACGGGTATGATCATAGTTATTTCTTTATTGCCAGTTATATTGAAAAACACCTAAAATTTCACGCTAAACACTTTTAACAAAAACCAAGAGTAAGAGCATTTATTAGCAATGCTCTTATTTTTAGAATCTATCATTACGCCACGCCTGCCCTCTTAATATTTTTTATTAATATCTGTGCTATTATATAAGTCCTTTTACCTTAAAGCTTTTTGCTTCTTTAGACTCTACAAACTCGCAACAGAGTCTGTCAGTAATACACATGGGGAACACTATGTCCGAACATGGCGTCAAAGCAAAGTTGAATCCACCGGTTTTCTACTGCGCGTCTGGTTTGATCATTTTCTTGGTCATCTTTACGGCATTTATGCCAAAAACCGCAGATACCTTATTTCAATCTTTACAAGCCAGTATTGTCCATACTGCCAGCTGGTTTTACGTTCTTACTGTCGCCATTATTCTTATTACAGTGGCGTACTTGGGGTTATCTAGGTTTGGCAACATCAAACTTGGGCCCGATCACTCAACCCCTGATTACAGTCATACAACCTGGTTTGCCATGCTATTTTCAGCCGGTATGGGGATTGGTCTGATGTTCTTCGGGGTTGCTGAACCGGTTATGCACTTCCTCTCTCCTCCCGTGGCGGAGTCTGGCAGTGTCGAAGCGGCGAGAGAAGCAATGAAAATAACCTTCTTTCACTGGGGTCTGCACGCATGGGCAATTTACGCCATTGTGGCCCTGATCCTCGCGTTCTTTAGCTACCGACATGGCTTACCACTGACGCTTCGTTCGGCACTTTATCCTCTGATCGGCGATAAGATCTATGGCCCAATTGGTCATGCGGTCGATATTTTTGCTGTAATTGGCACTGTATTTGGGGTTGCAACTTCTCTGGGTTACGGTGTTCTACAAGTCAATTCCGGTCTAAATTACTTATTTGATGTGCCTGTGGGCTTGACAACTCAGGTTGTCTTAATTGCCGTAGTGACTGGTTTAGCTATTTTGTCAGTTACCACGGGTCTAGATAAAGGGATCCGTCGTTTATCAGAACTCAATATGGGTTTAGCTGTGCTCATGTTGCTATTTGTGCTCATACTGGGCCCTACTATTTATTTACTACAGGCATTTGTCCAAAATGTAGGCGCCTATACCGCTGATATAGTGCGTAACACCTTTAATTTGTTCGCTTATGAAAAAACTGAGTGGCTAGGTGGCTGGACAATCTTATATTGGGGTTGGTGGATGTCTTGGGCACCCTTTGTGGGACTTTTTATCGCCCGGGTGTCTCGCGGTCGAACTATCCGTGAATTTGCCATGGGTGTGCTCTTCATTCCAACAGGCTTCACGCTCATGTGGATGACCTTTTTTGGTAACTCAGCCATTGATTTAATAATAAATAAAGGCGTGACAAGTTTAGGCGATGCCGTTTCAAAAGACGTAGCTGTCTCTATTTTTGTATTTCTTGAACAATTTCCCATGTCAGGAGTACTTTCATTTGTCGCAACGTTAATGGTGATTATATTCTTCGTAACGTCATCTGACTCTGGTTCAATGGTTGTAGATATGCTGTGTTCAAACGGTAACGACAATACGCCTATTTGGCAGAGAATTTATTGGGCAGGCGGTGAAGGCGTTGTTGCTGCAGTACTGTTAATTGCCGGGGGTCTTGGTGCATTGCAAACAATGACAATCGCCAGTGCTCTGCCCTTCGCTGTCATTCTACTTATTGCCACATGGGGCTTAATTAAAGCACTCAGAGTTGATGTCGCCAAACGTGAAAGTTTACAGCTTAACATTGCTCAGCTAACACCTGCTAACGGTAATACCGCAACCAGTTGGCAAGAGCGCTTAGGTAACATCGTAGATTTTCCAAGTAAGCCCAACGTTAACAAGTTTATCAATAATGCTGCTTTGGCGGCCGTTAACTCCGTAGCAAGTGAGTTAAAACAACATAATATTGAAACGCAAATAGAACAAGATGAAAAGCTTGGCCGAATTAGCTTATTAGTACTACTTGGCGAAGAGCTTGATTTCAAATATGAAGTACGTAGAAGATCATCAGATAAACCAAGCTACGTTGAAGAAGAAGATGATGATAGCGAAGATAAATATTATCGTGCCGAAGTACATTTACGTGAAGGTGGGCAAGACTACGATATTATGGGTTGGTCAAAAGAGGCCGTTATTAACGATGTTTTAGATCAGTACCATAAACATATGCATTTTTTACATACCGTACGTTAACGCGCATGAACTTTAATAAGCAAAAAGGCGCTCATTGTGAGCGCCCTGCTTTGCTTAACATAGTTCTTCAAAGGTTACTTTAAATCACCATATTGATTATTTACATTGAGCTTCACTGCCTTACTAAAGCCCGGAAGTGTTAATTCATTAGCTTCTATCTTGAGTGCTGTTTCATCCAGCATACCATTGCCGAACTTATAAATAAGTTCGTATTGACCTAAATCAGCAGCTTGTTGATACTGAACTTGCTGTGCGTGTGTTTGCGTTACTTTATCGCTATAACGCTCCCAAGTACTTTTATCATAACGTTTACTTAACAGCTTTTTAGTCTGAGTCGGCGAAAATATGGTTGCAGTGGCATTATTACCACCAAACCCTTTTGAATTAACAAATGCAATGTCCATGGGATCACACTCATAATGGGCGGTGCGAATATCTAAGTGCTGAGCGTGCACATCATCAGCTACTTTACTGATTGTGGTAATACCCGGCATAATATTATGACTGAAGACTCCTAATGCCATCGCTAATTGGTCACCACTTGCTGGGGCTATTGTGTGGCCAACGAACGCTTTTGGTGCAGCCAGCTTCCAACCATTAATAGAAAATGCTTCAGCAACCTTATGGTAAATCATAGACTCAGTCACACGGTTTTGTGGGGTACTTGAACCATGCGCTAAAATAAAGCTGCGCTCTCGCAATGCTTCTGGTCCAGCTATTTGCTCTGCCAACGCGACCGATTTTGCCATCGTAATATAATTGCCAGGCCCTGGAGCCGTAATGGATTTTTTTACACCGTCTGCATTAACGAATACATCAACAACCGATCCCATTATGTCTGCGCCCAGTTCAAGCGCCAACGCATCATCCATTAAAATAACAACTTGTGCACCTTCTCCAATCGTAAAGCCGCAATTATCTCCAAATGGGCGACTGGTTCTACGATGGTCGGCAGTATCTGTATTATCAAGTTTACGTAAGCCTTCTTCATTCGCCAACGCGCCCATCGTACCGAAGCCTTCAATAACTTCAGGCGTCAGCGCGCATTCAACACTGGCTACCACTGCAACTCGAGTACGCCCAGCTTGAATATCATTAACCGCAGCACGCAAATTATATAAGAATGTTGCACAGGCACCTGACGCTGTAAATGTGGTACCCACACTACCGGTTACATACGCATTAATAAAATCAGTCGACATTGTATTTAAACCCAGTGCCAACTGTTTAGTACTAACACGCTCTCCTTTCATACGGCTGCGAACCAAGCCACCAAACCCTTCATCATTCATTTGTCCGGCAATCGACCCCGAATACGTGCCGACTTTGTCTGGCTCAACACTATTCATAACTGTTTGCCAATCTAATCCTGTTGAGCGAATTGCATCTGTCGCTGCAAAAATGGTCGCCTGTAATCCTCGCGGTTGATAACGACTGTTGTACATTATTGCTGGGTCGAACCCTGTCGGAAATTGACCGGCAGCTTTAATAGGATTATCTCGATAGCTATCATGCTTAACATCGAGTTGATCAGGCACGACCACATTTGCAGTCTTTTTGTCTATTTCAGTCACTTGCCATGACGTTGGAATTGGATTTGGTAAGTCTTTAATGCGGCACGTAAAACGTAAACCTTCTTCGCTATTAACTTTAATTGCCAATTTTTGCTGCCAATGGGTCGCATCAACATCAAAATGGTTTTTTTCTATTTTTCGAATCAACGTGCCAGCTTTAATTTGTTCACCGAGCACTCTCTCGATATCGGTAACAGCTATTACCTCACCATCAGGCGTTACGAGTTGGTCATTTTCATATTTTACTAGGTTCATCAAAGTCGCCAAACCTAAAAAGGTCTCTTGACGGGCTTTTTGGCCTAATTTATCTAAAACAATACGTCTGAACCCTTGATGGAAAGATGTTCGGCCTGCAGCGTTGATACCGCCCATGCCTACAATAATTGGTAATGCTGTCATGATATTCTTGTCTTAATAACCGCTAATAACTTGATTCTAGTTGGAAGAGAATAAAAAATTTTATAATATAAGCCAAATAACGTGCAATACTCGCCAAACTTGAGTGGTCAGTCCAGATGAAGCAACCAATAAATATCGCATTTACACTATATGAACATATGTTGTTCACAAGTGTCACACTTCCAGCCGAAATGCTCCGAGCTGGAGAAGCCTATGCTAAGCGGCATTTAGGTCCCAAATTTAGACCTTTAAAACTCAATTGGCTTGCTCAACACGACACAGCAATTGAAAATAATTTGGGAATGCAGCTCAGTCCAAATGGTGATTTAAACATGCTGGCTGAGCAAGATTATGTCATCGTGCCAAGTATTTGGCGTAACCCAAGACCCGTACTTAGGCGCCATAATGACATTGCGATACAACTGGCATCAACATGGCAACAAGGTGGAACCATTATTGGCGTTGGTACCGGAGTATGCTTTTTAGCTGAATCTGGACTGTTGAACAACCACCCAGCGACGACTCACTGGCATTACGCAACGCAATTTGAACGTAACTACCCTCTAGTAAACTTAAAACCCGACTTTTTCATTACACAGTCTGAACGTATATACACCGTTGCCAGCCTAAATGCGTTAGCAGATGTGATTGTTCATTTAATTTCACAACTCTATGGTGTGGCTGCAGCCAACCACGTGCAACAAAACTTCTCTCATGAAATTCGCAAGCCTTATGAAGAACAACGCTATTTAGAAGGTGCCGTTGATAAACATCCTGATGAACAAATCGCAGCCATTCAATTTTGGCTGAAACACAATTTCGCCAGCGATATACTTCTGGCCGACGTAGCCAAACAGTTTGATATGAGTTACAGAACCTTTAATCGCCGCTTTAAAGCAGCCACAGGGCAAACGGCTGCTGATTATTTACAAGTACTACGATTAGAAAATGCCAAAGAGCTGCTTGCCAATAGCAATCTTTCAATTCAAGACGTTGCAATCTCTGTTGGATTTAATGCACAAGGACTATTAACACGTGTGTTCAAAGCTCGACTTCAGCAAACACCAAGCGAATACAGAAAAATAGTCAGAAAAAAATTATTCTTCTAACCGATAAGCACTCCTTTTTAGGTCAACGTACGATCACAAGATTGAATTCATGTGCTTATTACTCCAAGAACATACCCTTGGTATAGAGTGTTGCCCATGTCTTACTTACCGAATGCATTTTTGACTGTTTGCAGCTCAAAAGTGCAAGGGTAATACGTCGGCGTTTACCTCCTGTTATTTTTCGAAGTAATCATCGTTATATATAGCTCACTTAATTACAACGTGAATAGGAAGGAAACCATGAAGCGGTTAACAATAGCACTCGCTATTTTGAGTCTGATCAGTACATTCAGTATCTGGGCAACCCCATCGGAAAGAGCCATTTACAACCCATATATTGACTTTGAGTGGGGCAATTGCCCCACGCAATTTAAAAGTTACGACAATAGAAACTTATGTAGTTTGGCTGAAGTCCCCTTGGACTGGGAAGCGCCCAATGCTAAAAAAATAGACATTCTAGTATCTAAATACCCTGCAAAATCTGGTAATAGCCAAGGTCAAATTTGGTTTTTACAAGGCGGGCCTGGTGCCTCAGCAAGTTTTTACGTTAAAGAGTTTGAAACTAACCTCAACCATTTCACCCAAGACTACGACTTATATGTCATTGAGCATCGTGGTGTTGGGTGGTCAACACACTTAGCATGCACAACTCCACCCTCCGCTGATTACGCAGCGTATTCACAAGCCTGCTTTGACGAGCTCCACCAGCAATGGGGTGAAGGCCTTTACAAATTCACCACGACCTCTGCTGCAAAAGATCTTGATTATGTGATCTCCAAAAGTAAAACGATTGATTGGCTGCCCAGTTACGTTTATGGCGCTTCATACGGTACGTTGTGGGCACAAAGGTTTAGTCAAATCGCACCAACAGGCGCACAGGGGATCATTTTAGACTCAGTCGTACCGGGTGAAAAATTTGGTCTTGATTCATGGGATGAAAACTTCAATGATATTTTCGCCGATATGTTTACATATTGCCAAAATGACGACTTTTGTCGCTCACAATTAAGTCTCAGTTCACTCGATGAGCTCAAAACGTTAGTCAACAAAGTTTATTCAGGTCAACACTGCCCCGCGACAAATTTTAAGCGCTTTGAACTACAAGCTATATCCCTGATTGCATTAAGTCGCTCTGTTGAGCAAATACTCATCCCTATGTATCACAGACTAGCTCGATGTAACACGAGTGACGTGATTGCACTCAATAACCTACATCGCTTTATGTTTACAGGTACAGGCAAGCAGTTTATTGAATTGGCTGCCAAAGACCCATTTGACTCTTCCCCAATCGTATCGAAACTTATTGTACAAAATGAAATCAACTACAACGAACGTGATATTCATACAAAGCTTGAATATTGTAAGGATGCGATTTCATGTATTCCAGAATATATTCTTTACCAAAAACATATTGATAAACAAGTATGGGGAAATCGCTATATCGACCCCTATGCCTACCAGCCAACACAGCACTATATGCCGACACTGGTGCTCAATGGTGATTTAGACCCACAAACGCCCCATTACTATATACCCATTGTCCAAAGTGCGTTTACCAGCAGTAATCAGCGCTATGTTGAATTACCAGAAACAGAGCATGGGGTGATCTTTGTATCACATAGCACCAAAGAAAATGCCAATACTTGTGGTGTAGATATTATGCAAAGCTTTATCAATCACTTGTGGTCACAACCAGACACCAGTTGTATCAAAGACCTACAAGGCTTAAATTTTAAAGCGTCACAATTTGAAAGCCAAGTCATCTTTGGCAGCTCAGAGGCATTTAACGGTAACGCTATCACGCAATCATTACATGATTTAAACGTATTAAAAAACAGTAACCCGAATATCTATATACAAGCACGCGATACATTTTTACGACTGGCCGATTTTTAATTAAATCAATCAACTTACCTTTATGGGCTCTTCTCATTATCGGATCAGATGAGCTCAATCAGCTACATGACCTTATAAGTCTTCAGCAATCACTTTATAGCGTGCTAAAAATCCTCTGTAACACTTTTTTCAGAAATCATAACACCTGTTGAAACTTAACTAGGATATAATCATGCCGCGTTTAAACCATACTATTGAACTAACTGGCAGCATATGTACGAAACTATTAAATTAAATCTGAACAATCTAAAAAACAACAAAATATTTGAGCTCACCGTTGTTGCAGTGATCATCATTTCCGCACTAGAGATTGGTGCAAAAACTTTTTCATTACCCAACACTGCAATTTCAATCACCCATGTACTCGATATTTTTATCACCCTCTTTTTTCTTTTCGAGATCTCTGTCCGCTTTATTGCTGATGACGATAAAAAGCGCTTTTTCAAAAAAGGCTGGAATGTTTTTGATACTCTGGTCGTTGCTATCAGCTTAGTGCCTATCAACGACAGCGAAATGGCCTTATTGGCAAGGTTGATCAGAGTATTCCGCGTACTCAGAATGGTATCTGTGGTCCCCGAGCTAAGAATTCTTATAAATTCATTGATAAAAGCACTGCCACAACTAGGGTATGTGATCTTATTAATGTTCATCATTTTCTACATATACGCAGCGATTGGCAGCTTTATATTCAATGACATAAACCCTAAGTTATGGGGCGATATAGCGATATCTATGTTAACGCTGTTCAGAATAATGACATTCGAAGACTGGACTGATATTCAGTATGAAACAATGGAAGTCTATCCAATGTCTTGGGTATTTTATTTATCATTTATCTTCTTTACCGCATTTGCATTTTTGAATATGGTCATCGGCATTGTGGTCAATGTAATGGAAGATGAACGTGCAAAAATGCGCCAAGAAAAAGAGTCAGCTAAAAATATCCCCACCATAGAAGACCTGCACAGTGAAATTCAGGAGTTGAAAAAGCTGATCCAGCAGCAATCCGAAAATCGCAAAGATATTTAACCTCAGCTCTGGATAAGCGAATTTGCCCAATAAAGCTATTTTTCTCACTCTCAGCGTTGCTTTCATTTGTAATAGCCCGCTATTACTGTATAAAAGCGCCTTGATATTGAACAAAATATCATCATTGGATTGTACATAAGTTTGTTTTCAAAACATTTTCTATTCCAAAACCCATATCCAAACCTGAGGTTACTTAGATAAACGAATGCAAAGAGCGAGGTGTACACCTCGCTCTTTTTGCAATCGTAACTTGAGAGCAAATTCCCGCCATCATCATAAAAATGTACTGTTTAACTCGCCATACTACCTTTAGGGTGATTTCCCCTATTAGCAGCTTGCCTTATTTGCGTTGCTAGTGGTTTTTCAAAGAATCGATATGATACATACGCCGCACAGATACTTAATACTAAAGACACCAGTAATTTCATTTCCACCGATAGCGTAAATTGATCCACCTTTACAATAATGGGCATATGCAACAAATATAATGAGTAAGATATTTTCCCCAAAAAATCCCCCAATTTATTTGCTAACAATATATTGTTATTCGGAACCAAAAAGACAATACAAAAAAACACCGTGCTCATCACAAACAAAACTTCATAGCTCAGCCACATTCTTCTTTTTGCATCAGAAGAAACAAATGAAAACTCAGGATACATAAGTGGGATCAGGCCTAGAACCAGTATAAAACCATGCTTTCTTAAATAATCTGGAACCTTAAAGGAGTGATAATGCATGCCGAAAATCACTCCTACGAAAAAGTAAGGTAAGGATCTCAATACATTAAAGATATTATAAGGGATCTCATAGATCTCACCATATAGCCTTGGAAAGTTGGTAAGAAATAATAAAACCATTACACCAACAATAGATGCATAAATATATCCACTTCTTTGATTCGCGAAAAACCAAAAGATCAAAAAAATAAAATAAAACTGAATTTCAACGGGTATTGACCAAAATACACTTTCACCATAGACCAAGAGCAAATGGCCTAATAGCGAATTGAAGTCCGGTATGTGGTATAAACTATCATTGCCAGATACCGTTAGAAAATACGCGCTAAGGACAACCACAAAATAGAGCGGTAATACCCGCGCAAAGCGTGCGAATAAATAGTGCTTGATGTTTGACTTTGTAAAAGCTTTATTTAAATACAAATAAGACATCAAAAAGCCACTAAGTAAAAAAAACAGCATGACACCATATGCACCAGCGCCACCACCTAAAGCCCCATCAAGCCAATGCGTTATATCACTAAAGTGAGTAAAAAAAACAATCAGTGCCGCGAGTCCTCGAAGCGTATTTAATTTCCTGATCTGCATATCTGATATCTTCAAACGACTTTAACTTGCGACAGTGAACCCACTTGGATATGGGTTTGAAAATAATATTTTTCAGTAAGCTTACCGTTCGATACAAAGTATATTTTCACCCGTTTTGCCTCTCCAGTAACTAATATGGTTTTATTAATAAAGTAGCTTTCAGGGTGAGCACCAAATTTTGCAATAAAGTCACGTATGACTTTTGGGTGAAGTGACACAGAGATATTTCTTCTGTCTCGATAATCTAATTCAGTATTTAAATAAGTCGTGCGATGTTGCGTTCCCGATGCTTTTATAGGGAGCTGAAATGTCCCTTTTAGCCCATCTGGTGTGTTTCCTTCACTCAAAGCTATAATGTCCATCACATTGGTAAAGTACACATTTTTAGAAACATTAGGCGTGCTGCATGCACTGAGAAAAAAAACAGCGATAAATAGTAAATACTTCAATTGTATAATTTCCTTATTAGTATATTTAATGAGCACAACAAAGCCCATTCTCACATTGATTTTTAACACCCCAATATTAATTCATTTATGATTTATAATCAAAAAGTTAGATTAAAAAGCAGCACTCATAAAAAATAAAGGCACATTTATGTGCCCTTATTTACTTATTTTGTGACACGGCATAATTCTACACTGGGTGCGCCCTTAAACGGGCCGAGAAGCTAATCATTTTTTCCGTCAATAGGTAATTTACCGGCACCAAAATTAAGGTAATGAGTGTGGCGAAAATAATGCCGAACCCAAGAGATACCGCCATGGGTATTAAAAACTGAGCTTGTGTTTGCTGCTCGAATAATAGCGGCATCAAACCACAAAAAGTGGTGATACTGGTCAACATAACAGGTCTAAACCGAGCGGCGCCCGCATTCAGTACTGCAGTCATTGTATCAAGCCCTCGCTGACGTTGCTTATTGATGTAATCCACCAATACCAATGAATCATTCACGACAACGCCTATCAGTGCCAACATACCTAATAAACTCATTATCGTTAGCTCCATTCCCATGATCCAATGACCTACCACCGCGCCTATCATGCCGAAAGGGATGACACTCATTACAATAAGAGGCTGCAAGTAAGATTTAAATGGGATAGCCAACAGCGTGTAAATTACAAAAAATACAAACAGTAACGCCCAGCCTAATGAGCTAAACGACTCTCGCTGCTCTTTTGCTTCGCCTTCTAATGAATGACTGACACCTGGGTACTGGATCACCAATTGATCTAAGTACACTTTCAGTTCCTCTTGCAGCACGGTCATATTGGTATTTTCTTTTTCAATGTCTGCCGTCACGTTCACGGTTCTATATCTGTCGATTCTATAAATGCTCGAAGGGCTTTGCCCCGGCGTTAGCTTGGCGATATGGCTAAGCGGAACAGTTTGTCCATTTGGTGTATTAATGAGAATATCATTGAGGGTGGTTAAGTTACTGCGCTCAGTTAAGGGTAACCTCACCATCACGCGCACATCATCTCGACCACGCTGAATTCGCTGTACCTGAGCACCAAAAAATGCACTGCGGATCTGACGTGACACATCTGTGCGAGTTAACCCAAGCGCTTTCCCCTGTTCAGTCAAATCGATTTGTAACTCTTCTTTACCATCGCTCAAGCTGTCAACAATATCGAACACTGTGGGATAAGTATTGAGATTCTCCTTCACTTTATTTGCCACTTCTTTCAACACAGTTAAAGAAGTCCCCGTTAACTGAACGTCAATTGGATCACTTGAACGACCAATCTCAGCTCTAAACGTCAAGCTTTCTGCCCCTGGGATTTGACCGATGAGCTGCCGCCATTCGCTGACTAATGCGCGTGAGCCAATATTCAATGCACGTGTCTCTGGTGGTGTGATCTCAAAACGTACTCTACCCACATTACCAGCACCGCCGCGTCCCCCTGTGGTTGCCAAAATATGCGTTATTACACTCTCCCCGGTCTCAGGATCTCTATATTTATCTTTTAATATCTGCGCCTTATCAGACATTAAATCGATATATTTTGCCGTTACTTCAAAGGGGGTTCCCGTTGGCAAGGTCAAATTTGCCCTGACGGTTTCACTGGGGATCCGCGGGAAAAATATAAACTTAGTCCAACCACTGCTGATCAGCGCAATAATAATGAAAAAGACCCCAATAAAGGCGCTTAATGTTACGCCTTTGTTGGAGACCGCGCGCTTTAAAAGTGGGTGGTAATACTTTAAGATTCCACGTTCAAACCCATCTGCAAAATTTTGTTGAAATTGACTAAAGCGACTTACTTTTCCCTTTTCTTTTCTTAACTTAAGATATTTAAGATGAGCAGGTAAAACAAACTTAGATTCAACCAAAGACATCAACAAGACGGGAATAACCACAACAGGAATTTGCGCAAACAAAGCACCTCTTGCTCCGTCAATAAAAGCCAACGGTAAAAATGCCGCCACGGTGGTTAAAATACCAAAAGTCACCGGAGTGGCCACCTCAGTCGTACCACGGATGGCGGCTTGCTCACCTGATTCAGCACTATTAAGGTGGGTATAAATATTTTCTCCGGTTACAATTGCATCGTCTACGACGATACCTAACACCAGAATAAATCCAAATAAACTCATTATATTCAGTGTGATACCAAAGAATGGCATCGCTAAGAAAGCCCCCATAAAAGACACCGGTATACCAATAAAAACCCAAAAAGCAATCGCAGGTCTCAAGAACAAGGTTAATAAAGCCAATACCAAAATCCCGCCTTGCATTGCATTAGAGGTCAAAGTTGAGATACGATTTTTCACAATGGTAGAATCATCATCCCAATAGCTTAACTCATAGCCATAAGGCAAAGTATCTTGACGGCTTTCAATATAAGCCTTTATTTTATCCGCGACTTCAATGGCACTCTGCTGGCCAATTCTATATACCTCAATAAATGCAGCTTGTTTACCATTAAAGCGTGTTCTGACTGGTGTTTCTTCAAAATCATCTAAAATGGTAGCAATATCATCTAAACGGATCACAGAACCGTCCGCATTGGTTTTAATGGCTATCTGTGCAAATTCATCTTTACGATACGCTTGTCCTTTTGAGCGTAATAAAATATCGCCTCCTGATGATTTTAAATTACCGGCCGATACATCGGCACTAGAGCTCGCGATCAGGTTAGAAACCTGATCTATGGTTAAATTGTATTGCCGGAGTTTGTCTTGGCTGACTTCAATGGCAATTTCATAGTCTCTCACACCATCCAGCTCAATTTGTGTCACACCATCAATACGCAACAAATCATCTCTGACTTGCTCAGCAAGCTCTCGAGTTTCTTTCTCGCTATAGTCTCCCGAAACCGTTACCGTAATAACGTCTCGCTTGCGTTGTGCCAACGAGATCACCGGTTTCTCCGCATCTGCGGGAAAGGTATTTATCGCATCTACTCGACTTTTTATATCTGCCAACATGTCTCTGGCATCGTAGCCGGTATCCACTTCTATTGTAACGGACGCAGAGCCTTCTGCTGAGCGACTCGATATTTTTTTAATACCCTCTAAGTCTTGTACAGCTTCTTCAATACGAATAGCAACACCCTGTTCAACATCTTCAGGGGTGGCGCCACGAAGCGACATATTGACACTAATTCGATCCGTTTCAAATGAAGGAAACACCTCTAATGGTATTTGTGTTGAGACTGAGAACAACCCTCCGAGCAAAATTGAAATCATCAGCAAATTAGCCGCCACATGATTTCGTGTAAACCATGCAATCATAAGTCAGCTCCTGGTGCGTTGTTTCGTCGCTCTTGTCTATCACCCTTTGTTTTGCGCTTATCAGCAATATGAGGTTCACTGTTATCATTAATAACCACCACTTTAGTCCCTGAACTCACTTGGCCAAGCGGCGTTGTTACCAAACGCATGCCTGCGTCTAAACCCGATTTTACAATGGCGATTTCTTTATTTTGCCAAGCTAACTGAACGTCCTTTCTCATCAGTAAATTATCGTTATTTAACACATACACATAACTGCCCTGATAAATGGCATTATTGGGGATTATAATTACATTACTGAGGGTTTTTCCGGTGATTTGCGCATTAACATACTGACCAATTTTAATCGAAAATCCAGCCATTTTGTCCACTGAATAGGGGTCTTCAATTTGAGCAACAACATACAATTGTTGAGATTGCTCACTGATAGCCCCTTCCGTTCTGATTATTTGCCCATGCCATTGCTGGGTGCCTACCAGATCTGAGGTCAAGGTCACTGGGGTTTCGAGCCCATTATGGGTGCCCTCTCTAGAGCGTTCTGGTAAATTAATAAACGCCAAATCACGGTTATTAATTGGTAGTCTTATTTCAACATAGTCTATGGCATAAATTTCAGCTATTTGGCCATTACTAGACACAACCTGACCTAAATCGACTTTTTTCGATAATACTCGGCCTGAGAATGGCGCTACAACAGATGTACGCTCCAAAGCCAACTGCGCTTTTTCCAATTTAGCCTGTGCCGACAGTACATTAGCGTGTTGTGCTGCCAATTGTGGCTTACGTAAAACCAACTCACTGGCTTGACTACCATTACCTAAACGCAGCCAATCTTCCTTCGCTTGCTCACTGCGTGCCTGTTCTTCTAATAGAGCCTGCTCTGCACTTAGCAAAGTCGCCTGTGATATTTTTACTTCTGCTTGGTAATCTCTATCGTCAATACGCAGCAACACATCTCCTTTTTCAAAGAACCCACCATCTCTAAAACGATCGTTTATGTAACTCACTTCACCTGAGACTTGCGCAACCAACATACTCTGAGTTCTCGGTTTTACAACGCCATAACTGGCAATGTTCAAGGTAAACTCGCTAGATTGAAGTTGTTCAATTTCAACCAACATCTGCGCTTGAGGTTTGCTTTTTGAACGACTATTCTTTGGTGGGTTATTAACAATCAACATAATTGCAGCAACCGATATAACCAATACTGCGACTGGCAATAAAATGCGTTTTCTCTTATTCATTGACTGTGCCTTTTACCTGTCCTGATTGAAAATCGCCGCCAAGTGCTAAGTGTAGCTCTACGCGATTTTTAATGATTTGATTCTTAATTGAGATAAGTCCACTTTGCGCTTCAAATGAGCGTTTTTGAGCATCTAATACGGTTGTATACGACACTAAGCCTTTTTGATATTGCGCGAAAGATAATTGCTCAGCTAACTTGGCATTTGTTGCAGCAGCAGAGGTATTTTCGTATTGGCGTTGCAATGACTGTTCATTGGTGATGCCATTTTCTACCTGTTCAAAAGCGTGATGAAGTGCTTCTAGATAAGATAATTCTGTTACCTGTAATTCAATTCGCGCCTTTTCTTCATTGGCGGCCAATTTTCCCGCATTAAATAACGGCGCTGTAATACCAGATAATAACGACCACCCCACACTAGAAGACGACAATAAATCAGCCAAGTCATCACTACTCGTCCCGTATTTCGCGGTTAAATTAAGACTTGGAAAGCGCTGTTTATGAGCGTACGCAAGCGCAGCATCTTGCGCTAGCAGTTGATGCCAACTTGCACGCAGTTCAGGTTTACGACGAATAAGCTCTGAAGGTAAACCCAATAGTAATGCCGAATCTATGACCGGCAACGTTGCTTCTACTTCAATAAGACCTGCTGGGTAATGCCCCAATAAACGCTCTAATTCGCGTTTTTTTTGCACACTTAACGCACTTTGACTGGCTAACTTGGCTTTTTCATTACTCTGCTCATTCCGTGTTAAATACACATCTAAAGCATTATTTAAGCCTTGTTTGTAACCATTCTCAATAATATCTAAGTTTTGCTTCGCCAACTCCACTCTCTCTTGTAGCAACGAGAGCTGACCTTGAGATTCAATGACCGAGAACCATGCTATAACAACTTTGGCGACTAAGTCATAGGTATGCTGAGATAAAGTTTCTTGCTGTGCTAACAACGACAAATTATCTCTGCGTTCGCCAGCAGAGAGTTTACCCCATACATCTAATTCATAACGCAGTGTTAAGTCTAATGCGTGACTATTTCCAGTGGTACCTGACGAGGCATTTTTCCGGCGGCTACTATCCAAAGACATATCGAGAGAGGGCCACAAAGCACTACCTGAGACAATAAGCTGCTGCTTTGCTGATTCGACCGCCAGCTGTTGCTGCTTGAGTACGCGATTATTTTCTATGGCGATGTCAACTAACTGATGCAAATGTGATGTTGAGAACTGTTCCAGCCAGTTTAAATCAACTGGTTGTAAAGTTTGTGGGTACTGCCATGCACTCGGAATTACCAAATTTTGCTGATAATCGGGAGAAATATCAAACGTACTCGTACACCCAGTTAACACTATTGCTACCGCGACACTGACTGCGGTTATTTTTAGCATTATAATTCTTTCCTGTTAGTTTATAAGACGCTAATTAGTTATTTCTAGTGTAATTTGCTTAATCGTCAAGTCTCAACAAACTTTACAAAGACTTACATTCAATATTGCTCAACTTAGACTATTCTCTAGCAGTAAAAAGCATACGATTTGACCTGATTATTCTAAGTATTCAGGGAAAAATACAAGCACTATTAGTGCCGTTTAGTTATGAATACGATATACAACAAAGGGAAACTGGCTGGTAAAAATAACCATAAGAAACAATCGATATGATGCTATAAACATCACTTTCAAATAACGGACAGCAGAACAGCTGTAATAAACGACGTTATGTATAGTAAGAATACAAACTCAACACGGCACAAGCTTGGGGTTAAAGTTACTGTACATTGGGTAATATACGTACTTTAACCACAATCACGCTAACTCATGCTTAGTCACATAATACCTCATAGCCCCTATTAAATTTAGGTGCTACAAGCTCTAATACAGGTTAACCTTCAGCTTTACTCACAATTACGGAAAACGCTTTGCCATCCATATTTATACTTGCTTCTTTGCCAAGCTCAACCACTAAAGACGGTGACATCTGTTTTCCACCAAGCTCTAACTCGCTGACTATACTAACCGTGGAGTCATCGATCGGTGCTACCGTTAGTGAAAAACGATACAATTCACTGACTGAAATTGACCCTGTTTCATTTGAATCCACAATTAACGTCGGTGCACCAATTAAGTGCTTATCGTTATAGATTTTTGTATTTACGACGAAGCGTTCACTGGCATTTGCAATAGACACAAAACCCAATAGCGTCACTAGTCCAATTAGTTTTTTCATTATTATCTCCATAAATGCTGTTAACCACTGCGATAAAGCTCACAACTGTGGTGTTGCCTCTCAAAACAATAGGCCATTACTTATAAAATGTATCGACATGCATAAACATCACATAGCGCGTCATATAATCAAGCCATAACCGTTACTTGGTTGAGCCATATCACAGTACTTTATTAAACCCGCTGTATAATAAAACACCCCGTACAATTAATATATACCAGCCTATTATTTTGTTTACATTTTTGTTGCAATACCTTGCACCACGGCGCCTAGCCCAGTATGAAATACCCCTTCGACTACATTGCGTTCCAACTCTACGAGTAAATTAAAGTTTAATGATGGCAATTCAGCGCCCAGTGATTGCGCCGATTGCATTGTATCCACTGAAGTTCCACCACCAGTACCAAACCTCACTTGTTCTGGCCTGTAAGCCTCAATCAAGAATACCCCTTGGTTTTTAAGTCCATGCTGAACTTGTTTGTACAGTGTTTTTCGCAGTAATGATGGCAAGGGGAAAAATATCGAAATAATGCCATCCCATTGTGCTTGCCCTAAGTCATACTCGTTCAAGTCAGCATGAATAAACTCCACCACTGCCCCTTGCTCTTTTGCCAACTTCTTACCTTTATTTAGACCCACTAATGAAGAATCTACCGCCGTGACTGAATAACCCTGGTTAGCTAAAAAAACGGCATTTCGACCTTCCCCTTCACCTAAACTTAAAATTCTTCCTTTTGGCAATGCGCTAACATGTTTTTTTAAAAAATCGTTCGGCTTTGTTCCATAGGCGTATTCTTGTGAATTATAACGTTCATCCCACATCGTATCTTTCCTCTTCAGTGTTCACATTTAATGATATAGTGAATGCTAATACTTCAAGTCGACTTGAAGTCAAGAGGAAAAGTTATGGATATAGGTAAAGTTGCAAAAGCGTCTGGACTGCCCACGTCAACATTACGCTTTTATGAAGAGAAAGGCCTTATAGAGTCAATTGGTAGAAATGGCTTAAGAAGGGTGTTTTCGCCAAAAGTAATTAATACACTCGCACTCATTTCATTGGGCCGTAATGTTGGCTTATCACTTGATGAAATAGGTGCAATGTTACACCCAAAAGGCGTGCACATTGACAGGCCTCTACTGTTATCAAAAGCGGATGAATTAGATAAAAAAATTACAGAAATGACAGCAATGAGAGACGGTCTTCGACATGCCGCCGCTTGCCAAGCACCAAGTCATGCTGAGTGTCCAAAATTTCTTCGGCTACTCAACATTGCTGGTAAAAAGCGATATCGGCCTAAGAGGCCTCTTTAAAGTATGTGCTGATAATCTCATTTTACATTAATTCATCTTTATCACTGCTGGGTGTTTCTCTGATGCATATTCGTGATAAATGTCATCAAGGTAACTACTTAATTCTGTCTGTTGAAGCTCAGGAGGAAGAACAACATCATAAACACGTACCCGTAGACTTGTATCGGATTCATGATACAACTGCCATTCTTGCCCACACCTAAGCACTGACATATGCTTGCCAAATACATTGAACTTAATGACCATCTCCTTACCCTTTCACCCCGTTAATTTGATTCATGCACGTACCAACATCTGAGCTGACCCCATAAGCCGGCCATATAATTTGCGGTGAGCGCCATCGTGATACTAAATAGGCTTTTTCTGCTCTATACCTAACACATTGATTACAAGAAAGTGCTTAATGATAATTTTATAACTCATTTGATTAAGTATGTATATACAGTGCAACTGCCAAACATATTCAACGTATTATTTACATAAAATAAAACCCCTCCTCCGCTTTTGTTTTTTTGCCCATTGATGTTCGCCTTTTTGAACAAAAAGAATAAAACCCAAAATATCAGCTACCGTGAATAGCGCAGTAACACGATTTGAACGCCTAAAAAATCAAATGAATCAACTACTAAAATTAACAGTCTCGCTGGTACTCGTTTGTTGTAATGGCCTGTAATACAAATAATCACTTTAAGCACCTACATTCACTTGAGCAATATGAACTTGGGTACCCCCCCCCAACAACAGCCCAATAGCCACTGAGAAAGTTCCTGACCATCGGCCAAAGGAATATAGATTAAGTAAGTTAAATGAGGTGAATAAATGCGCCATGAAGCAACAACCCTATTACCAACGGAACTAGGCACTTTTAGTGTCAGAATCTATCGGAACAAGCAAAATCAAGAAGTCACAGCTATTTGTGCCGGCGATATCAACGGCCAAAAAGATTTGCCAGTTCGTGTTCATTCAGCCTGCTTTACAGCTGAAGCCCTCGGTTCGCTGAAGTGTGATTGTAAACAACAACTTGATTTTGCACTGGACTATATTGCCAAAAACGGGGGCGTTGTATTGTACTTACCGCAAGAAGGCCGTGGTATTGGTCTGAGTAATAAGATCCGTGCGTACGCACTACAAGAAAAAGGTCACAATACCATAGAAGCAAACCGCATACTTGGCTTACCGATAGACAGTCGAACCTATGAAGATGCCCGAGACATCCTCAATCACCTCAATGTCATTTCGATTCGGCTACTGACCAACAACCCATTGAAGTTGAAAAACCTCAGTGAACTTGGCATCACTGTATCAGGTCGAATTCCCATCGTCTGTGAAGCCAATTTTCACTCAGCGGCATATCTAGAAACCAAACAACAACACATGGGCCACCTCATAAAAACAGAGCAACACAGCGCAAGCTCAGTATCAGATAATAAGTCCGCCACTGACCGCCCTTTTATTCACGTGAATTTTGCTATTGATAGCCAAGCTTGCACCGCGGGTAACAATGGTGAATCTATTTCCATCTCATGCCCGAAAGACTGGCAACGGGTTCATGAGTTAAGAGAAAAATATTGTGCTGTCGCTGTTGGCGCAAAAACTTGGCTAAACGATACGCCAAAACTAACAGCTCGACACAATATTTTAGGCAGAGAGCCAATAAAACAACCCGCTAGGATCATTTTTTCCGGCCAACATTACTGCTCCTTAAACAACGAACAAAACGAGAGAAAAACCTATATTATCGGCCATGTCAAAAACACACTGACCACTGAACATACTTTGATCACGGCGTTAGATCACCAACTCGCTCACCCATTGGCACAACTCAATGAACACGGCATTCAGTCAATCCTAGTTGAAGGGGGGCTACAGCTTGTTAATTCCTTTATCAAGCAAGGTGTGGTCGATTTACTCACCATTTATGTACGCACAGTCTGTATTACAAGTGCGATTAGAGCTGCCACCGAAGTACTTCCAGGGCTCGCTGCCGATGAAATAACAGCCTGCTCGTACGGTGAAGGGATCTTACTATCAGCGTCTATGTCACAGTCACTCCATACCCAAACAGAATACGGGGTGGCCATATAATGAATGAGCTAATCTTTGCACTACTCAATCAGGAATCACAGCAAGCTAAATATGACCAGAAAAAGCTAAGAGCGCTGACCCTCGCTTGGTCACGCTATGGCTATCATGGCAATGTGATAGAACACAACAATATTGATCAGCTCCTTACAGAAGCCGCTCACACTTCTGCACATTATTGCTTGATACAACATGTTGGTCATGTTATCGATGAGCAATGGTATTTATCTCATTGGCGCCAAGAGGGTTTCTATCAAGGTATACAGCGTATAATCAGCGGTCCCAATTTTCTTGTCGCCGGCGAGCCCATTATCACTGAGCACGACACCTGTGGTCTAAATACTGATTGTCTACTCGTGAACTTAGCGTGCTATCGACAACTAGCACATCCTAAATTTGGCGATACTGAAGCAAAAAACCATTGCATCACCCATCATGCCGGGTGGCACTTTATTCAAGCCAGTTTCGAGCACAACTTACCCTTGATCCGATTTGGTGAGTCAATTAATAACTGCCGATTTGATCTAGCCAAAGAATCACAGAACAATCAATTTGGCCAACTAATAGGCCTGCCCGTTGATAAAATTGACGATACCAAAGGCCTTTCTCGAGCCCAAACTGAGTTTATACAGCGGATCAAAAAGCAGCTAAACAATGCCCAAAAGGGCGCTTTCTTATTTAATATTGAATCTTATCAAGATCTGGTTCAAACAAAGAATAATCCCCTTGATGCGGTATTTAGTGTCGCTGCTGGCTTTAAACCTTATCGCATATTGTTTACACAAGGATTTCATGAAAACACACACGTTGTGCTATTTGACTACAGCTTAAAAGCTCTAGAAATTCGCCGCTACATTATTGAGCATTGGGATGGAAACAACTTTCCTGATTTTGTTCGTCAGTTATTTAAACACTTTCCGGAACCAGAGGTATTTTATCAGCTCTGGTACGGCGCAACGCCCAGTACACTAGACTGGCATGATATGGAATCTCTCTGGCAGCAAGAATTAGAGAAATGGGGCGGTCCAGACGCATTCCAGACGCATTGGCAGCAGTGCCGCCAGTTACCACATCAATATTTACATTGTGATTTATTGCAAGATAGACAAAATTTGCTGAAAGCATTGAGTGAGTATAACGCCAGTTATATTTGGTGGAGTAATGCGTTTTTTACCATTTACAGTCATTGGCACTATAGCGCAGCAGAACGCAAGGCACATTATTTGGACTGGATAACTGAATTGTCAAACTCCGCACCTAATTGTCAAATTAATGGTGCTGACCACAATAATATCGCTGTAAATAGCCTAAGTGCACAACAATATTTTCAAGTGTTTAATCAGCAACAATATGATCAATTAACCCCTCAGAAACATCACCACATTGAGATGCTATTTTAGCAAGGAGTTATATATGGAAACGACATCATTTGTACGCCACCGAGGCCCTATTACCTGTGCAGCACAGATCCCTAATAGCACCAAAATTATCACATCAGGGTATGACAGTGCTGTTGCTCTTTTCGATATAAACAGTGCGCAAGTGAATTTGTTAGGGTATCACGCGCACTTGGTTAATCGAGTTACCGTCAATCAAACCGGCAGTCATGCGGTCACTGCCTCATCAGACTATAACTTATACCTTTGGGACCTTAATAAACAGGAACTCGCTTTGGTGCTCAAAGGACATGACGATGATGTAGAAGACTTTGTTTTTATTAGCGATGAGCTTGGTGCCTCTGTATCACGAGATTGGCGCATCATTATTTGGGACCTGACCCAAGGTGCCATTAAACGTATTATTCTCGGCCATGAAAAAGATGTACTGTCAATTAGTTACCTAAACGGCAAACTCTACACGTCGGGTGATGATATGACTTTGCGAATTTGGGATGTAGAAACAGGTGAGGCGCTGGCAAAAATAGGGCCTTTTGACACTGAAACTGACACCTGTGCAATAGATGCGTTACATAATCGGGTGGTATTGGGTTGTGATGATGGTGTCATCCGAATTTTTAATATCAATGATAATCAACTAATTGCAGAAATTCCGGGGCACCATTCAGCCATTAAAAAAGTCGCGGTGTCACCCGAAAATGGGGATATTCTTTCCGCCGCCTACGATCAACAGATCTTAATTTGGGATCACACAACGTTTCACCAAAAACAAAAACTGGCCAGCCACCCAGCCCTATGGGAGCGCTCTTTTAATTGGTCTACAGACGGTAAAAATATCGTCGCGGGTACTTTTGATGGCACCGTAATAGTATGGAATGCGCACTCAGGAGAGTGCATTCATGAGTTGGGTGAAAACTCACAATCACCAGGTAACCCTTGCTTTAACGATCTGGCTTCTAAAAATGACCAGCAGCTTGTCATGGTCAGTGATGACGGCGTGGTCCGTATTGGTGTGTTAGATGAACATAACGCCAGTTGGCAAGCCAAACAGCCTCCTGAACTCGGTAGAGTTTTAATGAATGCCGTGGCTTTTTGCCCAACCAGACAAAATGTCATTACTGGGGCACATAATCAACATTTATACCTGTTTCAGCAAAACGCAGAAAACCTCAAGCAAATCTCATGTATTGCGCTCAATGAAGGCCCTGTTAACAGCATTCGAACTTCACACTTAACCGCTCATCAAGGTGAAATTTTTGTAGCTTGCTACAGCGGGACACTTGCTCATTTAAGTCATGATGGGGAGTTACTCAATAAGATCCCCGCACATGATAATGCAATTAAAGCGTTGGCACTTCATCCAACTCGTGCCATTGGGGTTAGCTGTTGTGCCGAGGGCACTCTCATGAGCTGGGACTTTAATGGCAAATTGTTAAAAGAATATAAAGGTCATACTGCTATCATTGATGATGTTGACATAGACCCTTCTGGTCGATTTATTGCTAGCACAGGGCGAGATTTTACTCTAAAAATACATGGTATCGACGATGGTATTTTATATCACACCATACATTTAGGGCGACGCTCGCCTAAATCATTGTGTTTCATCTCTCCAGAAGTGGTTATTGTCACCAACTACTGGGGAGAGTTATTGCGCGTTTCATTAAAAGATGGCGCTATTATCAGAGAAACAATCGCCCAAAACGGGATCAGTTCTATCATTAAGCATGGCAAGCATTATGCTGTATCGTCTTATGATGGCGCGATTTATCTCATTGAGCCACAAAAACTCAAGGTACTAAATTCGTTACGCTCGATGACACAACAAGTGGAGGCACCCGCCTTTGCGTGATTATAAGACACCACATTGCCGCTTTATCATATTAGCCGCGCCTCGCAGCGGCAGTAATATGTTAAGTAGCATGCTTAACTCACATCCCTCAGTATTATGCCATCACGAATTGTATAACCCTGAGGGAATTCATTACGCATTGTCACTCAGAAACACCGAGTTCAGCTTAGCCATCAACCAACAACAGCGAGATAAAGATCCACTCGGTTTCCTTGCACGAACTTGGGCACATGCTCAAGGTATGCCTTGCGTCGGGTTTAAGATGACGCATAAACAAAATCAGCAGGTGTTTGATTATGCGTTAAATGATCCAAGTATCAAAAAAATCGTCTTGCATCGTAACAATCAAGTAAAAGTCCATGTCTCGAAATTGATTGCTGAAAAAAATGGCATATGGGAAAGCTATGGTCTGCAAGAGCACGCCCCAACAGTACGCACTTTGCCGATTGGAAATACCAGTACGCAAGTAACCGTAGAATTAACCAAGCTAGAGCAAGACATCGCGATGAATCGAGCATTTTATCAAGAAATAACAGACCGCTTGACGCAGTCAAAACAGCCTTATCTTAAATTAGAATATGAAACCCTCACACAGCAAGACACCCTAGAAAAACTGTTTTATTTTTTAGCAATAGCGCCTCATGCATTAACAACGCGCAGCCAGAAACAAAACCCAACGGATCTGAAACACAATATCGACAACTTTTCAGCACTATTACGTCAAGTCCAAGATGATGAACTATATCGTCAACTCACAGATAACATCACTTAACAGGAGTTTACCTTGCACCCACAAGCCACAAAAATCAAAATAGTCATTCTCGATATTGACGGTGTTATGACAAATGGCCAAGTAGGCTACGGCGCTAACAACGCTATCAAGTTTTTTGATTCCAAAGACGATCATATGATCAGAATGACCATCAGAGAAGGTTTGCCCGTTGCGATCATTTCCGGTCGTAATGATCAAGCAAACCGTAACCACGCTGACGAGCTCGGTATATCGCCTTGCTACTTTGGCGAAAAAGTAAAGCTGAATGCATTTAATACCCTCCTGAATGACCTCAACTTAACCGCCGAACAATGTGTGTACATAGGCGATGATGTCATGGACATTCCGTTGCTAAAAAGATGTGGTATAGGCATTGCGGTGGCCGATGCCAGTGACGAAGCCAAACAATACGCAGATATCATCAGCCAAAACCGCGGCGGTCACGGTGCTGTACGTGAAATACTCGTGCAATTACTCAAAGCACAAAACCGCTGGGATAGCGCTATGGCAAGGTATTTAGACTAATAATGATCGTTTCAATCATAAAACACCATAAATAGAAATTGGGGCCTTATTCCTATGAGTTATCAAAAGTTTGTTATTATTTCCTATCTTCGCTCTGGGACACATTTACTGCGTACCGCATTAGAGTCGCACCCTCATATCGTTTGTCAAACGGAAGTGTTTAATTCAGATAACCCAAACTTGCCCTACTCGTTAAGCCTGCCTTCACAGCAAGTATTGGATGATTGGGTATATAATAAGATCCCTACTCAAACGAGCCATGTTGGTTTTGTATTGCAAGCCTACCACCCTTTTTCCTTAAAAGCGTTTCCGGGTATTAAAGCCAATGCACGATGGAATGATATTTGGACTATTCTCAAAGAAATCCCTGATTTGAAGGTGATTCATTTACGTCGAGAAAATTTGCTACGACGGCATTTATCCCATGTTCGAGCCCGAGATAGCCAGCAATGGCACAATTGGGACGCACGACAATTACAACATATCAGTTTACTAGAAGCCCCACCTAACGCGCATATTGATCAATATAAAAAACCAAGCACTTCTTTAACATTAGATGAAAATAGACTGCATCAAGACTTTACCGAAGTTAATGAGTGGCACCAACGTGCCAAATTGCACTTTGGGGAGCACCATACTTGTGATGTGCTTTACGAGTCGCTGCAACATAACTTTCAAAATGAATGCGCGCGTGTCCTAAAGTTTTTAGGGGCAAGCCCTTACACACTTTCTGAAGGTGTACGTAAACTAGAAAATAGACCATTATCTGAATGCATAACAAACTATCACACACTTAAAAACACATTCTCAGGCAGCCCATGGCAACATTACTTCGAAGATTAAACTCTTAATAACTTAAATGACTTAAATGACTTAATAGGCTAAGACGATAAAAAACCACGGTAGCTTGATCTACCGTGGTTTATGATATCACTGCAATCACTTTTCAACATTAAGTGGAGTAATACTGCTAAATATATGGCTCACATCAAATGCTTCTTGTGGTGGTGTTGAGGTAGACGGTAAGGTAACGCCATGACAACCAAAGCAGTTAATTGGCTTAAAGCTCACCGGTGATGTTGATGACGCCTGATGGAATGTTTCCATTGTGGTGTTGGCTAATGACAAGGAGCCACGTAACTCGTCGCTGCTACCATTTTTTGGGATCTCACCTCTTGCCGTCCAGATACTCCCTACTTGGAAGTAATTGGCACGCACGTCTCCCACACCTTTCAGCCAAGGTAAAATAGAGTGGTTCAGCGAGATCAAATCTGTGTTGTTACTCACTATCTCTTTGTCTTTATTGTTTGGCTCACTTCCCCAAGGGTCTTGACGAATAATATTGTTTTCTTGGATTTTGCTATCATTAATAGCAACAATATCACCAACATTGCAGGTTTTTGCGATTACACAGTCCGTTTTACTACCAGCAACAACTTGATACTCATTCACTTTGGTGGTCGACTTAGTATTACTTTTTGTAAAGGTCCACTTTCCTTCTGAATCAAACTCATGTTCAACACGCTTACCTTTATTATTGGTGTAATAGAAGTCTTGATCAGGTACATTGTCTAAATGTTCAAATGTGGCCCATACCATTTCAGGGTGGCCATTCACTGTACCCACAACATGCATGCCCACTAGCGCTAGCTTTTTACTGACAGCAGAATCTGCTTGCAGGGCCCATTTGGTATCACTGACTTTTTTATACCAAGGCACCATAGCATCTATGACTAAATACTGACTGGCATCAACAGTGCTAGCATCAACCCAAGAAGTTTTGATCTCCATCACCAACGCTTCACCATCTTTAAAAGAGCGCCCTGCAAAATCTTCAACTCGGCGCAGCCCCTGAATTGTGTTGGGGAATTCGGTTGCAATGTCAGTCCCTTTAAATGCGCCGGCTTGCTCACCTGTGCGATAATAAGCAAACACATCATTGACGTTAATGCCATAATAAGTGAGTGAATCTTGCTGTGAAATAAGAACCCCTGAGCCACCCGCTTGCCCCGTACTATCAATCGGATCGTCATCTTTTAAAGTGCGTATATTAAAGTTGTTATTCAATGTATCAACAGAATTGCTGAGCATTTTAAAGCCACTACCTGAGTGAATAACATCATAGAAGCTAGGGCCATCAAATACATAAGCATTACCCACCGGCGATGACAGCCACAAAAACATTTGTGCACCCCATTTATAAAAATCACAACGGGAGTTACCATCAAAATCAGCAAACACTGGGTCTAAACTATTCGCAGGCCACACCATACCCCCTTTTGTAATATCACCTTGTGCGAACCATTTATTTAAGGTTGTTTCAGACACCGTGCAGGTTTCTTGTGCATCGGTGGGAATTTGAGTTTCAGCCTGACTCACTGCGCTTCCTACTAACAAACTTGTGTAAATAAGGCCCAGTGACGGTTTAAAGAATTTTCTAGCCATTAACTTTCTCCATGAATATTAACACTATTTCAAAGCTACATTGCTGGTAACGAAAAATCAGTTTCATTGGCTGATCTTCCCTTGTGTGGTTATCTGAGATCAAATAAATAGGAAGTCACAATACATATGCAGGTGTGGGTGTGGGTGTGGGTGTGGGAGCTAGATAAATCAGAACGACAATATGTGTTCGATAATGGTTTAGTTTCCCTACATCGACAATGCACTTGCCAAATTGCTTGGCTTCCATATCATATTAAAATCTCTAAATAAGCATAAGCGCTAGAGTTGGAAAAAAGTATTACAGGCAATTACAGGGGTAAAGTGAGTGAATTTACTAGAAACTTCGGCTGTGCAGCTCCACTCACAAATAGAAAGAAGAAATCAACATGAGGGGCCGGCATGTTGAGAAAATACAATCAAACACGAAAATATCACTGTAAGCGCCATCGATAAATTGATGGCTCTCATGCCCATTAACCGCTTTTTATCGTCACCTTAAAGTGTTGCTGGTCGTTGATATCTGGTTCTTCAAAATACTGAGTAACGTGATGAAACATGGCTTCAGTATCAAAAGCAGCCCGAGCGGGTTGTTCAATACGTCTTTGTGCTATTTGCTTTAAACAGGTTTCATCGCTGACTTTTAAATATATAAGCTCGGCTTTTGCACCCACTTCTGAAGTTAGCGTGTTAAACCATGCACGTTGCTTTTTAGTATTGCCTGGAAAATCCATGACCACATTCGACCCAGCGCGCAATATATTTTGCACATGTTGTTTTATTAAAGGTCTCAATCGCCCCGAGAAGCTAATATAATCTTCAAATGAATTAATTTGACTCGGATATAGTATTGATAACCACTCATCTTCACTAATAAGCACCGCATTACGCGTTAAAGCTATGGTTTTCGATAACGTTGACTTTCCAGCTCCCATTTTAGCGCAGAAAAATATCAACGTGCCAGTATGTGCGGCCATAAACTTCCCTATTCCATCGCATATTAATTTAAAAAATGGGTGCAAATAAAATAATAACGCAGCAGGCATCATTATCGTGTTATTGAAGTAAGGTTCAATAACCACTGTATTCATCCACCTAACACTCGCATAATATGTAACTAATACTTAACTAAAATTAGCAAACAATACGCAAAACCAGTATTTCACGTCATTTTTAATATATTTATTATAAGCTAAATTTACCACATCTAGCTGTTGTTAAATTAAAATTAGCAAACATGTCTACAGAGTTTCCCTCTATATTTAAGTCAACTTGAATTCGCTTCCCTGAACTTAAATATTTTTCGAGTACTTTGTTCTTACAAGTAAACTTCAAGGCTTGCTTTTTATAAAGGCTTTTCTTTGCTTCAAACTGTCTTTCATCACGATTTAGGCCATTAATTCCGATCTTTAAAACTATGACTTTCCCCGAATCATAAAAGGACGTGAGCATGGCTGTATCCCCATCGTTCAAATGTATCCGGGAAATTCCCTGTTCAAGCCTCTCCAACTCATCATTACTGTATAACTTACCGTATATTATTGAGCAGATAAGAGCTGAAAACCCAATCAGAATTCTTAATAATTGCATATTTTTTTTATTTAACAAAAATCCTTCACCTTGCTTACTTTGTAAGTGTCTATTACTTAACTTCTTTGCTCTGACTGGGGGAGTTATACACTTGCAACGACCTCACAATCTTCAGCGTTGAATCATCTATCGTGGTTAAACGAGCTTCTGAAACAGCCAACTTAACCGTGTAATCCACCAGAGCAGAGCCAAGTTTAACTATATTTAAAAAATACGTCTTCATCTCGCTCAAAACAAACATAATTCTACACCGTTTCTGCAATAATTCAATCCATCGGTGCTTGCTATGAACACTTACATCTTACAAGTAAACATCAAACTTATGATTGAAATTTGCAACTAAGGATCAATCATCAAGCGCGCTACTCGTTTAGCTTAAGCACCTGCTATCTCTTTAAGCACTTTGGTTAGAATAAAGAAACACCATCAAATGACATTGAAATGATTAATAGAGACATTAAAAAATGAGTTTCATTAAACTTATAATCATTTGATTAAAAGTGCTTATCAGGATTTACATCAACATTCATTCTCTGACAAAAAAGGAATAACAGCAGGCAATAAAATATCGCATTTTATGCCTGTCTCACCTTACTTTTCAATGTACCTTTTTTCCATTTAATATTTTTTAGAGAAAATTAATCAGCATACTTTTTATTAGCCTCAAATGCTTCAACTTCAAGGGGGGCTTTATCATAACCATATTTAGCAAGGTCAGATAAATGTTGAAAAGTAACATCCGCAAAGTTGGATCGCTCGATTTGCAAAACATGGACGATTTCATGCGCTAACCTAGGTCTATCAAGCTTATAATCATTTCTAGCATATATTGAGTAACCAAAGGCTTGTGCTTGAACGGTAATGTTGTCCCCTATAAACCCCACTGATTCACCTAACATTTTTAATGCGAAATTATCGTGTGGGAACGGGACCTCATCAACATAAACAATTCTTATTTTTTCTGGTGATTTTATGCCGATATGTTTTGCTAACTTTAACTCCTCCTCATCCAAAGGGATACCAACTTTAAGGCCCTGAGCTTCGGTTTCATACCCCCACTCTATATATTGAGGAAGCAATATCTTTGATATAATATCTTCATAAAACACCGTCAACCCAATTAAAGAAATAATTAAACTTACGAATATTGATTTCACTAAGGTCATATTTATATACGCTCCATTTTTACCTAATGAATCTGCTGAATTACTCGTTTTAGATTCACCGCAACGAATATACCAACCATAGCGGAATTCCTATTTACATTCAATTATTTAGTTATTTTCTGCTTTGCTAGTCATTACTCTATTTGAGTGTTTTTTAATGGATAATTAAGCTGGACTCTCATCAATGATGATCATCGTTATTGATACAAAAAAGCGACTTATGCTTTAGAGTGACTTTGATATTGCATGAGTATTTGCTTTTGCAACCGAGATCAATTGACTGATAGTTGCAACCACTAAGCTCGGCTGTTCCACCGGAATATTATGCCCAACGGCATCTGATACAATATGAATCGCATTTGAATTCTTTCTAATTAACGAGGCATGGAGAGTTCTCCATATCTCTTTGCCTTTTGCACTATGGCCAATCCACCAATCACTCTCACCTAACTTACTCGACGTAACAATCGCCGTCGGTATGGTCATTATTGCACCTTTGTCAGAGAGTGAGCCCTGCTTATATATGTCTTGTAACATAGCCCATTCACGACTCCCAGCCATCATAGCGTTCAATTTAATATCGTCACGTTCAAACCAAGCACGATCTAATTTACTAAGCTGATCAGAGAAAAGTTCATGGCTCGGATCTAATAACACAATCCCCGTGATGTGTTCAGAGAAAGCCACCGCGTACTCTCTAACGTGCAAACCACCGTAAGAGTGACCAACTAGGACAATATTATTTTTTATTTTCAATGATGTAAGTAATTCATGTAAACGTTGATTTGAGCGAGTTATTGATACATCCGTTGAATCTGTAGACCGGCCAATTCCAGCTCGTGAATAAATAATAATCCTGTGAGGTAGTTTGCGCAGCTCACTCAACACAGGCTGCCAGTAACTAACGCCCATACCAATACCTGATTCAATAACTATATTGAACTCACCCGTTCCAATATCAATGTATTCAAGGTCCATGTATTTATTTTGAGCTATGTTTAGTTCCACTTTCCCCAAAGAATAAAAGCTAACCAATAATAAACAAAATACATTCAGCAATACAATTATTTTCACTGTTTTCCCTTCACTGACTCACTCTCATATAAATATTTAACGACTTTATTAAAATGCACGCTTAAAAATTATCGGTAGAACCAACTACACTTTAGTCACAGTGTTAATAAGCTTTAAAATATATAATACTAAACAATAACACCATTATGGTGAAAAATAACAATTGAAACCCTCGCTTTCTATATTTATGCGCACATTGGGCTACCGTTTCATTTGACATTCCACCTAAAAAATTCATACTTTTTGGTCGTAAAAAAGCAAACGGAATATTAACATGCTTGGGGGAGCCAAGCGCGCGCCAAATATCGGGTTCTAATAGCTTTACCGATTGATAATATTTATATTCCGCAATACATGAGCGAAACATAAGAAAAACCCACATTAAAGCAACTAAACCTACAACCCACATAATAAACCCCACCCTAAATAAGCATTAGTCATACCGTAACATCAATACCCCTTCTTCTTATATTTTATCCCACAGTAAAAAAACCAAACACAACTTAGCAGCGATAAAATTAAAAATGCTAAATATGGGGTTAAAAAATCCATGTGACCCCAGTGCAGTCAAACAAGGGGTCGGTCCAACACCATTGACAGAACAATGAAATATTAAAAGAAAATATGATAAAACCGTTGAAAATACCGCATATAACATACCACGACCTTTTCTTTATTGCAGACCCGCATCAATACTTTCACATATCGACTTTTTTAAATAATTTTCAGAAGCTTTAAAACATCCATCATCAGCTGCTTTCTTAAAGCCAAGTCAGATCTTTGCTTTATTACCATATGGTGTGCAAAAAACCATGTTTGCTTGTTACTCACCAGATAACCCACATACCAGCCATCTTTGCCGGACCAACCTGTTTTTGACCAAATCTTTATTTTGTCATCGCTCTTTGACAACATAAGCTGTTTCAGCGTACTTATATATCGTTTTTCTATCGGTAAGTTCTGTGCATCCAATTTACGTAAAAAACGAATTTGATCTTGTACAGATACTCTTAGGTCACCATCAAGCCAAAACCGCGTAACATCACGCCCTGTTAATTGGTTTCCATAGCCAAACGCCTTAAGATATTCGAGATACTTTACGGTGCCTAGTTTTTTTGCATAACGTTGATAACACCATACACATGAAAATTGAAACGCCGTTTTAAGAGTCTGATCTTTATTCCACGGCGCATATTCACGGACTATACCGTCCCAAGTAATCACTTCAGAGGTGTCTTTTATCAATCCTTCCTCTAATATTATCAACGTATTGGGAATTTTAAATGTAGAAGCGGGAACAAAACTTGCATTACTATCAATATTGTATTGATATTTGAGCGTACCATCAGTAGATTCAATGAGCATTGAGCCTATCGCATTATGAGCCTTGAAAAGGCTATCAATCTGTTGTTCAACCGCATATATATTGGCAGAATAAACCCATATAACGCAGAACGCTAAATACTTCATACTTCTCCCTGTTTTAATCTGTAATGAGTAATGCTTCAATAAACAAAACAGCTCACCCAGAAGCGTTATACACAATCATAAAGACTTCACTTTTTGGCCGCTATCGTGTGATACATATATTGAAGCCCAACTTGAATCCGCTCAGACTTTTCTCATAAACTTGCCCATTGCCGCTTTAACCCTATGAGGTGTACAACACCAAAAAACAAACAAATAATAGAGCTCCATATCCAAAACTCAGGCGAACGCCCCATTGGAGAAGTAATGAAGAAAAACCCTGCCACCCCCCGAGCTAAATAAACCATTGTGATCAATATAAGCGCTAAGCGAATTAAAGGCAGCTTGAAAATAACACCTGCCGCAGAAAATGCGTACAACGACCACGTAGAAAGAACGAATACTATTCCGCTCGTGATTAAGGTTGGCTGAATACTTCCTTGTTCAGAAAGAAGCGCCATTTGTTCCCCTGCACCAAAGAAACGATACCAAGTTGCACCAAAATAGATACAACCTAAATGCAAGAGCGCTGCAATCGCACTCAATGTGCCAGCAGCGATTAAAAACATATTCATATCTTAAAAACCTCCCTGTAATTTAATGAACCAGTGCAACTACCCGCACTCATATGGCCTTAATTTATGGATTCACCATAGCGGAGTTCCTATTTTTATTCAATTGTTTAGCTATTTCTTGATAGTGACTATCAAACCTCAAAATTAAAACAAGACCTCAAATTAAGGCATGACGGCACATAATGATCACTTTTATTATCTGTTTAATATTATGACGCAAGCCGTTTGATCCTTTTCAGCCATATTTTATGTATGAGATTTTAGTGATTTATAATGAATAACCTTGCTTGGAAAACAGTTAATTAACATTGAATGCCTGTTGACAGACTTAAGGCTTCTATATGCTATGCATCATTTTTCAACAACCTGTACAAGGTATCCATACGTTTATTTATCCGCCTACTTTCATGGAATATTTCAGCTGAAGTGCCAAAAATCAGCAGAAGTAATACATATGAAACCGGTTGGTCTATAACCTCAGGGAATAACCAAACGACAAAGATCAACGATATAATTGTACTCAGCAACCTCAAAACGCTACCTCGTAAACTGGGTCTAAGGTTTTTAAATTCGCCCTCTAAAGCGAGCTTTTTATTGAGCTTATCCAACTTTATTTGGGCTTCAACTCCATGTTTATCCATACCTAACAATCCTTCAACACTTACAACATCATGATTACATGAAAAAATACAGTTAGTTAGAGTAAATGACGAAGGAACGAAAGCCAACTGTATTTTATTATTGTTTGATTTATTGTGCCACTACAATGCGGCCCAAAAAGCACGCCTTCTTAGAAAGATTACGGTCTGTAAATTATTTATAGCAACGGCTCAACACGAACATGAGTAGATGTATATCGGGTACAAAAGCAGCTAGATATAAATACTAACCACGCAATTGTGATGTAATAGACGCTTGAACTGATTTTTCATATTCATTATCGCTAACCAAATCGAGACACAACTCCTTGGTACAATAAGAAACAAACTTTATCGGTTTATTATCAGAGTTTTTCGCCGTTAGTTCATAGAGCGTATAAGACTTAAACTGACTTTTATTGACGACAACATCAGTTGAACTCTTCTTAAAATCAGCCACTAAATCTATATCATTTAAACGAAAATTATAAAAATACATACGCTGGAAAGAATCTTTACAGGCATACAAAATTGAAAAATCTTGCGCAACTAAATCTGCCATTGCTTTACAGCTTGAATCTAAAGTCAAAGGATCTGGCAGTATTTTTACAACAACGCCTCTCTCCTCTTTAGCTGATAGATTAAAAGCTATGAACAGTAGTGCTATGGTGAAAACTTTCATTGAACCTGCCTTGTATTTATAACCCTCAATAAGGGGAAATCTACTAACGATAAATCTATAGTTTCTAAAATGTTGAACGCAGTGAAAACGAGAGTGTAATTTAACTGCTTTATAGCCTTATTCGCCAAGCCATTTAAATTTGGCATCTTTAATTATTTTATTAAATTCAGCCTGAGTGATTTTACCATCAGCTAAATCATCTTCTGCGGGCCAAGCAACCTTCTGATATTCATATTCTATAGCAGCAAGAATATAACCCAATTTTCTTTCGGAAATAAGGTTCTGATGGAAATAATGCATCGCTAGTTTTTTATTCCACAACTCATCTTCTGGTGGTTGTGGCAAAGTAAAGTCAAGAGTAAGAAGCCTTTCGTCTGATATATTGAACCCTTTTGCTATTGACTCTTTGGCGCATTCGTAAAGCATATAATCAATAGAATCTTGAAGACCATAAAAATGCCAATCAAAACCAGCATTACATGCACCTACGATTTTTCCCTCTTGGTCTGTAATATCTATGACTCTTTCGGCGCAACCTGAAAGGAAAAATAAGACTACAGTTATCTTTAACAAATTTCGATACATCAATAAGCTCTTATAAACACATAACGAGCCAGTAGGATTACTCGTTTTAATTTATTTTTATTTATGTCTCAACTTTAGCCAAATCTCTACTTTCACTCAATAACTTAGCATCTAAAAACTTATAAAAAGCCCTGTCCATAACAATTAAATGGCCGTTACACAGAACCTGTTACAGGCTCGTTATGTTCGACTTTTTACGAAGCGACTCATTGCGTTTAATACTTCTAAACCGTTTAATTTATTAGCTGGTTTATCTAAGTTTGCAATTTTATTTGCTACATTACTAGGCTTATCGGACTTAATGAACTCAACAGAATTAGAACTTACACCACGCATAGCTTCAAAGTATTCAGATTGTGGCTCAATAAGATGCAAATGTTTATCAAAATGTCTTCTAGAACGTGTTAGATCAGACTCCTTTCTTTTACTCAACTCAGAATGCGATGAATTAAGTACAATATATTTATTTGGAAATTCGATATCGCCCTTCTGAATTTTACATTGGTAAAAATCAAACACCTCATTTAATGGTTGAAGGCCGTCATTAGCAAATATCCAGTTATACCAAACAGGTTGAAATGGATCTCCATCTAATACTGCAACACCTCCTTTTTTTGATACTTCTCGTGCCAGTTTCCACCTATCTATTTGGCGCTCAAAATACCAAGTGCTTGATTCGTTTGTCGACCTTTTAAAAAGTTCATTTACTTCAGCGACTCTTATATAGCCAAATTTCTGTTCTAATAACCTACTCACTGTAGTTTTGCCTACGGCACTCGCGCCTTCAAGGCAGATAATACTCATGAACTCTCCGAAGAACATAACGAGCCTGTAGAATTACTCGTTTAAATTTATTTTCTTGAGGTATCAACCTTAGCTAGATTTCTATTTTTATTCAATTATTTAGTGACTTTCTAGAGTGTTATTCATTATTTTATTTGAGCGCTGTTTTATAGGCCTTTTGAGGCTGGTTTCCGTGGCTTTATTTTAATTAAAAAGATCCTACTCTTTTAAGGTACCCTGTTTTGTCGCTTTTTCTATATTATGCACCAAGCAATACAACTGCCGTAGCGCGTTTACTCTCGATTGCCACCGTAAAATCCGTTTACTCATATCTGTGTTGAGCGTAATATTTCGCTTATTACCTTAAGGAGAGCAGACTCGATGTACTCAACTGATGAGCACTCCTATGTAAAAAGCACTTTTCGCCCCATTGGGCTATCTATTTTAGCCTTCATTTTAAAACAACACGTGCCGACATATTTTCATTAGAGTTTTTCACATGCATTACTGTTGCAGTAGGTCTATTTGATAGTCTTTTAAATAACCACGGACTTGTGTATATTTTCGACTATGACTTTTTACATTAACGCCGCTTCACCAGCCTAATCATGGTTATATCGTTGGCCATAACAATTTACCGAGGGTGAATGCTCTCTAATTAATCACAGTAACATGCGCGTTCAAGTTTAAAAAAGAACAACCTAGAATGCCGAGAACCAATTCCTTAAAGAATTCGTTCTACAGCCTCATAGCCATAAGCGGTGAGTGATTGTTGACTAAAATGGGAGGATTACCGAGCCAACCGTTACGAATCTGACTTTAAGGCTCTGTTGTCAATACAAAGGTAGGCTTTACAACTTCAATTGAAAAAACTTTTCCACTAGAGGGAGTTTGTTTTAATAAAAGGTTCAAATGGCAGTGCAATGATTGAATACGCTCAAAAAATCAATAAAAATTAAAGAATTAAAAGGTCTACTAAAGTTGACCTGTAATACACTTTAAGCGTTTGATTTAAGCCTATTGAAGACGTAACCCAATAATTTTCCGGCTTTGCCGAAAGTAATTTAATTGATGCACCTTTTATTGTATAATGTATACAATAAAGACTGTATCCGTTAAATAAGAGGAAATATGATGGAAACAAATAATACAGATTGGCGATATACGGTTATGCCGGCCGTGTTTACTTGGCTTAAAGAGTCAGAAAACGGTGCCCTTGAAATTGACTTTGATGCAACACAAAAATACGCAGCAGATATTTTAAAAGTTCAGGGAAAAGGCGGAAGCCGAATGGGTGGACTTGTCGGCTCTGGTACCCTAGGTGAGAATAGCTACCTAAGCTCTGAACAGCGTCTTTCTTTACTTAAAGCCCTTTCTGATATAGCTAAAGAGTTCAATGTGCCATTAATCAGTGGAGCAGCGGCAGAAACTAAAGAAGAGATTGCCAAAATCGTTAAAGAACTCGCAACAGTTGGTGTAGATACCGTGATGGTCATGCCACCAAAGACTAAAGAAGTGCCTTCTGATGAAGAAATGTATGCATACTATGCACTTTCTGCAACAGCTGCAAAAGAAGCAGGCGTAACAATTATGCCTTATAACAACCCCGATGCAGCGGGCTATCATGCAATTTCAACTGACCTTCTAAAAAGACTTGCTGCTCTGCCTGAGGTAACTGCGCTTAAAATATCGACGACAGACGTTTCAGTAATTGAAACACTGATGTTAGAGAATAAAGATTTAAAAGTCTTGGCTGGTGTTGACACTGTAACTGTACATGCAGGACTTGCTGGCGCATGTGGTGGGATCACAGGTGTTGGGTGTATATTTCCAAAAGCCAGTGTCACTATGCAGGAATATGTCAATAAAGGGGAATGGGCTGAGGCAAACAAAATTTCTCAGGCTATGAACTCCATATCATACCTTGATGCTCAACCGTTGCTTTTAGAATATCTTAAGTTTGCGTTTGGTATTCACCATAATGATGCGACTGGAGGGCTTCGTACCCTTGGTAAAAAGTTAACTCAAGCGCAAATTGATGATGTACGTGCAAGATATATTCTCGCAAAAGAAAGGCTTGAAACTCTAGGTTTAATAGATTGATCCTGTCAAATATTCAAAAAGAGAAAGCTTCGTTTTTACGGAGCTTTTTTATGTCCGCCTGCGAATTAGCACCTTGCTTTTTAGATTTCAAAGTATCAATGCGCTTATTTCAGCCTCAGGTTGGCTGGACTTCTAACAAGATAAATGCGAGAGAAATTTGTGCCTGTCCTTTTTTACTTCCTCTGTCTACCAATGAATCACCATTATAAAGTTGATACCAACGCCTAATAACCTCATCATCTGACCAATCAAGCGCGGTTTGCTTATTTACTTTCACAACAAGATGATAATGGTTGCTCATAATCGCATAAGCCGCTATCTCTATTGCGAATACACTACTGAGTAACTGCATTCTCTCAACCAACCATTCCCTTCTGTGGTCAAAGTTCTTTCCTGAATACTTATCTTCCCCACACAAAAAAGCACGGCGTACACACCCTGCTATTAAATGGTAATAAGGCGTTGCAGACAAATCAATTAAAGCATTCCTTGCTCTTGTCATTTTAATCACTCAAACAAACTGGATGTATAAACAGTAGTTAAACCACCCAATTATGCAAGAAATTTATGCCTGTTCTTTTTCTCTTTTATGTGTTTGCCATAAGTAACTTGCTTAACAGCCGCATCGACAGATGAAATAAACGAATTTGTTTATTGATTTATATTTGACTGCCACTGCAAAAATCGGTCAAAAAGAACACTATTGCCTATTGACAGAATTAAGACTCATACATGTTATATGATTCATCATTTGGGTCTAAGTGCCTCAATAATTTTCGCATCCACCCAGAACATATCTCCTTTTCCTGTGCTAGCAGGGTTCATAAAGAAAAGATATTTTCCATCCGGTGTTACGTATCCTCCACGTTGTGAGGTACTTGTGTTTATCTTATCACCTAAGTTAATAGCAGCTCCCCAAGAGCCGTTTTCTTGTCGAAAACTAACATAGATATCACTACCACCATAGCCATTATCTCTTGTACTATCCCACAAAATATAGGATTCATCAGGTGCAATGAACGGATGGACGTTCTGTTTCCCGGTATTTATCTCTTTACTAAGTAGCTTTGGGGCTTCACGTTTGCCATTTACTAGTCGAGAATATCGAAGAACAAAATCTCCTTCTTTAGGATATTCATCAAAAACATAAGTGCCTTTGGATGAAGCCGTAAGACGCATGATGTCGAAAACTTCAAACGCTGAACCAAGACTTTTAAACGCTGACCATCCCTCATCAGTTCGCTTCCTATACTGGTTTTTAAAGAACATCGTTTTACCATCAGGAGAGATAGACCCACCCACACCAGGTTCCACTTCTGACGGGTACCATCGGTTATTTTCGTATTTAAGAACAAAGTGCGTATCTATTCCACTTTGGTTGTTTCTCCTGCTAAAGTAGAACTCTTTCATATCGGGTGAGAAGATAGCCCCCCACTCATGATGCTCTGTTGAAACAATACCAGGAGCGAAAACTTCGGGAGTTAAGCCCGGTGGCTTTTGCCCAAGATATGGGCCTACAGGAGCTGAAAATGTATCCTGACTATGACTTTTGCTACTCATAGTTAGAACCGAAAGTAGTAAAATAACTGAAATACAAATACGCTTCATGACATGTCCTTATTTGAATATAATTAAAGAAGTCGTCAGTTTAATCAAACCGGCTTTTAAAAAACTGACGTCCTTATGACTTTAAGATGATTTTTCTCTAACGGCGATAATCAACCTATAAGGTGCATATAGACATAATGACTGCCACACGGTGTTAGCCTTCGCTTTCGTGGGTTAGCTTAAAGAAGCCAGAGCCATAATTAGTTTGTCAAATAACTAAAACAGCAGAGGCTAACATGACTAAACATAACATACTTTTCATTGGCTTAAAGGATAAAATGGGACGGGATAAAATCGGACAGGCGGGATAAAATCGGACAGGCACATAATTGTACATTCACAATTGCAAGCCACGTTTAATCTGGAAGTGCA
>NZ_JAGJEE010000016.1:0-115355 GCF_018100885.1 Pseudoalteromonas sp. MMG013 | reverse complement strand
CCCAGGTGAGTGTAAAAACAGATTTCTAAAGTTACCAGGGCCTTTACTATCTTTAAGTGCCTTTCTTAATGTTGTTACGTCTTTTTCATCTACCGTTGCATCTGTTAACCACATTATAAAACCTGTATGGCTGCCGTTCTCATAGTATCGGCGCCTAAATAATGTCGCGCTTTCGTTGAACAAAACTTGGTATGAAATAGAAACGTGTAGGCAGTGAAATACACGCTAAGGTTATATAAACTAAGTATTTAAAATTACTTTATATTTAAAAAATTTCATTCTGGATCTTGCATCAGTATTAAATCTTTCTTAATGAGTATTATCCATAAACTGAAAATCTTATTCGGTATTTGCAATACACGCAGCCCAAGTAAGTACTTATTCACAACGAATATATAGATTAGCAAGCGAATTTCTTGGTCGGTATATTTAATTAAATAGCTTGAACAATGCTTTTTAAGCTGATATCAATACTATCACAGTTGAACATTTCAACTGTATGAAATAAATAAAACTAATAAGATTTTTCAAGGAAATGATATGAAACTTAATTTAAAAAAAGCACCACTCAAAAACCTATCAACAAAAAATAGTCTACCAAACGACGCTACACCACAGATTGCTGGTGGTGCAAGTCGTCGTGCATGTCGACCTCCCGTATCTGAAACGGGCGGACCATTTTGGGCATGTGAGTGCTAGTAATTAAAACTAACGTACAGCATATTTAGTTATGCTGTACTATTTTGAATCTGTTTTGCGCCTCTAGGGGCATGTCTTACTAGAGTCAGTTAATCGACAATCATTCATTGGTAAAATTACGTACTCTTCGCCACCAATCATAAACTGAATGAGTTTGCCATAGTTAGAACTCGGTTTGGCAACTGAAAACAATACTGAAAAAATAAAGATCGACATAGCAAAGAGCGCCGAGCCTAATGCCCCCTTTAATACCACCGAAAACCAGCCATCAGTACTTTCCTTGATTGTATCTTGGATCAATTGGCTTTCTTTTTTTACTGTTTTAGAAACAACATCATCCTTCAACTCATTATATAAGTCAGCGATACGCTGCTCTGCGTAGTGCTCTGCAAATGATAAAAAGGTTGCCTCCGCATCATTTACCAATTTTTTTAGTTTAGCGTCATGATAATTGAGTAGGAAATTTGCCACCATTTCAGGGGGCACACTGGTATCATTATGGACTTGTCGGTAATGCTCTTTCCATTGGTATTTTTCTAGTTTGTAGTCTGCATAAGCCAGCATTCCAATAAGTCGATATTTCGACTCTTCATTGGTACTAATCACTAACTTTTCAAATATCGGATTATATTGTGGGTGGGAGGTGGTATTAGCCTGTGAGACCATGTACTAAAAGCTCCTGCTCTATTTGCTTCTTGCGACCATTCCTTACTTTCAAAGCAGCTTCAAACGCATCATCAGCGCCATTAATACGAACTTTTTTCATAACACCATTTACACGAACAAATCGACTCGTAATGATATTATTATTAATTATACTATTCATAGCACCCCCAAATAAAACCTAGCAACATAGTAACAAATCAATACCTCGATACTCAAGGTAAAGTCACACTTTGTTTAAATCTAGCACAAGAAGCGAATTACGCGCTCTTTCTCATAAATTCCCAACTTATATTGGAATTCTTACGCATGTATTGATATTTTATCTAGTATTCACAGGTGTTACGCAACATATATTATGAACAACTTATTATCTCAGTTACCCATCAACACAACCAAAGAGCACTTTGAAGAGCTCATTGCGACAAAACAGACCCGCATCGAACGTATTGTATCTTTTGGGCAAACGTCGCCCAATAGTGGCTGGTACAATCAAACTGAACATGAATGGGTCATGGTGCTAGAAGGTTCTGGCACAATTGAATTCGAGTGTGGGCAGTCTGTCACCTTAAACAAGGGCGACTACCTAAATATTCCAGCACATACAAAACACAAAGTAAGCCACACAGCACTAAACCAAGCAACAGTTTGGCTCGCTGTTTTCTACGCTTGACATGTAAACAATCACAACTCAAACTTAATGCGTACCCATAGTTTAAACTTGCTCTTCAAGTAGAGACATTGCCGCCAATTCATTGCTATCTATTTTTCCATCTGCTGCAATGACTTTATGGGCAAGCTTAACAGCAAGTTCACGCATTGGTTTGTCAACGATGTGCTTCATTCTATGTTGAATAAATGCCTCGATATCATCATTTTTAACCGCTAAAATACACTTTCCGGTCATATCTACAATATAGTTATCAAGTTTTACAGATGAGTTCCAACTTAATGTTTCTGCCCATTTTCTCACCACTGCGAGTTCGGTGTCGGAAATAACGCCGTCAACTCCCACAAAGAGTAACGCCAAATCCAATAAAGACTCTTTCTGCAATTGCTCTACACAAATACCACTGTCAAAATGACTTAATAGCTGCTCAAATTTCATTTGATTTCCTTTCTATAAGGTCGTTGATACCTCTTTACCTTATTTGAAAGTGAGAAGCTTGTCACGTTTGATTATTTCATGTTTGAAAAATAGCAACGTCAATTAATTTTTATACAGCACATAAATTCAGATTCATCAAATAAAACTCATATAATACAACTATATACTGTAATAAAGTCATAATATGAGTTTCTTATAACAAATTATCACTCTTAATTATTTGTCATTTTAGTTTAAATTCATGTTAAATACTTGTTCTTTTAATGAAATTCATTAACAGAACAAATGTTGATTCATTAAATGCAACATATCTTAGCTAAGATTAATGTCTATAACTTTAAAATAAAACCAAGCCCTTTGTTTTATACTTAAAAATATCGCTAAATTCCCCCCCAATTAAAATCTCACTATTTTTTACTAACTTCATATTTCATCCATTTTGTTTCAATATCTTGCACAACCTCAACAAAAAGGCCCATTAAAATAGGAATAAGTGTTCAATGAAAGAACTCAAATTACAAGTGAATTTCGCATTCTATTGCATCGTAGGCATTCTCGCTTTTTCAATATATATCATATCGTTAAACTTATTAGGTGGTACATTAAGCCTTTTATTCAAAGGACAAATGGCACTTTCTATTATCGTAATAATGATCGCTACTATCAATTTCACTTTAGCAATAACAGGGCAAAGGCACGTTCTTTTTTGCAATAATGGTTTGTCCTATGTAAACATCTTTGGCGCTCAACGATATATTCCATCTGAAACAATTACACATGTTAAAGTAAAAACCAGATTGGGAATTAAAGTAACCAAAGTATCTACAGATAATAAGTCTATTTACTTATTAGGGTTTAAACCTGCGAAAAATCAAAAAATCAAATTAAAACAACTTGGTTATTTAGCCTAGATTATTTGCCTAAGCACGATAAAGCCAATAGGATCAGTCACAATAATAACTTTAAAGAGACATCACATGTCACAACCTTATTCTATTGGCACAGTCGGCACTCCTTGGGGCACTTCAGAAAAGCAGTCGTGGTTACAAGCGCAATCCATGAAACGCAGTTACGAAGCAGATGTTGTTACCAAAATATCAGAATTAAGCGCTAGATTTAACGTGTCACAATACGGTTCGTTATCCTACGAACACCGAGTATTTGACCTATTTGCTATTCAATCACCAAACTGGACTACAGATAAAAAAACCATTTTAATCACCGGTGGTGTCCATGGCTATGAAACCAGTGGTGTGCACGGTGCGCTAGAGTTTCTAGAACAGTACGGTAATCATTATAGTGAAACATTTAACCTCATTGTCCTCCCCTGTCTAAGCCCTTGGGGTTACGAAACAATTAATCGTTGGAACCCAGACGCGATAGACCCTAATAGATCATTTTTTAATGGCAGCCCTGCACAAGAATCAAAGCTGGCAGCTGACTACCTAGCACAATTTCAAAATAATATTATTTGCCATATCGACTTGCACGAAACAACAGATACAGATAACTCCGAATTTCGCCCGGCTTTAGCTGCTCGAGATGGTATAACAAATCACAATTGGAATATTCCTGATGGATTTTATTTAGTTGGTCACACTCAAAAACCAGAACCCAACTTTCAAAAATCCATCATTGATGAAGTTGCTAAAGTAACGCATATTGCACCTGCGGATGAAAATAAACAGCTAATTGGCGTGCCTATTGAGCAAGAAGGTGTTATCAACTACGATGGTACCAAACTTGGATTGTGTATGGGTGTCACAGATGCCCCCTATGTGACAACCACCGAAGCATACCCAGATAGCCTGAAAGCAACACCCCAATCGTGTATTGATGGACAAGTAGCCGCAATAAAAGGTGCACTGAATTTCTTAGTTAATCTACGTTAATCTACTTGCTGATTTAGGTTGGATTTCCAGCCTGAATCTAAGCAATCATTTCTTGATGGGCATAGATTATCGAGAATATATCTTTGAATGAATGCGCTTTTTGTAAAATGTTAATCGGAATATGCAGCGATCTCGCAATGTCACTGGCGGAAATCATCCCCCGTAACCCTCCTTCCTCATCCACTAACAGCACATGTTGATGACCTAACTCTTTTAATGTTTCTATTACATCACCAATTTTTGCAGTTTGCACCATTGAGTACGACATTGCTTGTAAATCTGATTTTTGCGTCATCAAATCCTCAACGGTTAAATCACTTCTAGCTTGGTTTCGTTGTTGCGCAACACTGAGCACTTTTCTGCCTGTCAAATCTTTGGAATTAATTACTCCTAAAAATGTATCATCATGATCTACAACTAATTTCGAGCGGACATGGCCATTTACCATCATATACAGAGCATGATCAATATCCACATCTTTAAGTACGACCTGAGGTACTCTACGCGTGAAGTCAGTGATCACTTTAACCGCACTGCTTGACAACTCTAAACGCTGAGAATCAAACTGATCACAAAATAGATATTTTCCTTCAAGCTTTACGGTCTCTAATTTATTATACTCACCCATAAAAACCTCTTTTATTTTCACATTAAACAACGCTCTTAAAAATATGGTTCACCAGCAGCAATAGTGCAAGGAGAGCAATATTTAAACGGTGTAATCTTGTGTAATAGCAAAGTAATAAAAAACATTCTAAAATCATGACCGTTCAATCGAATTTATGCCCAAATTCGATTGGTGAAAAAAACAATGCAATTCAGTATTATGATTTTTACCGCGAACATGCTCATTAACCACTGTTAACTCAGAGATTAATTAGCAGCTTCCCTCAATGATGGGACCCACTTTCAATGTGGGTCTTTTTTAAAATCACCTAAGGGACTCTACTAATATGTTTTTAAATGAAAAATATTGTAGAATATCAAATTAACTTATAGTCCGAATAAACGTGGTGTAGACGAACATTTAAGGAATATGAATGGCTTACCTCATAGATGAACACAAATTAGAAAAGATATACCTGAAGAGCTACCACACAATTGGACGCTACAAGTTTAATGTTGATACATTAATTGACCAACCAGGTGTTTCTCGACATCATGCAATAATTGAGTTAGCACAAGGGAAGTGGCTCATTCGAGATGTAAGTACCAATGGTATATGGATTAATGACAAAAAAGTAGATAAAAACCTACCTTATCAGCTATGTGAAAATGACAAAATTGACTTTGCAGCACAAGGACAAAACTCATATGTTGTGGCCAATCTCAGCGATGATTGCCAATACTTAGTGTCACAAACCAATAGCAAACAAGTCATTGAGGTAAAAGACCAGGCGTTACTGCCTAATTCGGACGACCCTACGCATATTATCTATTTTGACAATGTATTAAATTATTGGTTTTTAGAAGACCTGAATACCAATGATCGCCAAGCATTAATTGATGGTGGCTTAGTAAGCGCTTTTAATGATCAATGGCTCTTTTATTCAGCTAGTACGGCCGCTATGACGAAGCATCTTGATAATCAACCCACTGTCAAACCTTGTGGCTTAACCTTCAACGTCAGTCAAGATGAGGAAAGTACACAGCTTTCTGTAGAACTAAGTGGTGAGAGTGTTGATTTGGGCACTCGTACCCATCACTATTTACTGCTATTACTTGCTAGAACACGGATACAAGACAAACGTGCCGGTAACGACTTGGATGAACAGGGTTGGCTATACCGTGAAGAATTAGTCAAAGCACTTGGTGTGCAAATGAATCATATGAATATCATGGTACATAGAGCAAGAAAGCAGCTCTGTGATGCCGGTGGTGAGGTAAACCCAGAGCTTGCATATTTAATTGAAACAAGTAATGGGCGAGTTCGCTTAAATAGCCAAGATATTACGATCATCAAAGGCCGTAAATTAGAAACTCGCATCACCATTTAAAATTCAATATGCACTAAATAGTGCATAAGCTTATGAGCCTCCTCGGTAAGGGCCTGAAATTGATATTATTTCTTTTTCAAGCTCTTTAAATAAGCCTAATTTAAAGAGCATTTCCACAACAACAAATAAAGGTCCTATTACTAACCCCATTAAATCATCTACAAAAGCAGGCTTTTTACCTTCAAAGTAATGACCAACAAATTGAATCCCCCAGCCAACAATAAAAAATAGAAAACCTAAAGTATAAAACAAAAATAGACCGTCACTTAATAGATAAAAGTAATACTCTGCGACAATATACCCACAGGACAATACAGCAGACATGATAATACCCAGTACGATATTTAGTTTTAAATAAAAAAGACTCACTATGATAGAGATACACAAAGCAGGTGTTAACACTATGCTTTGCAAGGATAAAATGGGAACATATAATAGCCAAATAACCGCCAATACAATTAAAGGCACACCCACAAAGTGGGTTGCTATATTTCTCACATCACGATGGTAGTGTGCATATTGGCTTAGATGTTCTAAAAGAGTTTTCATTGTTATTGTGCTTTTGACTTAATACTTTAATTCGTTAAACCATACATTGTTGAATTTGTCAATTGTGACTTCAACGCAAATTACTTGAATTACGCTCAACTCACTGTAAATTAATAAAAGTTTCGTATTTAAAATGACAAGAATAACAATAGGAATATTTATATGTGGTCATTATTAACGGTCATTTTCTTAGCCCTGTTAACAGGTTTCATTAACACAACACACGCGAATGAGCTTAAATCAATAGAAAAGATTAATAATGATGTCATCACATGGCGTCGTCATCTACATCAATACCCAGAACTGAGTAATCGTGAGTTTAAAACCGCGAAGTACATTGAAGACCATCTAAGAAACCTAGGCTTAGAAGTCAAAACCAATATTGCACACACCGGTGTTACTGCGATCCTACACGGTAAAAATAAAGGGCCACTTATTGCGCTACGAGCCGATATGGATGCCTTACCTATTACCGAGCTTGTGATGCTCCCTTTTGCGTCAAAACAAACGACACAATACCGTGGGCAAACAGTGGGGGTTATGCATGCATGTGGTCATGATGCACATGTCGCTATTTTAATGGGTGTAGCCAGCCGGTTAGCTGCGCAAAAAGATCGCCTGTCTGGTTCCGTTATGTTTATATTCCAACCCGCAGAGGAAGGCGCTCCTGGCGACGAAGAAGGTGGTGCAGAGCTCATGCTCAAAGAAGGCATTTTCGCTGAAAATAAACCGGATGCTATATTTGGCCTTCATGTCACGAATAGACTAAATACCGGCACAATTGGCTACCGAAGTGGCCCTCTCATGGCCAGTGAAGACTCATTCACAATTAAAGTACAAGGAATACAAACACACGGCTCTCGCCCATGGAATGGGGTTGACCCTATCGTAACCTCTGCGCAAATAATCATGGCGACTCAAACGATTGCGTCAAGACAAATCAATGTTACCAAAGCGCCTTCTGTTATTTCGTTCGGCGCCATTAATGGAGGGATCCGCTCTAATATTATTCCTGATCATGTTGAGCTGGTCGGCACCATACGCAGCTTTGACCAAGGCATGCGTAAAGACATTAAAAAGCGATTGACGAATACTGCTCAGTTAGTCGCTGAATCTGCGGGTGCTGTCGCTCATACTCATATCGACCATGGCTATCCCGTTACAATTAACAACCCAAAACTCACAGCACAGATGTTACCGACATTACAAAAAGCCGTCGGTAACAAAAATGTCATCGAAATGGATTTAATTACCGGTGCTGAAGATTTTTCTTACTATGCATTAGAAACCGCTGGATTATTCTTTTTCTTGGGAATAACCCCTGAAGAACAAGACCCCGCGCTCTCTGCAAGTAATCATTCTCCGCACTTTTATATTGACGAAAAAGCACTCTCTATAGGCGTTGAATCTTTAACTAGTTTAGCAACTGACTATTTAAAAAATAATTCACGCTATTGATGCCGGTACAATAAATACAGAAAAATACCGCCACGCACAACTAGAGCATGGCGGTAATTATAAAACCACTGGGCAGTGGATCCGGGGGCAAGGGGTTCAAATAAACACTCATTGCATAATCTAATTCGTCACAGTGACTTACCGTTAAATGTAGAACACACATCAGAAAAAACAAGTTTGCATCATTAATTTAACGAGCCAGCAACCTCTCACGTAAGCCCGAACACCGAGAAACAGACTTAGCCATTGCCATATGCAGCACCTTTGGCTGAGCGATCAACTCAAACTTATGCTTTGCACGCGTTATTCCAGTATAAACAAGCTGCCGATTTATACCTCTAGAGGCCCGTTGCTTTGGCGGTAATATCATGGCTGTATGACTAAATTCAGACCCTTGAGATTTATGTATCGTCATCACAAATACACTACTATGATTCGGTAACCTCGCAGGATAAAATGAACGATGCTCGCCTTGTTCGTCAATAAAAACCGCTTTCAATTGCCCTTCCTCATCGGGTAGTAAAATTCCAATATCTCCGTTAAACAATTTTAGCTGGTAATCATTTTTCGTGATCATTATCGGTAAACCAGCATAATAACGGCCGCTAGGATTAATAAGACCTTGAGAGGATAGCTGTTGCTCAATACGCTTATTTAATGTTTTAACGCCATATGGCCCTTCCTTTACAGCTGCTAGTAATTGATACTGACCAAATGCATGGTGAATATCCACAGGGCTGGCACCTTGATGCATGAGTTCTAGGTATGTGCGATATTGCATTGCTGCACGTATGATTAATGCCGTATATTCGTGCGTGTTTAAATCAAACAGTGCTAAATCTTGATACCCTTGCTCTATGGTATGCGACAATTGCGCCCGACTATTATTGTTCACCGAAAACGCGAGCTGACCAATGCCGCTATGACTATCGAATCGATGACTTGTTTGTAAAAATGCAATACTATCGGCCAAGCAAAATTCACTCTCTCGTGGATGTAAATACGTTTGCCCCTCAAAGCACAATTCATTTAACTGAGCAGTCAATGATTCACTATAAGGTGGCTGCTCCCCTAGTGTAAGCCCTTGGCACAAATCACTTAGCACGCTTCCCGTATCCACTGACGTTAGCTGATCCTTATCGCCCAGTAAAATGAGTCGTGCATGTGCAGGGATTGCTCGAACCAATTTAGCCAGCAAAGACAAATCAACCATCGATGCTTCATCCACAATCAAAACATCTAAGTGCAATTGATTATCTGCGTTAAACCGGTAGCGATTACTATTTGGAATAACACCCAATAACCGATGAATTGTTTGCGCATGCTCTGGGATCAAGTTACTCACCTCAGGCATCAAGTTCAGTTTTGCTTTAGCGCCTAGTATTGACTCACTTAAACGCGCGGCAGCTTTTCCAGTTGGCGCAACCAGCTTAATTGTTAAGGGTGCTTGGTGGTATAGTGACTGTAAAATCGCTAGTAACTTAGTAACTGTGGTTGTTTTACCTGTACCAGGTCCCCCGGTTAATACACAAAAACCTTGTGTAGCAGCCATCGCACAGGCTACTTTTTGCCAATCAACTTCACCTGTTGATAAGTTTGTCACCCCAAAATAGTCAGTTAATAGTGCTGTTAATCGGCTAGAGTCTACTGAAATTTTCTGAGCTTGCATTTGCTTAAAACGCTCAGCTAAAGTCACTTCATAATTTGCCAACCGGCTCAAATACAATCGCTGTGCGAACAATTGTAATGGTTTGCCTTCGCCAACAGCATGGTGATTTACTAAACCTTGCCATATTTTCGTTCCTGTAGAGCACGCCCATGGGGTCATTGGTATTGTTTCATCCATGAGCTCCATCACGAGAGAAAAAGGGTTATTCCAATCAATATCTGTAAATGCCAAACAACTGTGCTGATTTTGCTCTGCCTGCAGTAACAATAAAATCAAATAAAAAATATCATTTGTCTCGTTTTTATTCAGTAGCTTTGCGAGTGCAATATCACTATGGCGAATTCGCCCCTGTGCAATTAAATAGTTCAGATAGAGACCATGGTCCATAACACATTCAGGCTCGCCACCTGCGGAAAATAAGTCTAACTGGCTCATCACAAAGTTCCTTCAGAAAACAATGCATCTAATGACATTAATTGCGGTATCGTTAATTTATTAAAGAATACGCCCGACGCATCTGGTAAAGCCCTTAAAAATAAATAATACACACCACCTAAATGCACATTAGGGTCATAATCTGGAAGACGCTGTTGTAACAGCCGATGTAATGCAACAGAATAAATAAGATACTGTAAGTGATATTGATGCGCGTCCATTGCGGAACGTAAGTTGTCTTTTTGATAATCTAAAGCACTATCTCCCAAGTAATTCGATTTATAGTCCAATATAAAATACTGCCCATTATGGATAAATATTAAATCAATAAACCCTTTGAGTAAGCCTTTAACCTGTTCAAACTGTAAATGACTACTTTGCCCTGTTATTTCTAACAGTAACTTATTAAGCATTGGAGCATTCAGTGGGGCCAGAGGTAAATAAAACTCCATTTCCACCAAACAATCCGCAGGAGTCAAAGCGGCTAAGTTAAGATTCGTTTCTTCATTTAATGTGCATTCTAAACATGCAGAGATCCATTGCTCCGTTGTTTTTTGCCACTGTTCATCGATTCTATACTTCAATAAGCTTTGTTCCACTGCGTCTGATAAGGGGATTTGAGCAGAATTCGAAGGCGACTCTGGCTGTGTAAAATCAATCAACTCAAAAATTTCATGCAAACAACTACCGGGTTTGGCACCTTTGGGAAAGCTATAGGCAGACGCTTCAATCATTGAGTGTTGCTCAGGTAAATCAAGCTGATGATTCTCATCTAACGCGCCTAATGGCCGCTCATCATTGTGTGCTTGATAGCTTAGTTGACTAAAACTGGTCGCTCGCCATTGCCTGTCTATTTTGGTTTTTGCGTTTTTAACATGTAGCGCGTTGTGCTGTTCAACCTGAACGCCTATTTTTTCAATATCCTCTGTATCATCAATAAAATCACATGCCGTATCTGGATGTGCTGTACAAAACTGCACTAATTGCTCGTGCCACTGCTGAGCGTTTACAAATGGCTGTATACCAAACAATACAAAACCGAGCCCAGTGTGATTTATGCCCGGTTTTTTGGTCCGCCCGGCTGCAATATTAAACAGGCCAATATCACAATGATGTATTGCACGTGTAACAGCAACATAAAGTAAACGTATATCTTCAGCAAGACGTTCTTTTTCGGCCTGCGCGCGTTGCTCATCGTCAGGTAATACACTGTATACGAGCTTTTGATTGTCATGATAAACCACATCGCTAGCCTCTCTGTATGTAGTTGCAAAAGGCATATACACGATGGGGTATTCTAACCCTTTCGACGCATGCATAGTGACAATTTTCACTAAGTCAGCATCACTTTCTAGTCTAACTTGTGCAGCGTCTTGTTGTGCGTCACTACATTGTGCTGAAAACCAACGTAATACACGCAATGTGCCGTCTAATTCAATTTGCTTTTGCTGCAACAATTCCGATAGATGACGATAATCTGTTAGCCACCGCTCAACCAAATAGTCATTACTTTTCCACAATCTAGGCAGTTGATTATCCATAAGCAGCTGCTCTAACATTGCCATTGCCCCCTGCTTATGCCAAATACGCTGTAACTGGGCAAACTGATCTAAATAACATTGCCATGCAATTTCTTGCTCACGGAGTTCATAAATCTCCTGATGATGTAAGGAAAACAGTGGGCTTGCTAATACCCCTCGTAACGCAGCTTCATCGTAGCTACCATGTAACACGGTTAAAAACTGTAAGAGCGCTAAAGCAATGGGTTGTTTAAAAATACTGTCTCTCGCTAAATACACACTGGCGATAGCATGGTGTTGCAAGGCCGATTTGATAATACTCGCTTCAGCTCTATCTCGTACCAGTATACAAATATCACTTGCTTTAACCGCAACATCACCAATATTAGCCTCCCCCTGTGCTGCTTGGGTTAGTAGCAACGTGATTTTTTTAGCAAATATAGAACTTAGCGACTTTAAAGCGACCGCTTTGCTGGTCGTCGCGCTGTCGTCTTTTAAGACACTAAACGTCAGCGCATTGTGCTCTTTCCCCAACACCATTAAACGATTTGACTCACTCTTTCCCTTTGCGGCAACTTTCACAAATGGAATGGATTGATTAAAAATAAAACTATGCTCATGGGCGGAAAAAATACCATTAATCGCGGTAACCACGCCTTGTGCAGATCGGTAGTTCGTAGAGAGGGTATATTTTGCTTGCTCACTGATCCGTTCTTTTGCCGCCATATAAGTGAATATATCTGCGCCCCTGAAACCATAAATCGCTTGTTTAGGATCTCCTATCATGGTCAACGTGGTGTTATCTTGATCTTGGTAAATACGATTGAAAATACCATATTGCGTGGGGTCAGTATCTTGAAACTCATCAATCATAGAGACCGGATATAAGGTTGCAATTTTAGTGCGTAATATGTCTCCTTGCTCTGCCAACAACGCATCGTATAAATTACTCAATAAGTCATCTGGCGTAATTAAACCATGCTTTAGTTTATGCGCACGAAGTAACTCTTTCACCGCTTTACTAGCATGTTGTAATATTGCCAAAGGTAACCCTTGACTTAATTGCGTATGTAACCGAGCCATGCGACTAAACTCAGTCAACATTGAATGATTGATTAACTGACCATTTTTTTTGTAATACTGCGAGTCTTGTAATGTCTCTTCGGCCCACAAATTAAATGAATGCTTCGCTGTGCCGAATTCAAAATACCACGACTCATTATCACAATAATCTCGTAATGCATTGATATTTGCAGCCCTGCCAGGGGCTTTATTTTTTGCTAAATCAGAACCAGTTAGTACACTAAAAAAATCACTCGTCAATAACTTTTTCTTAAAAGAAACTGCCCGTAATTGATAGTCCTTACGACAATTAAGTACCGCTTGTAAATCAAATTCAGGCGTAACACTTGCGCTTCCCTTGTTCAGTATTTTCATTACTTTAGAGACCAAAGCATGGGGGCTTGAAAAGTGCTCTAACACAGCAGATGTGGTGTCTTTATCTAATGGATAAACAAACCCTCGCCAATAGTCCTTTACCGCCTCAATAATCAATTCAGATTCATCTAAAATGAATTCAAGATTAAATGCGACTTTAGACTCAAAAGCATGTTGCTTCAACATGCGTTGGCAAAAACCATGAATGGTGAATATAGCCGCTTCATCCATAGATTTAGCCGCGGCATCTAACAATGCAAAAGCTGTATGCTGATCACTCACTTGTGCAAGTATTGCTGTTATCAACTCATCTTCACAGGGAGCACCTAACAATGCATCACGGGCGGTAATAATACGATTACGCACACGCTCTTTAATTTCTTGTGTTGCTGCTTCGGTGAAAGTCACAACCAAAATTTGATCAACACTTAACGCCATTTGCGTATGTTCTGTTTGTAGCCCGAGCAAACAGCGTAAATATAACCCCGTTATGGTATACGTTTTTCCGGTGCCAGCACTCGCTTCAATTAAACTCTGTCCAAATAATGGCATCGTTTGAGGATTAAGTATCTTCATACTTTTTCTCCTGTGCAAGTTCAATAATTGCGCTCAGCAATTGCTGACTCAATTGACTAAACTCTACTTCTACATCAAATAAATTTGAAAAGTTCAGCGCTACATATGGGTTCTCACATTCACCAAAACCAACATACTGCCCACCAGCAAATTTATTAGCTGCTTTATGTATGTCTTTCGAACTCACAAATTCATATCCAGAATTAGGAAAAAATGGCACGGGTTCAGTTAAAGCATGCTGATAAAAATCAAACCACTGTTGTACATAGTTATAAGCGACTTCTTCCTTTATTGGAGAAAATACAACTTGCTCATCTAACCCGTAAATATATGTGCTCACCGCTTCACCTTGACACTGCGCAATACAGTGCATTAAAAAGCCTCGGATCTTATCTTTCGCTTTGATACTCGCGCTGCGATAAAACACCTGCTTGTTGCCATACAAAGCATCCAACCAGCCTAATAAAATACAATTTGATATCGTGAGTTTTACCTCTACAGGCGCTCTGTGGTCTTTTAATAAAGGTTTAATTTGATTAACCATGGGCGCAATTCGTCGATTCAACTGCTCTAATTGAATTGCCCCTACATGCGCCTGTGGTAGATTACCGCGCTGTAATAATTGCTTATCATTAATTGTTTGCTCTGCTAATGACAAAGCTAACAACTCATCCAGATAATAATACCGGTCTAAGGTGTCAAGTAAAAAGGGCTCTTCATCCTTATCTTGCATCATAAGCTGGGGTAATCGAAGACCCAAACTTTGCTGATAAAATGCTTCTTGCGGATTCATAACAGTGCGTAAAAATTGAAGCAATTCAACTTCACCTTGCACAGCAATATTGAGCGGTTCTGGCACCTGTTTAGACAAAGGTTCTTGATTGACCAACCAGACAGGGTTATAGCTTTGCAATGGGTTATCATTGCAATAATAACTTGGATGAAAAGGTTGCAGCGGCGATTTATATAACAAATGTTGTGACGGCTTTGTCGTATTATCTTCATAGCAAAAGCTCCGATCTAAATACTCAAATAGCTCACTGACTAATACCGATGGCATTTGTGGCTCATTATTAAAACATGACCGGCCAACATAGCTTAAATATAACGATTCTCTCGCACTTAATAAGGCTTCTAAAAACAAATAACGATCGTCTAACTTACGTGAACGATCTCCTTTTTGACGATGTGAATAAGGTACAAGGTCAAATCCAATAGGCTGTACTGAGCGAGGGTAATCTGCGTCAGTGAGGCCCAATAAACACACGACTTTGAAAGGTACTGCGCGCATTGGCATTAGGGTACAAAAATTAACTGGCCCCACTAAAAATCGTTGACCAACGCCCTTCTCTTGTACCCCCTGCTTGACCAAGTAACTGATCACTTGGGCAGAAACAGTGTCTTGCATATCAAGATTATCATCATGTTTACCCAAATCATCAATCACCTTTTCAAGTGTGAGTAAGTCCCAACTTTGTTCAGCTTCCTGATGATAAAATTCCGTGACCATATCTCGCAACACTTGCGCTTTACTGTTCAATCGGGTGCGTTGTGACAAGAGTTCTTTATACTTCGATAAACTTTCAACAAAATGAATTAATTTACTGAGTGTATTAACCGCCATGCCTTCAACTTGATCAGCTGGAAAAATATGATTAAATTCAGCGTGTTCATCTGCACTAGTTATTCCGAGTAATAAACGATGCAGCCCATGTTGCCAAGTATTTAACACCATTGCAGGCAATTCATGCTCTTGCTTGTGGTCCGCATCGAGCCCCCACTTAACACCCACTTGATCTAACCAATACTTAAGTTGGTCAAATTCACTATTTTCAAGACCAAACTGTTCTGCTATCGGAGTGACGGCCAATAAATCGATGATGTCTGACACGCCAAAACGGCTAAATGGTAAATTAACCAGCGTAATGAACGAGCTCAAAATAGGCTTTTCTTGCTCAATAGCTAAATCAGCCAAAGCGTAAGGAATAAATCGCTCACCACCAGCCCCGCCAAATACCGCTTCGATGTAAGGACTATAGGTACCGACATCCGGCATCATAACTATAATATCTTTGGGTGATAATGCGGGATCTTGTTCAAACAACCTGAGCAGGTGATCATGCAAACATTCGACCTCTCTCAGCGGAGTATGGCAATTTTGTAATAAAATAGAGCGATCATCAATTGCAATGGGCAATTTACCTTCGTCATTAATAAACCACGCTTTATCATCAGTCAACGACTCTCCTTTAAAAGCCAGTTGGTACACTTCACCTTGGACTTTACCCAGTAATGTTTCATCAAAGTCATCCACAAAACCATCAAGCCACTGCGCGTCTAATTGTATAAGTTGTTCAAAATAATCTCGTCCTAACTTTCCCCATGAAGACAATAATGGGTTACCGATAAAGTAATACTCACCTTGCTGTGCGTCTACTTCTGGCTTTTTAGCATATTTCGCCTCAATTTTCGCTTGTGTTTTCTCATCGACCAAATCTCCCCAATAGTGCTCACTGGGGTTAAAGAAAAATAACAAAATCGTTGTTTTAGTTGCTAGCGCCTGAAAAATTTCTAACTGACTGGTTGCCATTGCAGAAAGGCCAAAAATACTGATCCTTTCCGGTAAATCTTCTGGTTTAGCACTAGCTAGTGCAGCCACAAGCTGAGTATGCATATTCGCGCGATGGTAGGCACTTTGTTGTAAGCTTTTGGTATGACTCACTAAACGACGCCATAAATCTGGCTGCCATAATGCAATATTGACGTCTACATCTATCAATGTATCCACGCCTGAGTCCCAGGTGCTAAGCCATTGCGGCCGATACATTAAATATTGGTCATAAACATCGGCGATTTTTTCACACAAGGAAAATAATTTTAGGCCATGTTCATCATTTTCTAAATATTGTGATAACTCTTGATAACGCGTATCAGGCAGGCATGCCGGTAAAATAGTGACGAGTTTCCACGTCATATTTAATTTGTTATAGGGTGACTCGCTTGGCACATTCGGTAAAAATTGTTGATACAGCTGCCAAATAAAACTCGAAGGTAATGGAAAGTCGATCTGCGCAGCCACCCCCAACGCCTGACTCATGCCAATTTTAAGCCATTGAGACATACCTGGTGACTGCACTAACACAATCTCTTTTTTAAACGGAGAACTCAGAGGTGCTGTTTTAAGTACCGTATGGAATTGCGTTTGCAGCGCTTCCATACGGTTTGATTGAATTACATGCAACATTGTGTGCCAAACCTAAATCATAAGCTGCATTAACGATGCAATATCAAGCAGCTATATTTGTTTATTCATTTGGCACAGTTTATGTTATTTATAAGCGCTTAGATAGCTCTAGAACAAGTCTATATCACTGCCTTCTTGATGTGTTTCAATAAGCTTATTTGCGATCAGTTCTTCATAAAAGCATAACTTATCGCGTCCATTTTCTTTCGCGTAATACAGTGCTTTATCCGCATTTTCTAGCACGGTTATTGGAAAATCATAGGGGCTAATACGCGACATACCAACACTTATTGTCAACTTTTTTACAAATGGAAAATGCGTGCTGCGCACCACTTCCATAAACTCACTAAGCTTTCTATTGATAGACTCATAATCTGTCGGCTCAAACACCATCACAAACTCTTCACCACCAAATCGAAACAACAAATCACTAGAACGAAAAAACTGGCGCATTTTTTGTGCTAACAATAACAAAACTTCATCCCCGCATACATGGCCGTAGTTATCATTTACCTTTTTAAAGTGATCAATATCTACCATTGCAAGCCAAGAAGTCGCCCCTTGATGTTGATTTCGCAAGTCACTTTGCCACACCGTCTTATGCTGTTTAATGACTTGCTTTTCCATTAATTGCTTGAGCTTTTTCTCAAACGTTTGCCTATTCAATAAGCCGGTTAATTTATCCCTTTCATTTTCATGTAAAATGGTCAAATAATTTTCAAATATGCGGCAAAATGCATTCAAAAGTACTTGATCTGAACTTTTTAAACCATTGCTAATAATGGCAATCGCACCAATGGGTTTTTCCAATAACGTAATGGGTAACCAACGACGTTCAACGCCGTCTGTCGATTGTACCGTAATGATACACGCAGACTGCAGACACGACACCAGCTCGGGTTCAGGGGAACGTACCACTTCTCGTTCGTCCCATTCATACTCTCTATCTGTCAATACTCTAAGTGATAGGCTTCTTTCAATTGCTAATTCGCCTTGTATCTGAAGATCTTTGTACACAGCAACTTCTTGACAACCGATAAACTCTTGAATCGTCGAAATGAGGCTATATTCCAAAGAGTCGACGTCTCTTGTTTTGGTGATTTTAATCACCGAATTAAGTAATTCTTCTTGCATATACTGCCTGCTAAAATACGATTAGCACTGGTAAACAGTACCGTTTGTGTAAGTTATAAACAACCCGCCAACCACATGCAATACTTTTTTATGGTAAACCACAAATGAAGCTCTGTTTTCATTGCCTTACATTTCATACCATTTTGAAATCATTAAAGTAATTTAATACATGCTCTTTCGGGATTGCTTTTTCATAATACCAGCCTTGAACAACCTCTATCTTGAGTCCTTTGACAAAGTTCAGCTGTGGCTGTGACTCAACGCCCTCAGCCACTAGTTGCTTATTCATTTGATGGAGTAGTTGTACCACTGCACTATAAAACTCTCGCCCTTGCTCTGTGGCTACCTTATCTAAAAAAGCTTTATCCAACTTCACTTGCTCTATCGGCAAATCAGCGAGCATAGATAAACTGGAATACCCAGTACCAAAATCATCAATGACGGTTGCTATTTCATGCTGCTTCAAGCGGTTGATATTGGTAATGACACTTGACTTGTCGTTAAAGTAACTCGATTCAACCACTTCAATTTTTAACTGCTTAGGAAAGTCTTTAAAACGATCACAAATATACAAAACCGATTTATCATCACTGATAAGTGTTGGGTTCACATTAATGCTGATCACCGGCCAATATTCTTGTGATGCAAAATGCTCTAGATCAGCGGCAGCTTGCTCAATCACCCATGAGTCTATAATCGACGTTTGCCCATGTTTTACCAATACATCAATAAAATAGGGCCCAACAATCGTGCCGTCTGATTTTCTTAATCTAAGGAGTGCCTCGTAACCGACAATTCCCCCCGTTACTTGGCTAATTTGCGGTTGGTAGTACAACAATAACTGCCCTTGCGCCAGTTCCTTTAACACTTTGTTCAATGCTTTTGAAGAACGCTCTTTTGCTCTTTGCGTCTGTATAAATTGAGACTCACTAGCAGAGCGTAGTTGCTCCGAAATATTTAACTGCTCACTTAACTGATTAAGGGCTTTTTGATAATGTATTTGTTCACTGTGCCATTTTAAGAAGGGGTAATAAATACATGCATTTACGATAAGTAACATCAGTTGTAATATTACTCCAGATATACCCCCACTTACCTGATACCCACTAATTAAGGTAGGCGTCATCCAACTTATTTCTAGGTTATTGGTATTCACCCAACCCCACTCCAACACATTAAATGCAATAAAAAAATTAATGGCTGGAGCAAGTATAAATGGGATAAGTAACACTGGGTTGAGAAATATCGGTAATGCAAAAAGGATGATCTCGCAAAAATTGAATGCTGTAAAAGGGATTGATAACTGTGCGACATTGCGCTCATGAGTGCCTTTTTTCAACCAGAAAGACGCAACAATTAAGCCGGCAAAACAACCTGTACCACCAATCAATACAAAGGTGTCATAAAATGTTTTTGCCGATAAATTAGCCACCACATTTTCTGCTAAAAATGACTCCTCAAAGAGCATACTAAACGTATTGTCGCCATGAACGCCAAAAAACCAAAACGTATGAGAGGCCATCATTCTTTGGAATGTGAGCTCAGCGACCGAGGCCTGTGATATATCGGGTGCCAACCATAGACTAATTAAATGTCCCAAATCTCCTAACAACGGGGTCCAGACATAAAAACTAAAAAACACCAAAGTAAAAGGGAGAATCACTAAAAATTTTTCGCGTAAAAACCGACTCAACGCACTAAATTGTCGCCTTGGTTGCGGCAAGGTGCGCATTAAATAGATAAACAGTAAACTACTTATACTGGGTAGAATAATGGCATATGCTGTCGATGTACTGCTCAAGGTAAATTCACCTTTGTTCAGCTGTAAAAACTCACCATGAACAGCAAAACATAATACCGCTAATAATGCGCCTACAATACCGCTTTGAGCATAATTTTTGGTCAAGAAAAAGCCAATAGAAATACTGACAACAACAGGAAAAAACAACAAAATAATTTGCGCACTATGACTAACTACATGTGCAATTTGGCTATCTTTTGATACTAGATTGAATGTCAGTGCACTATTTAATGCCAATATCGCTAACGCACTACTCACAAAATAGGGAATGAGTGCAATAAATGCTTCACGTAGCGATAATAAATATCGTCCATGAAGTAGTTTTGTCATTTTCTTTTGCAGTGAATGAAGTGGCAACTGGACACACTCTTACGCTATTTTACTTAAGTATATGTCCAGATCAATTAACGTGCCCACATATTGCGTAAGAGCACAGTGTTGTTAAACGAGTTCTTGTAGCATGCCTTCTTCATAAGCCACAAGTGTTTCATTGTTTTTTACACGGTGTATATAATCTGGGTTTGCAATCATAGGACGTCCAATTGCAACCAAATCAAAGCGATCATCAGCCATTGCTTTGGCCCCTGTTTCAGCTGTATATCCGCCTACTCCTACCAATGTGCCGGTATAAATACTCCGCACATAATCCGATGCATGACCGCCCAAGTAATCAAACGTCATCGAATCGTCAAAAATACCAATATGAACAAAAGCCAAATCACGCGAGTTAAGTTCTCTGAGTAAATAATCAAACACCGCGCGGTCATCATTATGGCTTTGCATTAAAAAATATGCCCCTGGTGATAACCTTAGCGCAACTCGATCCGCACCAATTTTGTCAGCCACCGCATCGACTACTTCAAGTGCGAATCGCGCCATATTTTCTGGTGTACCACCATATTTATCATCCCGTTGATTTGCAGCATAGTGTAGAAATTGGTCAATTAAATATCCATTCGCGCCATGAATTTCCACACCATCAAACCCAGCTGCCATTGCATTACTTGCAGCTTGCGCATAATCTGTCACCAATTGCGCTATTTCTTCAGTTGACGCAGCTCTTGGGGTTTGAAAAGTAAGCTCTCGCATACGTGGCACCGAGCCTTCAATACCAATACTTGAAGCGCTCAACACATCCCCCTCACCAAAAAAGTATGGATGAGCAACACGACCTACATGCCAAAGCTGTGCGAAAATTTTACCTCCTGCATTATGTACTGACGTTGTTATTTTTTTCCAGCCTGCGATTTGTTCATCAGTAAACAAACCTGGGGTATTGGGGTATCCTTGACCATCGGGACGAATAATAGTCGCTTCTGAAATAATAAGTCCAGTATCGGCGCGACGCGTATAGTAGGCAGCCATTTCCTCTGTCGGTACCAATTTATCATCTGCCATACAACGCGTTAGCGGGGCCATCAAAATACGATTGCTTAACGTAATTGAGTTATTCAGTTTATAAGGGGTAAATAATGCATCTGTCATTGTGTTTCTCCAAACGTCTTGAATTTTTGAATGGTTGTTCAATATGGGATTTAATATAATCACTCTTGAATGATCATTCAAGAGTGATTTTTGAATAAGTAATCAAATTAAGTTATGATAAACGCTATTATTAAGTAATATTTAGATGATATGAGAAGCGCAGAGTTCGATAAAGAATACGTATTACGTCAAGCTATGACGACATTTATGCAATATGGCTATAACAAAACCAGTATGCAAATGTTAACCAAAGCCACAGGTTTACACCCAGGTTCCATTTACTGCGCATTTAAAAATAAAAAAGGCTTGTTGCTCGGTGCAATACAGCAATATCAACACGATAGAAATCGTCAATTTGAAACGCTTTTTTCGCAACATAGCAACACCCGTGATGCGCTACATGCGTTACTTGAAGTCATTGTAGAAGAATGCTTAAACGGAGAATCTGGACAGGTGTGTTTGTTAACCAAAACATTGACTGAACTCGTAGGCCAAGACCATGAAGTATCAACTGTTTTAGCAAAAAACCTTAATTCATTCGAAAATAGTTTAGCGTCAATTATCAATACCGGCATCCAAAATAAAGAAGTTACAGCACACCCTGATGCGCAAGAACGTGCTCAATTTTTAGCAATGGGTATTTACGGTATACGTACTTACGCAGCAACAAGAAGAGACAAAGTGATTTTAGAGCAACTCAGTGAGCAACTGTTACGTACCGTACTCACGTAACCCATAATACGGGTGAACAACAAAGTAAACTGCATAGAAAAACGTAAATTTGGTCTGCTACTCAAAGACTGTCTCATAGTGCCCAAAAATGGCTTCAGTCAAAAACCTAAATGTAACTTAATCAATAAAATTTGCGGTCGTAAAAGCAACCGCACTGTGAGTGTTTAATCTTTATTTATATATTATCGGCCGTGGATTTACGTGTTTATGAGCGTAACGTATATACCTATAATCATCAGTCCCCATAATAAAGAACCGAGTATCAGCCACACATAATTTAACGCAGTGAGTTTACTGTTTGATGCCCCATTAACATCTTCACCGGCATAATTCGCCAACGACTGCGCTTGGTACAAAACCCAGCATGATATCGGATACATCAGCAGCCCTAAACATAGTGTGATCGGATTACCATAACCATGATCAGACAATTGACTACTAATATTACTGCCAATTACAACCACCACGTATATCGTTGCTAAATGGTTAATACTTTTAGGTGCACTTCCCGTTTTCTGCTCATATTTCATTTCAAAAAGAGCGAATAAAGCGTGGGTAAAAAATATAGAAAAAATTCCTCGCGCAATAGGCCACATATCATCATTGGTACTTTTTTTATACTCATTCCAATGCTTAAAAAACCAATACACACCGTACATTCCCATTGTCGCTATGAATAAAATTAAGAACTTTCTCTGTGAGACGACATAAAATTTGATTTCATCTGATTCATTTTCAGATACCGACGATGCGTTGTTCAATTCCATTACTACTCCTCATAACCTAATCGACCATAGACGCTGACTGTGTCTTCAGGGGATATTTCAACATTTAAATTGCAACATCACCCATTATGCCATAAACGCACAACACCCGCTGACTGTTAAACTTAATTAACCCTACACCTAACGATACGACAGATGGAACCACGCCAATAAATTGATGATTTCGTCTTTAAACTCATTCTGTTTGAATTTCATTCGATTTAGTCGCTACCCCCTATTGTAAATAATTGGTTACATATAGAGCTCTGTTCTTGCTACTTATTTCGCTTTGTATCCTTCCAAATAAACAGGTCTGACCATGAGCAAATTATCAACCACCTATTGCATCCAAGGTGTATCTCAGATTATTTCTAGATTACTCAATAATGAGAATCTAAGGATATAACATGAAAATTACACTTTCTGCACTGGCAGTATTTACCTCACTTTTGAGCGCTGGTATTAGCGCCTCAGAATTGGATATCACGCCAAATATCGTTGGTGGTAGTGAAACACCGGCATACTCTAGACCCTACCAAGTTGCGCTGTTGATGAATGGTCGTCAAGGCTGTGGCGGCACTCTGCTAAGCCGAGATTGGGTACTCACCGCTGCGCATTGTTTAGACAGTGCTTCAACCAGTAACCTGACTGTGAAAGTGGGCGCGCACTCCCTGTCACAAAATGATGGTCAAGTGTTGCGGGTATCTCAGATCATTAATCATGAACAATGGCGTGGTGCCAATGGGATTCGTTCAGGTTACGACATTGCCGTTTTACGATTAGCTTCGCCGGCTGATGCCAAATATACGCCAGCTAAGCTTCCAACCGCCGACATAGAGCAACAATACGCAAATATCGGTAACTCTGTAACCGTATCTGGATGGGGGTTAACCTCAAACAGAGGCCGTCCAAGTGATCGACTACTTGAAGTTGCATTGCCAGTGATCAGCAATGCCAGTTGTTCAAGCCAACTCAACTATAATATCCCAAGTTCGGTAATATGTGGCGGTGGCCAAGGTGGGAAGTCCGCTTGTAACGGCGACAGTGGCGGGCCCTATGCCGTGCGTGTTGGTAACGATTTTTACAGTATTGGTACAGTAAGCTGGGGCATTGGCTGTAGTGGCGCAACTGCATTTACAAGAACCACCAGCTATTTAAATTGGATACAAGACAAAACAGGCCTGATAGACCCAGTTGACGCACTACCGGTTGCTGACTTTGATGTTCAAGTCAGCCAACTCACTGCACAGTTTAATGATCGTTCTAGCGACGATAACGGAATCATCGCACACGCGTGGTCATTTGGCGATCAACAAGGGGGGACTTCAAATGCCGCCAGTCCTAGCTACCAGTTTTCTCAAGCAGGTAATTACACTGTCAGCCTAACTGTGACTGATACTGCCCAGCAAACACATACAACCTCTAAATTAGTAGAGATAGGTGTCACGACAACCCCGTGTAATGGTGTTCAAGCATGGGATGCAGCACAATCTTACGCACTGGGTGATAAAGTCAGTTATAAAGGCTTTGAATATGAAGCAACATGGTGGTCACAAGGAGCAGCACCAGATCTATATAGCCAAGTATGGAAAAAGGGTAAAGCCTGCTCTGTTACCACAGATCCGCTGCCGAGCGCTGACTTTTCCGTTACAACATCTAAATTGAACGCCACATTTACCAATTTAAGTCGTGACAATGGTCAAATTGTTGCTAGCAATTGGTCATTTGGAGATGGTAACAGCAGTACCGAATTTTCTCCAACCCACAGCTACCGAGCCCCTGGAAGCTATCAAGTGACACTTAATGTTACTGATGACCAAGGACAAGTAAGTCAACATGTTGAGACGGTCACGGTAACGAATGGCGATACTTCTGGTTGTAATGGTATTCAACCATGGTCGCCTTCAACGGTATATACAGCTGGCGATAAAGTGACGCTGAATAACACGGTATATCAGGCAAATTGGTGGGTACAAGGTGAAAACCCTGAGGAATCAGGTCCGTGGGGCGCATGGACTGACGTTGGAAAATGCCTATAAAATTTTTATAAGTTCTCAACCTGACTTTTAAAAAGCCTAAGTCCCATGTAATCTGAACAGTATGATAAATCGAACTGCTTAATATCATGGGACTTAATCAATTAACTTCTTCAGAACTTATGCGTCTTGGAGAGCGAATAAAAAGTGTTTTAAAACTCGTGCTCACTGAGTTATCACCGCATGTACATAGCATCAATAGCATGACGCAATTTCTAAGCTATCATCGCTCAAACAGTCAACGTATTTTTAATGCGCAAAAGTCTACCGACGGGCATCAGGTACTTTGTGCATTGCCGGGGGTTAAAGCATTTGAAGAGTTTATTGATAAATCCAAACCGTACATCAGCACCGTAACGTATGAGAAGCTAAGTAAAGCACATTTACTCTATGCGCAAGCCATAGCATGCCATGCGACAAGCCATGCGGATCTCAAACGACAACTGGATGCCATGCACACCAAACATGCGCCATCAAAAAGTGATAACCGCGCGCAAGTATACTACGCAGCAAAGTCTTTACTTGGTTTTAGCGTCGAACATGTATGTTGCAGTTATATTCTGACCGTTAACCAAACTAACCCCAACTTTCTACAAGAAGTTGCTATGATCAGTAAGTTAGGGATATCAAGAACACAGGAAGCAGCCCCTTTTGTGCAATTTTATAGTCACCCTCATCCAAGTGACTTTAACAAGCCAGCCCTCATAACACATGCCTCTCGGATCATACCCAACGAATTTAGCATGGGGATTGTTGAACGTTACTCATCGTCTGGTTTATATGATGCTTATAGTAGTTACTCCGTGAGTAACTCAGGCATGGTCTTTGACGATATTCCAAACAATGATACGACCGATGCAACGTTTATTTTTAATAACCCAGATGAGCTCGTCAACCCTCTCACACACAGCAGTCAATGCACATCAACCAGTATTTCAATTAAAAATCCAGCAAAAAAACTCACATTATTGGTCTTTGTCGACAAAAAAATTAACGCCACGAGCAATGTTAAAGTGGGCTGCTATCATGGCAATCAAAAAGTCGATGAGGGTAAACTCAATGCGGCTGATATGTGGACTGAGCGACTACCTGACTTTCCACAGCTTCAAGTCGTCTCGTTGGAGTCCCCACAAAATTATATAACCGAACATCCTGAGCTAGCAGAGAAAATTGGCTTTTTATTGAACTATAGTGAACTAGATGATACGCATTTTGCTTGCTACGCGATGGAGGTTGAGTTTCCCATTTGGTCGTCAACTTATCGTATTTATTTTGAGCACAGTGAGTAACAATCACGACCTTAAAACACGAACTACCTTTTGGGTGTGCTAATTGCCTACTCATTTAATGTCATTTGGTATAAAACAGGCCGTTAATATATTAAAACATGGGCCAAGTAGCCTTTGTTGAGTAACATAAATGGAGAAAGGCGTTCATCATCCACACTTTCTCCTGTTACCATTTATTGTCACTTATAGTGCCGCAGTCGTAAGGTATTATTTGCTTCGGTGCTTAAAGCTAAATGTACGTTCTTTTACTAACTCTCCGGAGCCCGAATGTGGCGTAGTATAAAAACCGACCTTGAGTTCATCAGCCAGATTGTTAAGCTCAATATGTGCAAAACCCCACACAAAACTTTTCGACCACACCAAATCATATTCTGCATAACGCCGCTCTTGTTGCTCAGCGAACGGAGTATGTTTACCGCGCATTTTTGAAGCCGCACCACTAATAATCAATGGTAATTTGGGCAGGTTATTACCAGGTAATACTCGACTACAATCATCCGTGAGTAGCTCTAGGTCATGCTCATGCCCTGCAATATATGCATCTGCATATTGACACAATTCAGGTAGAATTAAGCGCCTTAACACATGCCCTTCATCATATTTACTTCCACCAATTGACCATAAAATATGGTGACCATACACTACTTTCCATTTTGCACTAGAGTGTTTTAAACCATTGGCTAACCATGCAAGCTGTCTATGATCCTCTCCATTAATTGGTGTTTCATGTTTTTCAATATCTTCTATACTCGCTTGCTTGTTTGCAAGCGCACTCGCCAAGCCTTGTTCAGACCCGTCTTCGCGCAATGGCACTTCATAGTAATGCTGTCCAGCTAATAACATATTGGTGTCGAGCACAAAAAACTCTACATCGTTTCCAGGCGCCCCTTGCTTATAGCTGTAATACCCTTTTTCATGCATATAAAAGTTTGCTTGTGCATCCATCCATTTAGTCTGTAATGCCACCCCTTTCCTTGATGTTTTCCAATCATGGTTACCTAATGCCGAATACACAACCAACTCCGGTTGCTGTTCAAACAAAGGTTTAAGTGGTGCTAAAATTAAATCATCCATGCGCTTTTGGTCGTCTTTACCATCATTGGCATCAGCGCCATCTGGGTAAATATTATCACCTAATTGAATCGCAAAATCACATGAGACAGAAGTACACAATTCAGCCATTGCTTTACCTACTGCAATCGCGCCACTTTGCTCCGTGGCAATGTCAGAGTTTGGATATACATAGATAGGTGCATGATTAAACTCAGTTAATGGCCTATGTTCCTCTAACCAATCAGCCTTCTCCGCAGCAATAAATTCAGTTCTGGTTTTGGGATTTAAAATGTGCTTTGTTTTTGGATAATCAACGTGATATCCCCCATCGCCCAATGCTAAAAATGCAATGTTGTTGACGCTAGGTTGAGCAGTGGCATTGTATATTACGCTGCTTCCACCCGCTAAAACTGTCATAGCGGCAATAATATATCTTAAAGAAAATTTGTTCATATTGTAGCCGCAGGCTCACACCTGCGGTCCTTTCGTGTTTAATTCGGGTCAAAGTGAAGTGAGCGTAAAGCCAAATTCAAAAGAGCGTCCATAACTTTCAGATTGATAGTTATATTGCGCAGTACCATGATAGGCATAATAAGGCTCATCGGTTAGGTTGACGGCATTGAAATACAGTTGGGTTTGGTCTGTGACGTAATACTTAGCGCTGAAATCCAATTGCAGATGATCATCTTGCAAAACGCGTGCATTTCCTTCTTCAAACATGAAACTTTTGCTTTTATAACTCGCACTTAACCGGGTACTTAAGGTAGTACTCTCATATCCTAACATTATGTTAGCAACGGTATCTGACTGGTTGGGTAAAGCGTCATCAGCGTCAATAAAGGTCCCATTAGCTGAAAACATCACTCCATTTTCAAAGTGTTTTGTATACGCAAGTTCAATCCCACGTAAGCTCGCAGCGCCTCCGTTCACCGCTTGTGTCACTTTCTTATAGCCTTGCCATTGCCCATTGTCTTGGACTTGCTCAACGCTAATAAAGTTATCAATGTCTTTATAAAACAGTCCTGCTGATATCACACCAACCTTACCAGGGTAATACTCTATAGACACATCTAAGTTGTGGGATTCATAAGGGTCCAATTGAGGATTACCCACCTCGGCCTGACGTTCAATCACAATGCCGGTATCTTCTTGTGTTGTTTCCGTTTCTACGATTTGAAATGCAGATGAATCAGAAAAACTCGGGCGGGCAATGGTGTTGGTGTACGCAAAACGCGTTAACACCTGTTCACTAACGTCATATCTTGCGGTCAAGTTTGGCATCACATGATGATAGTCTTTTTGTGCATGCCAAGCCGTTATATCAACACGTTCACTATCAGCAACCTCATCTTTGATTAACTCGACTTTATTACCCGAAGTACTAAAATCAGTGCCCTCATAGCGCAGTCCACTGATCAGCTGCCAGCGCCCCATATCTAGGGTCATCATCACATATGCGCCAACAACCTCCTCGGTAATTTGGTAACTTTTACCTTTGCTGTCTATGTCAGTGTCTTGTTGATTAATATCAAACTGCTGATGGTTTTGCATCACAAATTGTGCAATGCTGTCTCTAGACAGCCCTGGACCGAAATCACCACTGTGGTACTCAGGCGCCACAGTCGCAAATTGCAGAGCGGTTGTATCATCGAAGCCCCCATCAAAGATTGTCGTTTGTGTGTCGTTAAATTTGTCTCGTTCTGAATACTTAGCACCAAATTTCAATTCACTGTTAAAACCAGCAATGGTGAATTCTCGACTTAAATCTATTTTGAAACTAGTCGATTCATCCTCTGTATTATTGTTCTCTCTCACGACTTCATCTAATGCAAACAAATTCAAATCATGTGCAGCCTCAGTGCGGCTTAAGGTAGGGGTATCACCCAAACTACCATATCCTAATGTTAAATCCTCACCAGCAAAATCTGCATCAATACGATTAGGCTCCTCCTCGCTCGACTTAGAATACCCTAAGCTATATTCAACAAACCAATCACTAAACTGATGCTCAGCGCCCAGTACAACAGACATAATTGTCTGTGATTCATATCGGTCTTTTGTATCACGGTCCATTTCAGCGCCACTATATACTGCGGCTGTTGATGTATTCGAACCCGCAACCAGTGTACCTTTTGCAAATTTATACTCGTTTCTCAGGCGAAATTCATCATCCGAAAATTCACTAAACAACGATCGAAAGTAATATTTGCTTAACTGTGAAGAGTGTAAATCTAGGTTCAACGCTGCACCTAGTCGTTCTCGTTTGATCACATAATGACGCTGCTCTATTTCCTCAGCACCAAACAAGCTCACTGATTGACCTGCTGTATCCTCAACATCGAGCATTTGCCAACCACCATCCGTTTCCATATTGTGCGAACCGAATTGACGTTCCGACCACGACAAAGCCGTTGCCACTCCTAAATCAAACTGCTTAGAAAGCGTAAATACATCGGTAAAACTACCCGATACTTTTGGACTGGTTTTATCTACTTGTTTATTATGAGTTGCTTGAGCTGTGAAGCTATAGCTTTGCCCTTGTCTATCAAATGCACTAAGGCTTTTCACTTCGATACTCCCGCCAATTGCACTGGCATCCATATCTGGCGTAACGGTCTTACTCACTTCTAAGCTTTGTACTAACTCACTGGGGATCACATCCATAGCGACACTGCGTACGCCAGACTCTGGTGAAGGTACGTTAGCCCCATTTATGGTGACGTTATTTAGGCTAGGGTCGATGCCTCGGATCCCGACAAAACGACCTTCACCTTGATCACGCTGAATAAACATTCCCGGTAACCTTTGTAATGCTTCTGCAGCATTTTGATCGGGTAATTGGCCTATTGCATCACTACTTACGATCGACTTAATCCCGAGTGCATTTTTTTGTCTATTTAGTGCACCAGCTTGACCTGCTCTGTGCCCAACAACAAGTACGTCTTCTAATAATGCATCACCTGTGCCTAATTGAATATGTGTGTTAAGCGTTTCACCTTGATGGATCCGAACTGTGCGCTCGACAGGTGGCGCACCTAAATAATTTACAACTAAGGTATATTCTCCTTCAGGTAAATTCGCCAGTCTAAATGAGCCATCTCTGGCAGAGCTGACACTGCGAGAAAGCTCTTTAATGGTGACTTTTGCTCCTTCAAAATAAACGGCTTGATCATGGTCGCTAATACGACCTTGCAGAGTATTGGCGTAACTCTGTGCGGTAAATAAAACACCAGCGGTTGCTAACGCCAGTTTTGTGTAGGTAAAATTCGACGGTTTTTGTAATTTCATGTGATTTTCTCTTGCACAGGAGGTTAGTTGTCCCGCTATAAGCGGCAATGCTGCAAAGGTAAAAAAAACACATGAAAGAAATATGTCAGCACATTATATCGGTTTCAAAAAAATGCCTTATAACGCATTTTTTTAGCTAATTTCTGTCATTTTGAGCCAATTTCACCCCCTATAACATGCCTTTTTTTGCAATAAAGGGGCTTAATCCACATTTAAAGGCAACTTTTGTCATAAATTCATCCACTTTGGTGAGCTAAAGTGACCCTGTTAGATAAATAGTGAAATTTATAATATGGCCTACATATTCAGATTAATAATTTAGTTAAAACAAAGGTCCCCATGCCTCAACCCTTTATAAAACTCCATGTTACCTTGCTTAGCACACTGCTATTGATGTTAATGCTGACGCTATTCACTGTGAGTCAATTAGGGACTCTCAAACACCTTGATGAGATTGAATGGATTGATAGCATTGGAGAAGGGGGCATTGCCGTTATGACCTTGATCTGGCTACTGGCAACACTCGTTACCCGTCCTAAAGGCGCAGTCACAAATCTGCTTTTTTTTGGCCTAAGTGCCATGCATATCTCCATGTTATTAGATTTTTTAGATGAATTCTTTATATTTTCAGAACGTTATAACTGGTTAAGTAGCTTAGAAGCTTTTCCTGCGGTTATTGGCATGATCCTGATGAGTTTTGCGATGTATTATTGGTTTCATGAACAACAAGTGCTCAACCACCTATTGCAAAAAAAAGAGCGTTTTTACCGAACGCATGGCCTCAGTGATTACATTACAGGGTTATATAAAGCGGATTATATGAAGCAACACATTGAACAAGAGCTTGCACTACTAAACAGCCACTCTCACGGCTTTTGCTTAGCGTTACTTGATATAAAAAACTTCACACGCTTTAATCAACAATACGGCGTTATTCAAGCCAATAATTTGCTCTTCGACATCGGGCAAATCATGACATTAAACCTGCGTAGTACCGACTTAGCGTGTCGCTTCGCTTCCGATTGCTTTATTGTACTGTTTCCCAATACGTCCTATCAGGAAGCTGTACACGTTGTTGAGCAAGTCACAAAAATGGTGTCGTACCATACGCCATACAACAACAAAAAAGCAATAACCGGGTTTAGTGAAATACGCTGGCATTGCGTTGAAGCAGCACATACAGATAGCCTCGATGGTTTACTTGCACAGCTTAACAATGGATTAGCGCAATGTAAGGCATCAATAGCATGAAGCATTACTTTGATACCGACACGGAATGCTTAACAAGCCATACTTTGGCGTTACCTATTGTTGAAATAGCCATACAACGTGGCGTGAATAGTAACAGGTTACTAAAAGGCACTAAGTTATTTCACGAAGATTTGCAAAACCCGCAAAAAAAAATCAGCTTTACGCAACTCAATACACTCGTAAGTAATGCGGTTCGTTTATTGCCCGATGACGGACTGAGCTTTTTGCTTGGTCAGCATTGGTTATTCAATCAAACGAGTCACAGTGGACAAGCACTTTTAAACAGCAAGCATTTGACGCAAATGAGCCGTGTGCTGCAAATTAAGCAGTTTGAGTTATGCCCATTTGTATTCTTTGTCCCCTATCGAAGCCAAACTCACACCCACTATATCCTTAACTTTGCAATTGCCACGCCCCCTCCTTTAGTTGCTGCATTTTACTTCGAGATGATCACAGCGCAAATTAGCGCTTTATGTAAGTGGCGGTTCGGTTTTGTTAATAAGATAACGATCAAACTACCCTTCAGCAAACCTAAACATATTGAGCAATATTATGCCCACTTAGCGATTCAATATCAGTTTGACTACCCTTGTTTCAGTCTTTGTATTCCAAATGAATTACTTCACGTTAAACAAGTATCAACTCCCCCAATCATGTGTCACTATCATTTACAGCAAGCACACAACACACCACACACTGTCGGTTTTATACAGTATGTATGTGATCTTTTATTGCAAGAACCAAAAAGTGTTTGTGATGATATTGCACAACAATTAGACATAAGTCCCGCAACGTTAAAGCGAAAATTCAAGCAGCATAATACTTCAATGCAAACGCTCAAAGACACATTACAAAAGCAGCTTGCGGTAATAAGTATTGGTGAAAAAGGCTACTCTAATGAACAAGCTGCTGAGCAATTAAACTTTACCGACTTAACCAACTTTCGTCGCACTTTTAAGCGCTGGACAGGTATGACTCCCTCACAACTTCGCGAAATCATGATGCTAAAAACATAACACGCACACCGTCATTTATTGGCCATGTTAGTCCTATATTTTACAAAAAACTCAGACGAAAACGTGCAGCGGTAAAGCTATTCAAAACCATACTCTTCAACATCAAGATGATACTGCAATATCTCACAAGCATAAGTGAGCTGTATCACATCTTTCCCATTCTCAAAGGATAATGTCCAGTCTCAACCTAAAATACTTTTCAGTCATCAATTTAAATGTTAAATTGATATAATATCACATAACAAAACTTCGTATTCTGATGAAAAGTAATTTGCAAATACAAAAGTACTCCTCACACTACATTATCGATAGCAACGCCAGCGTGTTACCGCATATTTATAATTCAGAAACCTCATTGGTATGTTATTGTCAGCCCGCGAGTTGGGCTCTTTCACGCGCCGCACAGAGTTTTGTTACGCGTCATCCTGATGATAGGTTCACCTATCAAGGGGAAATCAGCCCAAAGCTTATACAACAACTCAGCAGCAAATTTACGCCATCCTCCCATGGTAATTTGATCTTGGGCCACATCGAGCTCATGCTGGAAATGTTCAACACCTTATTGCAACCTGAAGAGATTGGCCTTCGAGTCATCGCTTGTCAGCATGCACACAGCCCTGCATTTCATGAAAACAGAATGATCGCACGTATGACATCGAGCCTTGGCGGCTCTGGAGAGCAATGGATTGAACGACAAGACGCACAGTACTTTCCACTACAGAAAAATCAAACTACCGCACAGATCAAGCCACCGCCAGCACACACTATCAACAGTTTATGTGATGGCGATATTGCAATCTACAAAGGGACCAGTTGGCTTGAACATGAACACAACGCACTTATTAGTGCGTCTCCGACATTTAATGACAAAGATGCTAAGCTGTGTGTATACATCGATTTTATAAGTTAGCCGCCAGTGACGATGGTCGTTATACACGTTACACCATATTAATCCCAGCCAATACTCCCCCATCAACAGGCAGTGCGACGCCTGTCATATAACTTGCTTGCTCTGAAGAGAGCCATAATACGGCTGCAATTACTTCTTCACTGCAAGCTATTCGGCCAATTGGTTGTAACTGTGCCAGTCGCTCAAGCATATCATCAGCCATAGTCGCTAACATCGGTGTATTGACACTTGCAGGACAGATGCAATTAACCCGGACACCATACTCAGCACTTTCCAATGCCGCCATTTTAGTTAGTCCAACCACGCCATGTTTCGCAACACAATAAGCGGCATCTGCACCTTTTGCAGCTGCAAGCCCTAACACCGAGGCATTATTGACAATGGCGCCAGAACCTTGCTGATACATGAGTTTTAGTTGCTCCCGTACGCACAACCAAGTACCTTTCAAATTAATATTCTGTACTTGATCCCATTGTTCACTGGTACACTCAATAACAGAACGCATTACACCATACCCCGCATTGTTAAAGGCAACATCAACTCGATGCCAATGCGCATCTATTTGCGCAAATACATCAACAATAAACGCCTCATCGGAAATGTCGCCAGCAAAAGAGAGTACCTCACACTCCAATGACTCAACCAGCAGAATTAAGGCATATTCATTGATATCAAGTAACGCCAACTTAGCCCCCTGTTGAGCATAAGCTAGGGCGGCAGCTTTCCCCATTCCTGACGCTGCACCACTGATAAATACCACTTTATCGTGAAATGGTGCTGGTGGGTGATTTGACATACGTTATCGCCATAGTAAAGGTATTAAAAGTGTTTCTATTTCAACACCTAACAAGGTTGATTTATAGGGCGATTGGGTGATCATAAGTATTAATTCGATAATCATAAGCATTGATAAGCTATTAATTATATGGTGAAAATAAGAATATCCATGATTGGGCTAGTACTGTACGTTCCCCCTTATATAACGATTCGCTTTACTCTAACGCATTCTGTAACTTCCCCCTGTCAGCATGCTTTATAGCACGCTCATAAATTGTTTCAGATCATTGTGTTCCTTCAGTAAATTAACCAACGGCAAGAACAGGGGTTCCGGCAGTGTATCTATATCAAACCATTGCCATCGCAAGCACTTTGTTGGCTCCATAATATGTGCTTCACCTTGCTCACTTTCACCCAACATAAACAAGGTGACATAATGCTTGTTTTCTAACTTAAAGATATCATTGGTAAAGCCAAGTTTTTTTACCGCTCCCAATACTAAACCAGTCTCTTCATACGCTTCACGAGCTGCGCACTGCTCAGGGGTTTCGGTAAAATCTAAATGCCCTCCAGGCGTTGCCCAAGTTTGGGCGCCATGCGCACCAATTCGCTTTCCGAGCAATATTTTTCCTTCACGCACAATGATCACGCCAACACCTACCCGAACTTCGTCTTTATTACGCATATTTACCCTAAGCCGTCATTTTCTGCCAATATTAGCAAGCTTTTGTTTCACATTGCTATTATTCTGCTAACCTGCTGAAAAAATGTTGATTTTGGTTGTTTTTTATCAACGAGTAGCGCTAAAATCACGCGTATCATTATGATGAGGGTTTCGCTTGCTGGTTTGGCCATCAAAACATCGCACAATCAAATTTCCAGCGCAACTTAACCACCACCGACATCCACCTCCCATATCTATACGTTCAATGTGAACGCATATTGGTTATTTAGCTTACCGTACAATTCGAGTGACTCTATTCGTTCAAACCCCAATTTAACGAGTAAATTATTGGAGCTGATATTGGTTGGTGAAGTTACTGCCAATACCTTTTCTAACCCATGCTTCATTAACTCATATGTCAATACCGTTTTAGCCGCTTCATACGCATAACCCTTACCCCAAAATCTCGGTAATAATGCATAACCCAAATCGGCATGAGGCAACTCCTCTCGTTTAAGTAACCCACACATACCGATTGGTGTACCGCACTCTTTTAAAGTGACTAAGGTGAGTCCAAAGCCAAACATCTCATAACTTGCCATCGGCCCAGAGCGAAGATACTGATGTGCATCCGCAATCGTGCGCACATTTTTATCCGTAATATTTTTAATAAATGAGTCTTCATTCAATAGCTCAATGATAAAGTCAGCATCATTGAATGAGAAATGCTTCATTAGTAACCGCTCACTTTCTATTTTAAACACCTTATTTCCTCTCCTTAAAATCAAGTATAACGAACCCATATACTATAAATAAAAAATACAAAACCCCACTCATCTGGATCCTTTATCCTGAGTGGTGTTGTGGTCAACTAATTCCGGACAGTGAATTAAGTTTTTCTTCTGCTACTGCTGGGGCGTTCATATCATTATGACTATGCAGCCTGCTCCAGTTGTAATAGTTCATCAAATAAAAGCTAATATCTTGCTCTGCTTCTTTAAATGAGTTGTAGCCCGTACTTGGAACCCATTCTGTTTTGAGGCTTCTGAATATGCGCTCCATCGGGGCATTATCCCAACAATTACCTCTGCGGCTCATGCTTTGTGTTATTTGATAACGCCATAACCTTTGCCTGAACTTTGTTGAACCACAACAAACAGGTTGAAGACTGTTTTGCCCCACGGTCTCAATCCCCTTTAATCTCGGGGTCACTCGTACAAATTTAAATCTTTTACACCGTTTTATTATCTATGTCTCAATCCCCTCTAAAGTCGGGGTCACTCGTACTCTTTTTTATTAAGGAATCTTTATGGTTAACGTTTGTCTCAATCCCCTCTAAAGTCGGGGTCACTCGTACAACTACAATTTGGACAATCTGCCCGCCCTATGGGTCTCAATCCCCTCTAAAGTCGGGGTCACTCGTACAATAGGAGATAGATATGAAATACACGCAAGATCAAGTCTCAATCCCCTCTAAAGTCGGGGTCACTCGTACTAACATTTCCATTACTACCACTACCTACTAGGAGTCTCAATCCCCTCTAAAGTCGGGGTCACTCGTACGTAAAATTTCATGGGTCAATTAGCTGGGCAAGTCTCAATCGCCTCTAAAGTCGGGGTCACTCGTACTGAGGAGTTCCATATGGTGGAACATGACAAGGTCTCAATCCCCTCTAAAGTCGGGGTCACTCGTACATCTTTTTTATACTAGGAGGACTTATGTCCAATGGTCTCAATCCCCTCTAAAGTCGGGGTCACTCGTACTATAGCCGATCGAGGCCGCGCTATACAAGGGCTGGAGGGGGTAAAAATGACGGTCTCTAAAAAATCGTACCCAAAAATAAGTTGCTACTGACAAGTTAGATCTCTAAAACCTAATAAACCCTATTAAATACAATCATCTGCGGTCCTAGCTACTGACAAAGTGATGTTTTTGCCTACAACATAATAATTAGATTTTTATTTTTTATTGCCTAATAACAGTGAGTTAGGGTATTTCTATAAATGATAAAATGGTAGTTTTGGTAAGTAGGGTAATGAAATTAGCTGGCATGCTTAATAATCGATTTTTTACTATGATTACTGATAAAAGGTTGCTGATAAAAACTTTAAGGAGTTAGTAGTAATAAAAATGCTCAGGCCAAGTCACTTCACCTGCGCCATCGGCTTTTCTTGATCCCATACATTTACCACACAATGGAAATAAATGTGCTTTATCTTGTCGTTTGAGTAACTTTTTTAGCTTTTGGTGAATTTGATTTAGCTGTTTTTGGGTGACATCAATTTCAAATACAGAATACTGAACCCGCTCACCATAGCCTAAAATGAGTTTATTGGCTCTGTACCGTACTCTTGGAGATGTAATGTCAAGGGTGACTAATACTCGCATTTAAAAAATCTCAAATGAACTTGGGTCATATACCACTGCGCTTGCAATCCCATGACGCCGCAATTGGCAGTGGCAACATACAGGATAATAATTCAAGGCGTCATCATCTGTCACAATTTGCCTTATTTGATGTCTCAGCCGAGTGAATTGCGACTCACTTAAGCAGCACTCGTATACAGATAGCTGGATCCGCTCTCCGTAACCTGCGAGTGTTTTATCAATTCGATAACGCCTTTTATCACAAGGTGTGTCGTAACAAATAACATAATGATGAGGCATTTTAATTTACTCTAAATGTTATGAATTCGTGCTTTTGAAGTAAGTGCGCTTTTAAACTTAATATTTGATTATCCATTGCTTTGCGGTAATCGAGTAAATGTTTGCTTTGTTTGCACTGAAATGTTGCCGAAAACTTCTTTTCTATTTCTGAAATAAAACACTTTAAAGCCTGAGATGTTAATTGACACTGCCCGCTTTGAAACACAAAATCTGATTGGGTTACTTGCCCTTTATTAATGAGCTTTAAAACACATGCATCAACCACAACTGACCGGAAAGGTTCCATCAAGTCGAGTACCAAATTAGGTTGATAATCACCACAGTGCAAAATGCCACAATCTGGGTGCAAGCCATGTTTTCTTACCATGCATAGGATATTGTTGCTTAACAGATTGTATCCCAATGAAAGCATGGCATTAATAGGGTCTTTGGGCGGCAATCTGTTTCTTTCTAGAAAGTGCCAAGTGTTATCTATACAATGACTCATGGCAGTAAAATATTGTTTCGCCATTTGCCCTTCTAATAAAAAATGTTGTTCACGAGTTTTACATTGGATGATTTTATTGTGCGCTTTTTGCAATAACTGTATTGTTTTTTGTATCTCTTCTTTATTTTCTTTAGAGAGTATTGTGCGTCTAAGTTGACCTTTAAGCACTTTTGATGCGTTTTCAAACTTAGCCTGCAATAGGGTTTCGCTTAAATTCCGCTGAAAAGTTTTATTACCAAAATGTTGAATTTGCTTGTATAAACTTAAGTTTAAACTTGGGTATGTATTGAGTTCACCTCTGAAACGACCTGTTGATGAGGCCAATACCACACCGATATTATGTTCACAGCAATAGGCCATAAAATCTGTGGTAAGCTGCACTCTTCCAAGTACTATCACACTATCAATTACACTTAATGGCCAAGTTTTAATGGTCTCACTCTCAAAGCTCAAATACGCTCTATTTCCCCTAATACCCACAACTGAACCAGCATGCGTTAAGTAAAGCGTTTTGAGCATTTTTCGCTGTACAGTACTAGGCTGAGCAATTAAATATTCTGGTAACTCTTACCAATCTTGTTCGTCTTCAATTGCGCTTTGTTCTGGTTTGCTAGGTAGGTCAAGTTGTAAAAGGGTATGCTCTTGCTGCTGTTCACTGGCCGTAGCCATCCAGTCTTTTGCTTTGTCCATAACTCCGTAGACCAAACTAGACTTTTCATCTATTACCTGCTCGCCAATAAAGTAATGACCCAAGAATTTAAAGCCATCTGAAAAAGTCGTTAACTGTGTTTTCTTTGGGTTTAATGTTAGCCCTAAATGCTCTAGCACCTGCTCGGTATGGTATTGCACATGTAATGCTGCTTTTGCACTGCTGCAACAAACCACAAAATCATCAGCATAACGCACCATGTTATAGCCTAGTTTGTTTAGGTGCTCATCTAGCTCATCTAAATAGAAATTAGCTAATTGTGGGCAAATTGCTGAACCTTGAGGAATACCTTGCCCGAGAGCTTTACCAAAAATTAGCGAACCGCCATAAGATTGATGAGAGAATAACAAACAAAAAATTAGCTCTATGAGTGTTGGGTCGATTGCGGTTTGAAATAACTTTTCACGTAATAGTGTTTGTGGAATGTGGTCAAAATAACCATTAATATCTGCATCAAATACATGAACTAACCCCGATTTTCTGTGCTCAATAACTTTATCAACGGCCATTAAATAGCTACGACCAGGTCTATAACCATAGCTATTGTGTTCAAATTCTTCTTCAAAATAAGGCTGTAATAGAATTGCGATTGCGGTGTGAACAATACGATCTCTGACTGTTGGGTAAGCTAAAAAGCGCGGCTTTTTATTTGGTAGCTTTAGTTCACTGCGCTTTAGGGGATGCGGCTGATAATGCTGACTTTTTAAATCCGCTAATATACTGTTTAACCCCAATGCTAACTCGGTTTCAAAGTTTGCAATGGTTTGGCAATCTATACCTGGACTGCCATCATTTTGTTTAACACGGTAGAAAGCTTGTAATAATAAGTCGTAATTGCATAATTGCTGGTAGTCCATAACCTTTCCTTGGCAAAACCTAAGTCTATAAATATAGACTAGATTTTGCCAAGGAAACTGATTATTTCTGCCTTGGTCTTAAGTACTTTTTATTTTTCTCTAAAGGAATAGGCTTTCCGTCATGAGTCGACAAAGCCTGAGGTTTAGGATTTGCCCTATGATTTTTAATTTGCTCTATGTGAGAAGTATTATTTTTAAACCATTCGTACGTTTTCCCCTCTTTACCATCAAGTGCTTGTGGGTATTGCACATTTTCTAATGGCTCTGCCAGTGCTAATAACCAATCGAGTCGCTCTGCTTTCCATAGCGTGTTGCTAATATCATATTTATTTCCAAGCCAGTGATTTGCATTACCAAGTGTACTATTTTGCGTTGCTTGCCATTTTACAGACTCGATGGCACTAAAACTCGAGTATCGAGCTTTTTTATCTTCTAATTCTAGTTCTGTTATACGTATATTCACATCACCAAAACCGTAGGGTTTTGCTAAGCCTATTTGATGCCTAAATATATCGTCTTTACACCCTGTTTCTTTGGGTTCAACTAACTTTACTAACAATGACAATTCAGCAGGTGCTAGGTTTTCAAATTCGATGTCAAACTTTAAGACTGTATCGCCTTTAATCATTGGTGAAGCTGCACACTCCTTATGGTTTTCATAATTTCTTTGTTGATTTAACCACGTTGGTCTAGGGGCATTTTTGTGTCTTAAAAAAACCTTATAACCATTTGCTTCGTGAGTATCAGCATGGAGTACTGATTTGGCAATAACAGTATGATCTTCATTACGGTTATTAAAATACATTGGTGGACAAGGCAGTTTAGGCCCTGTGGCCAATGGTATAAGCGCAATGCTATCTTTATCACCCATGTATTCAACATCACTGATCGCGTCAAATACTTTTACGCGACTGGCAAATGCTGTCACTTTCTTTTTATCTTGCTGATCCAGCTTTTGGTCAGCGACCGTGCCAAATAGTTGCTCTATAATTGTAAGATCTCTTAAACCGTCAAACGGCGTAGGGCTATCTCCTTCACCAGCTTGTTGAGGTAAAAAGTCATATACTGTCTTTCGGTTTTTCTTTCGCCAAATTTGTGAGTCAGATAGACCAATGATCTCCGTATCATTTGTACCTTTTACTTGACAGACTATAATTCTCCCGTCTATTTCGGCTTCTGAATAAGCCTTTTTAATGTCACTTCCCTTACGTTTTACTCTAGCTTTATCCGTAGTTTCTAATAGCTCTAAAAACTGAGTGACATATTTTGTTTTAACTTCTATAGGCCTTGCATTTAAATTTTGTTTGTAAAATGCATAAGCATTTTGTACCTCAGTATGATCTAAACAACTTGTGTATATTGCCTCTTCGCCATGACCATCAATATATCCTTTTCTTATTAAACGATAGGCCCCTTTATTATTAATTTTTTCAAACCATCTTGGGGCGACACCTGTTTTATAACAAAAAGACCATGTTTTAGTATTTTCTCCCTCAAAACCTGGTTCAAACTGAGTATCAGAAATTAAAATCGTTTTATCCCACTCCATTTCACCTGACTCAGTTAATCTAGCTCTAGACGCTCGCGCAGTATTATCCATGTCCATTTTAACGTCTTCGTTCACGGGCCATCTTGTCGCCAACATCTCAGATAAAGGCATTGGCTGGCCTGCTTTTTGGTGACCATTTTGGTATTTAAATAAGTTACGCAATGGAGCAGGCACACTGTATTGACTCGGCTCTGTTGCCACCTCAGAGTCTTTTTTTCTAAGCATAAATGAAGGTAACCCCAGCGGTTTTACATACCACTTTTCACCTTGTCTATATAATGCACCATATGCTTGATTAGGGAAGCCTCTACCATCTCGATAATACAAAGCTGCATCTTCAAGTACTCTAGGCGCTGAAGCCGTTATTATCTCACCTAGATTACTCAGCATCCCTCTAATACTTGATGCCGGAATTGCTAAACAACCATTGCGTAAATAGGGAGCAAGTACCTTTAATTTATTATCTATAGCCGACTTCTTTTGTTCATCGGTTAAGTGTTTCAAATCTGATACTTTTTGCGGCTGATTACCATGAGCAACAGGATGAACCATCTTTATTTGGCATTTAATTTTACCGCTCAGTTTGCCAGTATAATAACTGTCATGCGCAATATTCTTTTTTTTCAGTGCCGCTTTTGTTGCTGGTATTTTATGTTCACAACTAAGCTTAGAAAACGGTATAAAATTATAAGGGTTATAAAATTGATTGCTATTCACTATGTTGGCACTCCTTTGCTGAATCAATAAAGGTCATTAATGCGGTTTCTAACTTGGCTTGCGTCAATCCAAGTGGGTCTAGGCACATTTTTATGAATTCTGACACCTCATTAATACGATTTTCGTTTACTAAAACAAACCCGTAGATCCGTCCATAACCACGACTATTGTTGGCACCTAAAGATAATTTTTGGTCAAATAAATCGGCAAACATCAATACCCATATTGCGGTTGCAAACATATCTCGGTTAAGCGCTCTATGTGTGATACTCACTCGACTTCTAAAATACTGTTCAGAACAAAGCGTCAGTGCTTCTACATCAAACAAAGCACTGTCTTTTACTCCGCCAGTGAAACGATCTATCGCTATCATGGTTTGATGATGATCTTGAAATTGTGCTTTGTTGTCGAGTGTTGCATCACGAATAACAAATGAACTGCGCTGATCTTTATTACCCCAAATTATAGACCAAAGCTTTTGTAACTGTTTCTCTTCTATTTCTTCATTTAATGTCTTTATTATTTTAATAAAGCGCGCCCGAAACATGCCACGTAAAGCACTATTGGGTAAAACAGGTATACCTGCTTTGTCTCGGCTATAATAAAGGTCTTTATTCGTTTGTGACTTGCTAAGGCTCGCTAAGTACGCAGGGCTGGCAATTAGGATCGGATCAGGGCTAGATAGGCATATGTCAAAACTTAATATTTCTTTATTAGTATTTTCGACCTGACGAATAGCAATTGGGAGCTTTGTATATTCGTCATCTAATGGATTAATAGCTGCAACTTTTGATTGGTTTTTAAGACTGCTATTAAACCATTGGGTAAGTTTTTCGGAAGTGATAACCTGAACACAAGGTACGCCATTATGTTGCTCCAGAGTCACTTGCAGCTTGCCGTGGCCAAATTTTTGCCCAGCACCCACATATAAATCTGCGCCCAGTAATACACTACACAAACGCTCAAGCTGTATTTCACTTATAAATTCACAGTCTAGTTGCCAAATAAATTCTGTACCTTCAGGGATCCATGCTTCACTAAAAAGATGGTTATCTTTTGCAGTGCCTGTTACTTCATCAATGCTGGCATGCGTAATGATTTCAATATCATTTTTATGACATCTTGATACAGCCGCAGGTACGTTGACGACACCATCTAATCGTTTGTATTTCTGTGATTCGTTGCTCTTTGTGTTTTTAAGTTTAACTTGCCCACCAAATAACTCATTTGCCAAATCTTGAGTAAATAATTTTCGCAGCATGCCTTTTAGGCTACTACCTGGTATTACAGGGTAACCATTAGCGTTAACTCTTAAGGATTCATGTCCTGTTGACTCGTTCTTTTGTTTTTTTGAGTCGTTGGCTACTTCCTCAGCCTCACCTGTACGAACAGCCAATTTTGAAGTGCTTACTAAGGTAATCAACACCTTTGCTTTAGGGTAAATCTTATTTAACATTCTGCTTGCTCCTTAGCTGTTGGGACCATTGAAACAAGTTCAATGTCTACTTCCCCAAACCCGTTTGCATGATCATAAGGCGTAAAGTTCCATCTTTCATCCTGTGCAATTGGAACATCACATGATGGTAAGCCATTTTTGCACCACTGGTTTAACAGAATCGTAGCTTGCTCCTCTTTGCCTTCTTTTATTAAAAGTTCAAAGCAACTACCCGCGCTGGTCTCTATATAAGGTTTATATCCTGATTGTCCGGTGTGCTTTTGAAAACGCATATACCAATAACTCCCACCTTTTAGTGACTCGTCAGTAAAAGTGCGATTAACACAAAATACGCCATCAGTTAATTTGTCAAAAGCTTCTTGGTATAAGTCTTTACTGGGTGTTACCGCATCTATGGCATCTTTAACAATTAAACAGGTTGGCGTTTTAAGGGTGATGAGTATACGTTTATCAGGGCTGACATTGACTATTTTTTCTTGAGTAGCCTTTGCAGCTTTGGCACTGAGTATTGCCTTGGTTTTACCTAAACCAATCAGAGGTTCATCAAGAATTGATATTAATTCCGCATAAACCATTTCTCTTACTGATTCTGGTACTCGGTTTAAATTTATTTTTCCTCGCCACTTAACATATACATTTTTATTCACTTCTGATTTTTCATTTGCAGACTTACTATCATTAAGTTTCTCTGACCAAAAATGATTCACGCAGTGGTAACTAAATAGCTTTTCATCAGCGGCAGTATTACGGGTAGATATATTGTGCTCAATTACTTCATCAGTCGATTTGTTATTAGCTTCTGCTGTTTGTGTCCAGTTACTTATTGCATTTCTGACTAATAATGTTTTAGTCAAATACGGCGGTGTTTTTAATAACTCTTCATCAGAACCTTTGAAATCCGAACTAAAAGTGAGCAATCCACATAGGTTATCTGGACCAGCAGGATTAATTAAAAAATCAAAAACTTGACGATTCGGATCTTGAGTACTTGAAACACCATACATGTCAACTCTAGGCCCGTCATATAAGGCTAAAGACTTTCTTGGTGGATAAACTAATTCATCATTTTGATTTAGAGGCATTGCATGGAAAAATGTAATATCTGCCAAGTATTTGTGTAAAACACTATTTGGTAAAACTGTATTGGCAACTAAGCCTTTGAGCATTGCGCCTGTAATTTCTGTTCTTGAGTAAAAACTATTTTCTCTGTTAGTTGGTGCGTCCGCCATACAAAGTGGTCGATCAGCAGTCCAATCTAGTATGATTAAATGATCTTTAGTGTATGCGGGCCAGTCTACTTTCGCTTGTTGAGTTTTATTTAAGATACTTTTGATTTCTGTTATTTTTCCAAATCCAATACTTTTAAAGCTACCGAATGCGTAACAATAGTTAAGTGCAGCCTCTAACGTATTTTTAATTTCTAATGCTTCGTCTTCAGATGCATTAAAAGTCACTTGACCTTGTATTGAAATTTTTTCGCCATGTAAATAAGGTGACTCAATAAACAATAAAGAGCCTTCTTTAATCGTCCCCTCATGGTTTAGCTCTATTCGTGTTTGGGGAGAACTTCTCTCAGCGTTTTGGGGATTGCTTAAGTACCAATAAAAATCAAAATTCAGACTCCCTCTTTGTCCATAAAAGTCATCATTTGTTTGGTCTTGTTCACTTTGAGGGCCCTCTTTTCCGAACCAATCTATTAACTTTGGACTCAGTTTTGAATGGGTCTCTTCATCTAGTAAGCATAATTCACTTAACGCATGGCGTATATTACCTTTTAGTAAGCTTCCCGATAGCACAGGACGTTTGTTGGCATCTCTTAGAATTGCCACATTTAAACCATATTGCATTGCGCCACTGCCTTGAGTCACAATTGGCCCAATTACATTGATTGTAATGTCTAAGGTATGCATTGCTTTTTCTATCATGTCCTTACTCCTTATTTCCATGTGATGCAATGTACTCCCAATATTCTGTTAGTAGTACCCACATAATCGCACGTTGTTCTTGGTGCTCTTTTGTTAAGTCCAATGGCTTCCCTATCAAAACATCACTAGCAAGCTTAATAAATTCTACTATTTTCTCCTCACGAAGACCTGTCACATAGCTAAGTCTCTGCTCCGCTTCTAACAAAGCCTCTGGATTTTTATATTGCTTTGCAAGGTTATAAATGGCACTTTTTGGGAAGCTTTCGGTTAAGTTTGCGCCTAAAATTGACAGATCATCTGTATTAAATTCATTGGGCAAAATGTTGGCTCGTTGCTGAGACATCTCCCCATAGCTGTGGCTAAAATAATCGTTAACATCAGGGGTTGTAATATCGATTGACTCTAACACAGCAACACTGTAGCAGTTTGTAGTACCGTCAATGTTTATATGCTGCTCGTTAGCTTGTTTTGGCTCATCAGAAGATAATCGTGTCTCTTTTTCTTTAACTTCTTTTTGTTTTACAACTGCCGAAAGCGCCACTTTTTTAACTTCATCTGCAAGATTTGTGGCAAAGCTTCTAACAGTAGAGACCGGGGTTTTATGTTGGCAAAAGACCAAACCAAATGCATGAGTTAAAGGATAAATCTGGTTAATTAACGCCCCATTTTCTTGTTTAACCTGTTTGCTAATAGACCAGTCTTTTGTCCATTCCATAAGTTTAGCAAGTACTTTAAAACCTTGAGATGCAGGCAGAACAAATAAAGTTTCATCTCCTCCCCATAATAGGGTTTCTAATTTAATCCTCGAGATATTTTGCTCTTGCCCATCTATTGTAATGGTATCTTCGAATAAGGCATCTTTTTGATTATCTAGATAATTTAATAGCTTATCGAGTAATTCTCCTCTGAGTTGGCGGATATGTTTGTCATAACTAAGCTGGTCGTCGGCAGATTCAACATAGTTTTGTTGAATTTTAGAAAACTTGTTGCCATCAAAATAAAGGTAAGCGAGCTTATTATCTAAGTGTGCAATACCATCATCATTGCATATTTGCTCAAAGCTCTGCGTGTAGAATCTTTTAATGGTTTTAGGATTACTCACTTTTGCAAGTTCTGAGTACTGAGCTAATTCACTCTCGTAGAAGGTTTGCTTTTGATCTCGCCCATACAAAAATAATGTCTTTAAAATCGTATTCACTGGCTTATCAGCACTTTGTACCCTCTCGTGTTCTGATGCAGGCAATACATGGCTAAGTTCACATACCTTCTGAGCTTCGACTTTGCTGCCATCAGCATTTAACGCGTCTGGTACATTTTTGAAACTTACACTCATTTGCTGTAGCTGTAACAATCGCCCGTCATTAATCAAGGCATCTTTTGATTTATTAAACGTGCTATCTGTAACGTGTTTTTTGTAATTAACAACGAAATTCATGCCTTGATAATCAGCATTTAGTCTATTTTTAATCTCAGATACTAACTCTTCTGCATCATTATTATTTGTTTTATAAATGCCCACTGAGCCACCTAAAGAAATCACTTCTAAGTTGTCGAGCTTTTGCGCTATTTGAAGTACTGAATTTCGTAATAACATGCTTGTCCCTCGGTAAACACTGAGGTTATTACTAATCCCTAAGCTATTACCAAAATTAACAGCTTCAACTTTTATGAGTGCATACATAGCCTCTCCTTGATGATTTTTTAATGGGGTTACGTGTGACTGTTTATTTGTCTTATTCTTTAAATTTTGCAATTTGCTTTCCCAATGTTCTTCACATTGTTCAGCAAGCGATTTCTTACTCTCTTTATGGTTGCTGCTAATTGGAAAAAATGACATTAATTTCTGATAAAGATATTGGTACTTAGCAGATGGAAAACTAATAAAATTTAAACAGCTATAAATAGCAGCGAATAACTTAGATTTGACACCGAATAGAATGGCTAACCCAATTAATATAATGAGCGTCATCCTGTCAATAAACTCTAAACTGAATACATTCAAGCCTTTTGGCCAAGCAGTCACAATTGCAATTAATGCCAATAATGCGGCAATTTGCCCTGTATTATCCGCCTTATTGACAAAATAAATGTTACGCCAACTTTCCATATAGTCATCGGCAAATGACACTTGCTCTTTAACCATATCAAAGTGTTCATCAAGCGACGTTGCTCTTTGTATTTGCTCAAAGACCTCTAGCCCTTGTTGTTCATGACTTAACTGTTTAAACCAATATCGATTCATAAATAAAATAAAGTTTCGTCTTATTTCGCGATAATTGTTTTCAGGTTTCGAGCTCGTATTTCCTTGTGCTAATTGATCAGTGGCTTTATTCATTGTTCGCTTAAAGCATGTCAACGCCTCCCGGGTAAGTAACGCATAATGGAAAAAGTGACGATAGATCGTGTGCCAATGCGGTAAAATGCAATCAGCCGTATAACCACCAAAACCAACAGTGACCGTTGCATATTCGTTGAAACCTGTTTCTGAGCTTATGCCTTTCCATCGTCTGTAAGATTGATCATCGATAAGTTTAGTCACAAACTCTTGATTGTATGCATAACCTGTGGGGTAGAAGTCGAACCGATTATTTTCAACATCGACCATTGTGGCTAAGCTGGTGGTTTGGGCTAAGACATCTTCGCCAAGCGAAGTCTTAGGATAATTACCGCACAGTCCGTAAGTTGCATTTAAATACAATCTCGAATCATGTTGGTTATGGCTATATGGGTCTAGCTTTTTTATTACGTCGTTTTGTTCTGCCGTACTCGATGCATCGTCATTAAAAAATAAAGAGACCAGCCGCATAACGTAACGCGAAATAGGTTGTCGATTGTCTTTTTGTTGTTTTAAATCCTCTAGCCCTCTTGGCTTTTCACCATCATAGGTTAAATGCTCAGTATTGTTTAAAAGCAACACTAAGCAGTCTATTTTTTCTTCTTCTTTTTGCTCAACAAACGTTGGATAAAGGATCCTTGCTTTTTGACTGAAATTCAACCAGCGACCTAACTGCATTTGTTTCATGCTTTTAGCTAGAGTTAAATCAGATGGAGCAAGTAAAATACACCACCACCACGCTTCATCATAAATAGTTCCTGCGTATAAAGGTTGATTTTGTATTTTCTGAACCGTTCTTAATGTACTTGCGGCATATTTAAAAATATCTTGTGTTGGAGAGTACTCTGCGTTTATTGCAAGTAAAAAGCTACCTCGAGAAATTGGGTGCCGAATTAAACTTAATTGGGTTATTTTTGCACAAGGCGTAAGTTCATTTTGAGTAAAATCAGCAACCTCACAGTCTTGTAAAGTATCACCAAACACTGAAGATTGTTTGCGTTTATTTCGTGCCTGTTTACTTTTAGCGTTGTCTATTCCTATGTAGCAATTACTTAACTCTAATTGATACTCTTCAAAGGCATTTATTTTTTTAGAACCACCTTTTTCACCAAAGAAACAAGCTTGAGCTTGCGGGTTATAATACAAAAAAGTTTGGACCTGATTATTTTCAACCGTAGTCCAATCAGCAGGATCAGTTCCTATCTTATGAAATTCATACCTTTTTGCCTTAATTGTTAAACATTCATCATTCAATATAACCTTACGTTTATTACTATTATTAGCATCAATATTTAGTCTATTTTTTAAAGTAGTTTCGCCTTGAAGGTCAAACGGATAATAAAACGTTGCGCGATATTGATGCAGTGGTCTAGAAAACTCAAAAAAAACATCAAAAAAATCGGTAATTGTGCTTTGACTTAATGCTTGCTTTGTCATTAATAAAGCATAGTAACAGCTCTGTGCAATCGTTACTTGTTCGATTTGACAAAAAGGGTGCTCGGTTGCAAAGCGTTTTAGTAATTCAACTTTGCGTTTGTCGTGACAGATATAAACGGCTTCTTCAAGAGATAAGCTGGCATTATCAACACAAACTCGACCCCAAAATAAAGGTTTTTTAGTTATTGCGCCTTTTAAGGCCTCTTGATCTTCAATAGACTTTATAAGTGAATAAGAGTCAGGTAACTCACAATAGCGTGTCACCACTGTAACGTCTTCTAAATCTAACAAGTACTCTTTAAATTCAAGATTTTTGTTTTGTTTTTCTTCCATGTTTATAAATGTTCTTATTTTAGAATGCCTTTTAATTCATTGTATAAAACATCAAACTGAGGTTCGGATTTCACAAATTTGCTTTTTGCAACTGCACCAAAAAAGTAGTTAGGGGCTTCACCACCAAACCAACTTTTTAAATTAACAAATGGCCACTTTTTAACTAATTTACTGAGTTTGTCACGGTTTTTTCTTGCCAATACTTCAATTTGTGTCACATGGTCTTGCTCTATATATCTGAGCACTACTTGCCTGAGTTTTAATGGTTGACGTAAACTTAAGGCTCGCTCATAAGTAACTTTAGAGGGAAACTGCGCAACCTCACTCATGACACTTGTAAAACGAGCTGGGCAATCTAGATAGAATATTTTGTCGGGTGACTGTTCAATATTTTGACTTTCAAACCAACTAAAAGCTTCTCTACGTATCCCTCCAACCCCTCTAACATTTGCTTCGTCATCTCTTATTTTTTTCATATCATAGTAAGTTGCTCCGGCTGTTAATAAACCAGGTATAAAACCTCTATCATTGGCTGCAACTAGTTTATCGTAGGCGCTTAATCTTAGAGAGAAAATTTTTGCAAATTGTTCAATAGCAGAATGAGTATTTCGTTTATCACAATCCGAATATTGATGATGGTCTAATAAATGTAACTTAATACCTTTACGTGCAAGAAATTGCTTACCTTCTTCATTAATGTCTGGCAGTTCGATTGCAATTAGATTTGGCTTGCACTTTTCAAAATCTATATGCTCTATGGCGTCTAATAATGTTGCCCCCCAAAAATTTGGGCCTTTAAAAACTGAAAACCCAAACTTACTTGCTAAGGCGATTATAGTGTGTGCCTCAAGATCATTAGTAGGACACAAAATACTGGTATTGTGTTTAGTTATCATAATGCTTTCCTATCTTCTTTCTTTTGATATCATAGATACAGCACTAGAACAATAAAAAGGAGCTGATAGTTGCACTCTCCCCTTATCTCTCTTTGCAAAGACATCCCATTTATTAATCTGGGGGTACAATTAAAACTCGATGATAACCTTGTTGGCTATCCTTATTCAGGCAGTTTACTACATGGTGCGCTAACTAATGCAATGTATTCGGTTAACCCCAAATTATGCCAATTACTATTAGGTGAACAAGATACATCGAGTCCTAGAGGCTATTTTTTTACTGCGCCATTTTTGCCTGCAAATGGTCTAGATAAAGGTAAGCTTTTTAATTTTTCAATCAAATTATTTGGTAAAGCATGTGAGTATTTAGCTGAAATTGTTCACTCCTTGTTTATATTGCAAAAAAAAGGGTTGGGTAGTAAGTCAGTTAACTTTAAAGTTCATAAAATAAACTTGCGCCATCAAGGCCGAGATTTAATGTTATATAAATCGGGCTGCAAACTTGACTTGCTTGTACCACCAGCAACAAATTTAGCAGACCAACTTTTTATCCCTTTTGAAGCGGACTCTCCGCTTTGGTTGGCACAATTAAACATTCACTCACCTATCTTTTTAAAAGTAAAAGGTAGGCTTTCTAAAAACGCTCCACTACTTGATAACTGGATACTATCGGTAGCTAACCGTTTACAGTTGTTATGTGATAACCACTTTACAACTGGCTATGACTGTAAAGAACTGCTTTGTACCTCTCCAAATAACAAAGCACTTTATGACGCATCAAAGTTCTTTATTCAGACACGTCAAACCAATATTGCCGATAAAGCGCATGATCTAAGTGGCTTAGTTGGTCAAATACAGTACCAAACCACATCGCAATCACTGTTATGGCTACAAATTGGCAGCGCATTGCAAATAGGTAAAAAAGCCAATTTTGGTCAGGGCAATTACTCCCTAGAATATGCCTTAATGTCGGCTCATGATGACTCAGTACAGTAAGTTATGTAAATAGGTTAATGCCCGAAAATAAACGCTTTAATCTATTTTGACCACATACTGCTTTTTTACTTAGGTTACTTTGACTGAAAAGGTTATAGCCTTTTAATTTAATTAGCTTTTTTCAAAAAATATTATTTAATCTACACTATAAAATCAACACTTTGTCAGTAGCCTAGACCACAGATGTTTGAAAACTTTAAACTTTTTCCTTTCCAACACTTAAAAATGTCAGTAACAAACAGCTTTTAGGTACAAGCTTTTGGAGAGCGTCATTTTTACCCCTTCTAGGCCTTGTATGGCGCGGCCTCGATCAGCTATAGTATGAGTGACCCCGACTTTAGAGGGGATTGATACACAGTTACCTCTTACTTAAAAGTAATACCAAAGTATGAGTGACCCCGACTTTAGAGGGGATTGATACGTTAGCAAAAGCCGTTAAAGCGCGGTTAATAATGTATGAGTGACCCCGACTTTAGAGGGGATTGATACTCTCTCTCAAAATGAGAGACTTTACGCTGTGCGTATGAGTGACCCCGACTTTAGAGGGGATTGATACTTAAAAATATTCATACTATAAAACCCTATTTTGAGTATGAGTGACCCCGACTTTAGAGGGGATTGATACCTGAATCAAAAAGCGCATACCCAATAAGAATTAGTATGAGTGACCCCGACTTTAGAGGGGATTGATACTTGATACTCATAATGAGTACCTCCGTTATGTGTGTATGAGTGACCCCGACTTTAGAGGGGATTGAGACTGGCTCTCCTAAGAACTTTGTATTGTGGTTCAATAATTCCGGACACTATTTTAGGTGGTATCATTACCACTCAATCAGAGGTGTCCGATGGTAAGAAAACGCAGAACATTTAGTAAAGAATTCAAACTTGAAGCCGCTTGTTTAGTTTTAGACCAAGGCTATTCACTTCAAGAAGCATGTCGTTCATTGGATGTTGGAGAAACGGCTTTAAGGCGCTGGGTTCAACAACTTGAACTTGAGCGAAATGGTGAAACACCTAATGCCAAAGCTTTGAAGAAGGATATTAAACTATTTAACTCCTAATGATATGATTAAAAACCATGTTGCACTGACCACTTGATATCACCACTCCTTACTTTTCGCGAAAAATCGCTTCACACCACTGAGAGTTTCTTACTTAAGACTCGATGAAAAAAAACTAATCAATTGAATTTAAAAGAAAATTTTAAATTAGAATAATTATAGACAAAAAAGATATATAAATTAGGTAAGATTATTTTGCATACAGTATACAATTTACGGTATAAAAATTAAGACAATATGACAAGATTGTAAAAATACGAATAAAAATAATGGATGACAGTGCGTAAGCTTGGCAAAAATGCTTGTCATGCGAAGGAATAACAAACTTTACGTTCATATAACCACAACATGTTGATAATAATAATGAATAAAACTATGAAAAAATCGGTTCTAGCAAGTGCGGTACTACTTTCTCTCAGTAGTAACATTACTTTGGCCAACGCCCAATGTGGGGACCCTACTCTACCTCGCCAAGGTGAAGTAAGCGCCAACCAAACACACTGTATTACGAATTACGGTCACTATTTTTATGTAGAAGTCCCCTATGAGAACAGCCAACTGGTTATCAGCACTTCAGGTGGTACGTACAACGGAATTGATGCAGCAATAAGTCTATATGAGGGTAACCACTGGAGTGGCACTGTCACGCAGCGCAGTGACACAGCAGACACGAACACAGAGCAAGTATCAGAAACATCACGAGCTGGAAGACGTTACTTTAAAATCGACGGTAATATTGCGCAAACCACATTAAGAGTCGACATTACAGGAGGAGATATTCCACCTCCACTTGGCGACTACATTATTTATAACACCAATATCTCCGTTAACTTACCTAACCCGGCTATCAGTTCAAAATCTCAATACGGAAGCATAATTCCCACTATTTTAGCGGCAAAATATGCCGATTTTGAAGCGCTCGCCGGCGCTGCAAATGACCCACTCCCTGATGTACTCGAAGCAATTCATTATCTTGCTGATGCCGATGACATTGCCGACCCTGATTTAAACCAACTATTGTATTTCCTTGGGTCATATAAATTTTATGCGCAAGCAATTACCACAACAGAAGCAAGTAATCTAAATACCGCGATGCAAGCCGTTGCAAAAATGACTGCGTTTTTATCACCGACGGGCAGTGTTATCCAAGAAGGCTATGCAAAGGCCATCAATAATTTTCAACGTGGCAATGGCGCAAACCACTTTAAAGACCAGCTTCCCCACATACTGGCCGCAATCCAATATCATTCATTGCAAACAGACCCATTCAAGGCAAACAACGCCAGTGATGCCATGATGGAAATGCTTGGTGCGGTTGCTAATGCCGCAATGTATGGTGATCCGGCTGCGCAAAATGCAATTAATGAACGGATTTTAGATGTGATGTCTGTTATTCGCTCATTTGCAGTATTAGGTGAAACGGCCATTGATTTGCGTTGGAGTAAAGAGTCTGACCGTAAATGGATTGTGCCACACAGTTATATCGCATTGGGGAAAATTGCCACCATTGCCACTGACGAAGCAAAAGCACGCTTTGACAGTATTGTGCTTGAAACCCATGAAAAGCTCATCGCATGGTTAAGCACTGAAACCATTGAAACTATGACCACTAAAAAGTACCTAGATTCGGCTAAACGACTATGTGAAAGTACCGATCCACTCTTTGGTCATTGTATCGTACCACCAAAAGAGTCTGATATTTTAACTGTGACTCATAAATGCTCTGACTCGGTCACTATTCGAGCACAAAGCACCATCAGCCAGTCAATTCTAAATAAATCTTGCGCTGAAATGGCTACCCAAGAAACTGAGTTTCATGCATTTTTTAATACCCAAGGCAGCCCGGTTGCTAACGATAAGAACACCACGCTGGAGGTTGTCGTATTCTCAAGCCCAGACGAATATAAAAAGTATGCGCCTGAGTTTTTTGATAATGTAGACACCGATAATGGCGGAATATACTTAGAAGGAACACCAGAAAAAGAGGGGAACCAAGCACGATTCCTAGCGATGCAATGCCCTGATGCGTGGGTCGGTAAATCTTGTCAATATGAAGACCAAATTTACAATCTACGCCACGAATATGTGCATTATCTAGATGGCCGATATGTCAAAGTCGGTGGCTTCAACTATTATAACTACAACGTGTCTTGGTCTGAAGGCATGGCTGAATATTTAGCAAATGGTACTGATTTCGCTCGTACATTAGAGTCAATCAAAGGCAAAGTTATCCCGCCACTTTATAACTTGCTATTCATGGCGTATGGCTATGATGACTTATACCAGTGGAGCTACTTTGCTATGCGTTATTTAGACGAGCAACACAATAGCGACATGCACTTGCTCAAAGATGCATTAAGAAATGGCAGCAAAGACGGTTATGTAAGTTCTTTAAAGGCAGTTGCGCAGCGTAGCCAAGCGGACTTTGAAGCATTTGTTATGGCCAATTCTGAAGCCATTGCTGCAAAAGCTGAAGTCATACCTAACGCTGGAAAAATCGGTAGCTGTGATCTCACACAGCAATATGTGCGCCCCGTTGACGCAAATAACACTGACTACACAATCACCAACAACACTGATACTCCGGTGTCTATTTTCTGGATTGATAATCAAAAAGGTACGGCCAACTTTGCGAAAAACTACAAGACATTAGGTCAAGGTGACACTTATAACGCAACAAATTGGCGAGAATTCGACAGAATTATGTTGTCAGACAATAACCTCAATTGTCTCGGCGTTGCGTCTTTGAAATCAGCGGGTAACACTTTCACGATAAACGCAGATTTAGTAAAAGATGTTGTGCCAGAAACTTTGCCGGCCCAGCATACTTTAGGGAGCTGTGAATTAGTTAAACCGCATATTATTGGTGACGAAGCACATCAATTTAGCATTACAAATACCACAGATTACCCTGTTCGATTATTCCGTATAGACAATCTGACTGGCAAGCCTAAATATGAAAGTGCGGCCGATGGCTTTGATTATGGCTATGGCACATTACAAAAAGGGCAAAGCTATACTTCTGATATTTGGTATGCCAATCGCAGATTCATGATCACCGATGCACGCTTAAATTGTTTGAGCGTGGGTGTTCTTGATAACCCAACTGGCAACTTTACCATTGATGAAGCGATGGTTGCCAACGCAAAAAGCCCAGAAGTGCTACCAGCAGCGAATCAGTTAGGTTCTTGTGACTTAATGGAAAAACATCTAACAGGTCCATTTGAAGCTGATTTCAAATTCACAAACACCACTGACACAACTGTGCGTATCTATCGTGTAGACAACGAAACAGGTGCATTGAGTGACAGTTTTGAGTTTAAAACATTAGCACAAGGTGAAACATACTCGAGTGCCGACTCTTGGAAATGGTTTGGTAATCGACGCGCAGCTATCACCACACAGTCTGGACAGTGTTTAGCCGTTGCCGTCATGAGTGAAGAAAACACCCTCAATGACTACGTGATCACCAATGACATTCTCGATAATGGTAACGGCAATAATAACGATGCCGATGGCGATGGCGTAATCGACTCAGAAGATGCTTTCCCAAATGATCCAACTGAAACAAAAGACACCGATGGTGACGGTTTTGGAGACAACAAAGACGCATTTCCAAATGATAGCTCAGAGTGGCTCGACAGCGATGGGGATGGCATGGGTGACAATAGTGACCCATTCCCGAATGATCCTAATAATGGGGCTATTCAAGATTGTGGCGCTGCCACAATTAATTATGGACAATTAACACTTGGCAAAAATGAATGTGTCGCTGGGGGCCGTAACTCATTCTATGTGTGGGTCGCAGCAGATAACACCACACTAACACTGCAAAGCCAAGGTGGTGAAGGTGATGTCGGTATTTACTTCAACGCCGATACTTGGGCTAGTAAGGCCAATGCACAAAATAAATCAGGTGAAGCTGGCACAGCACAAAGTCTTGTTGTCACGGCAAATCGTGGCTGGCGCTACATCACCTTGAATACGAACTCTACCTTTAAGGGGGTAACCTTTAGCGTTAAGGCAGAGTGATCTACCCTTAATTACATGTAAGTAACCAATAGGCGCCACCCTACTTGTGGCGCCTATTTTTTCTCCCCCCACCAACAATTGCATAAAATCCTCACTAGTAAAGAGTCAAAAATTAACAAAAAACAAACAAAAAAACGATATACTGTTTATTTTTTGTTCTTCGCTGCTATTATTCCTAGAGACAACAACATAAAGGAATAAAGTAATGAAAAGAAGACTTTTAATAAGTGCGCTCTCTTCAGCCATCTTTGTGGCTAATACGGCAAGTGCTGCGCAAGTTTCTGCCCAAATAAATTTCCTAAGCTCTCTACTGACAACTGAAGGTGATATTCATGTGGAACTGGTACTAACCAACCATGACAACTCCCCAGTTAAAGTGCTTAAATGGTACACAGCTGCTGATGGCGTACAAGGTAATATATTTAACATTACCCGCGATGGTGAGCCCGTTGAATATACAGGCGCATTGTACAAGCGCACAGCACCGAGTGAAAATGATTACCAAATGCTCAAACCAGGCCAAAGTATTAACTACTCAATCGAACTCTCTTCACTCTATAATTTTGCACTCCCAGGTGAATATCGTGTTCAATATCAGGCAAATTCTTTGCATCTATTTAAAGCGCCACAAAATGAGCATATGCAGTCACTAAAGAACAATGCGGTACCTTTTGCATATTCAGCTTTGCGCTCTACTGCAATTTCAACTTGGGTTACAGGTGATCCGATAGCAGAAACAGTCGCTGCAAACTCCACTCTGACATACAATACACAAACGCTAGCGACATCTTATACATCGTGTAGTAATAGTCAGAAAAACACCATTAATAGTGCATGGAGCAGTGCCAAAAACATGTCAGCTAGTGCGACTGGTTATTTAAGTAGCCGCAGTACGACACAATTAAAAACGGCACCGAGATACAAAACATGGTTTGGTGATCCATCAATACGCGTAGGTGCTTTTTGGTCACCCAAGGCCCATGAGCGTGTTGAAGAGAATTTTTCAGATATCACAGATGCCATAAAAAATAAGCCGCTTTCATTTGACTGCGGTTGCACCAGCTCAGGGACATTTGCATATGTATACCCAAACCAACCTTATAAAGTGTATTTTTGTGGTGCATTTTGGAATGCGTCCCGTACTGGCACAGATTCACAAGCAGGGACTATAATTCATGAAGTCAGCCACTTTAATGCGGTTGCAGGAACCGATGACCATGCTTATGGGCACTATGGCGCTAAAAACTTAGCGATTTCAAACGTTAGGAAAGCGATTGAAAACGCCGATAGTTATGAATACTTTGCTGAGAATACTCCGCAGCAAAATTAAATTTAAAGGAGGAGCGTGGCAACACGCTCTTAATTAATATGATGGTGTATCGCTCATTTATCGTTGGATTGGTGTTACTCGCAAGTGGGTGTGATCAGAACATGAAAAATCTCATTGGTTTAGGTTCTAATAGTTCACTCACTTGCACAATTAAGTCAACAAAGTCAGGGGACAATCAATATTTAGTGACCTTTATATTTACAAATACCACAAACGAACCAGTTCGGTTTCTAAAGTGGCACACGCCTTTTGAAGGCTGGTGGAGTCAATTTTTACATGTCGAGCAAAGTGGTGTCGAGCTACTCTATCAAGGTCCGATGGCAAAACGCGCAAAACCAACGGAGCACGACTATATAGAACTCGCAGCACACGAACATCGTAGCATTACATTAAACCTGCTTAATGCTTACGATGTTGCGTTAAGTAGTCCAACAACCATTACACTGTCCTCTGAGCTTTCCCACCCCGATTCACCAAATATAGATTGCTCCATGATTTTGGTAAGACAGTGACTTATTCCGAATTGCCGGCTAAATGTTGTAAAAAAGTTAAGCTTTGACGTTCTTTTGCTAAAGGTTCATAAGGTGTTTGTTGCAGGCTATCATAGGCAAATTCTGTAATATCAAACTCTTTTATATCACTCGCACCAAAGATACTCGGTTGGGCTGGGCTAGGTGACATTAACTCAACCACAAACCCGCTCAGTGTCATAGTCTCTATATCTGGATTAAGTACAGACCAATGTGCTGATAGGTCAATACTTTGTTGCCCTTTGCGCAACAGCCCTCTCGTGACCAAATGTGCGATAGGTTCACCTGCGGCATATAAGTTTGCTCTTACTCTGTATAAGCCTGCTTTCTCAACTTGTAGCTTTGCAGGGATACTCATTTTATCATCATCTGGCCGTGCATCACCAAAGCCAACTAACCTCGCACTAGGCGGCATGTACTGTATTTGCGCCACAATTGGGACCTGTTTACGCTTAATTTTAGCATGCGCAACAATTTGTAAATTCCTAGAGTAGCTTTTATCGCCCGAAAATACGATTTTGTCATTGAGTTGCTCACCATAAATCGTACGTTGTGAAAATATCTTTTTTGTCTCTACATCCATCAAACTCACCGCAATATTTTCAATATTATCACCCCCTATCTCTAATTCGATATGGTCAGGGTACACAAATCGATATTTTTCTAAGCGCATTGTCAGTTTATTTCCACTCTCATCAAGGGGGATTGAGAGTGGATAAAACGCATTTGGTTTTAGTCTATCTTCATCAAATCTCGTTAGTGGCTGAGAGTATTGCGGATAGCGTAATGCCGCTTCGTACTGGACAGCCACTTGCTTTGCGGCAAGTTTGATGCTGCCATCAAAATGCGATGTTAATTGTGCCTGACGTTGCTCTGCTTTATTGACAATTTGTACTATCGATTCAGCTGAGCTTTCACGAGTTTGACCATTGTTTGTAGAGACTGTATTACTTTTTGCTTGGCTATCATCGGTAAAAAACCAAAATAGCGATAAAACACATACAGTAACTCCAACGCCTAATTTATAATGTTTCATATTCTGGCACTCTTTATGCGCTTTGCTATGCCATATGCTTCAACAAAGCGCGTGATTTATCAGCTTTAAGGGATTGCGTCATAGATTAATTCGGATGCACTTAGCCTATTGGAGTCCGCTACAAATCGATACTGCTTCTTCCAAAACCAATGACCCGTTGTTTCATCATATGTTTGAAAAGACACCTGCTTACCTCCAACATTGGCAGCGTAATTCGCCACAGTCACCTTCCCCTTATGGCCTGCATTTCGAATTGAGTTATGACTATAATTGTCTGACATTAACATTGGATAATGATTCGGCATAAACCCTGAAACTCCATTACCTTGATGACCCACCTGACCATCTGATGCAATATGACGGCTACAGCTACCAAAAGAATCTACACGACTTGCGCCACATGAAGAGTGAAATGCAACAACACCGTCATCGCTGCCTTTTAAGAACAACTTCGTGGCACCAAAGAAATCATCTCCATCAGCCACAAATCTAAGCCTGGGCGCTCTATCATCAGGTACAGGCGATATTTTACGCGCATTGTTCACTTTCAAATCATGAAGTACACCAACCGCTTCTGTTACGTCACTGCCTAACCACCATGTTAATGCTTGATCAATAACAAAGCTCCAAGAGGCTGCACCAGTTAATGCACTCACGGCAATGTCAGCAAGCTCACTACCACCACCGGCTCCTGCAATGTCAAATGTTGCTACAATATTGAGAGGCTGTAACCCCGCATTTCTTAACCAATTTGCTTGATTGTCGATAATATAGCGTGCCACCAGATCCCCTGTAGAGTGTGTAACAAGTACACAACCAGAGTCACATAAGTTCGCCTCAGAGAACTGTTTTAATTTTGGCCAAATCCAGTCTGTCGCTATTTTTCCTTCAATTCTTTCATATGACGGCCAGTCAATGCGCTCGTCTGACACTTGCCCCCAATACGACGACCAATAAGATGCCCCATCTGCCTCAACATTAGTCGCAGACGCACTGATCAGTTGTTGTGGTTGTAATCCGTGGATTAGGATTGTTTTATATTCTTTACTCATCACAGAGCAGCTCGTACTCAACGCAATGATAATGCTGCATAAACTGCTTAATGTGATACTGCTTTTATTTTTTTTCATATCAATTCTCAGTTTGTTGTTGTCATTTAAATCTAATATTACCAACACATCAGATGTCAGACCTCAGATGACTAAGGCGAAATTCAGTATTGTGAATAAACGATCAAAATTCAACCAAAAATTAACATTCTAAACAAAAATTATTGAGTTTTGTGGAAAGTAAAGAAGACACATTAAATTGTTAACATTAAATTCAAAGGGTTAAGAATTTAACCTGTTTGGTGCTTTATTGTGGAGAAGCATAGAAAAACATGTGATCTTTCAATAAATCACTCAATAACTGCAAAAAAGGTGAGAAGTAGAATCACAAACACTCAGCATCTTTGCAATTCAGTGGCCATTCCAATTGTCATCGTTTTTTCTATTGTAGATAAATCTTCGTTTAAACTTACCTGCCATATCTCAGTGTTCGTCGTCACAGTCCGTTATTTAACCGCTTTTTTCGTTTGTTTAAATGCAAAGAGCCTATCGAGTCTCATATGATCAAGCAAATATAAGCTCGACACAATTAACTAAGAGCTGCCAGAGAAAGTAGATATTATTGAAACCATGGCGCAATTCTCATAATAAAAAAGCGCCTATCAGGCGCTTTTTTATTAAAACTTATACTAACCCATTATCTAGTCTGCTTTTAGTACAGATGCCAGCCTTTCAACATTTAACGTCTCCACTGCGCCGTTCACATAAGCCGTCAAATATTGTTCAAACGACTCTAAATTACCTTGTAATTTATCATCGAGTAACGCCACCTGCTCTCTCATTCTTTGTGACTTTTGCTCTGTCGGAGAGTCAATATTACTCAATATTTCTAGGCGCAGTAGTAACTGCTCTGCACTTAAAATATGTTTATGCGGTGAAGACCACTGACTTGGGATCTCTGTGCCTTGTTCCAGTGCCGATAACAAAGAAACAAACTTCTCTTTATCTCTTTGAATTTGCTTTTGCGATAAAATCGAATCAACTTTTTTAGCTAAGCTTGCTTTAATTTTACGTACACTTGGTAAGGCATCAAAGGTTTCAACCTGCTCTTTAACAGCTTGAAGCTCACCAACTGACATGGTGTCGACAAGTGTATCCGAAATTTGCGCTAACTCAGCTTTCTGTGTTTTCTCAACTTCAACCTGCTGTTGTTTTTGGGCATTAAACTGCTCACTGCGCAAAGAAAATACCGTATCGTTATGCTGTCTAAATGTTTGCCACAAAGTATGCTCTTGTTTTGCACCGGCAAATCCAAGTGTTTGCCATTGCTTTTGTAATGATTTTAGCTCATCGCAAGCTGTAGCTAACTCATCGCTTGACACTAACTCTTGCGCTCGAGTTACTAATTTTTGCTTTGCAGCTGCATTGGCTTGATGAAATGACTTCAACATGCCATTCACACAACTATGCGCATCTCGATATTGCTCATTAAGTGCTTTATACGCTGCACCATCAACGCTACCAGCACTTCGCCAAGCCTTTGCTAGTCGATTAAACTGACTCTCAAAATGACGCCAATCAAAATCTGATGTCTGCGTTGGTGCATTGGTTAGCTCGCTCATTTGCTCGATTATTTGCGTTCGTTCAGTTTTTGCGGCTTTACGCTGTAATTCTTGTTCTGCAAAATGTGCACGACACGGTGCAAATAACAATTCAATTTTTTCATCGAATACCGCAGCCTGAGCCTTCTCTTCGTCGGTATCAATTCGACCTAATTCATTCCAGCGTGTACGCAGTAACTTAACTTCTGCTGCGCGTTTCTTTGCATCAACATCCGTTTCTTTTAACTTTTCATCAAGCGCAAGTAATAATTCAGCTCGTTTTGGCGTGGCTGCATATTTCTGCCAATCTCTGGCATCTGCCAAAGCAGTTGAAAGAGCGGTATGCACCTTTTCAATACTTTGTTGATTGCGTTCTGTCAATTCGGCATAACTTTCTAAAAAGCCATTAAAAACACCAAAAGCAACGTTGAAACGACCTTGATCTAATAAACGTTGTACGTCTTTTCCTTTACGACGAGCCTGTTTTAAGTGCACTTCTTGCTTATTTACTAATGGCTCCATTGCGACTTTAAACTCTGTGCTTATCGTCCGTAATTTCTCTGAAGCAACTTGACGAAGCGAATGTGGCAAAGGCTGGAGTGCTTTTTTACAGACATCATACGCAGCTTTTTGTGCAACCAGTTTCGTATCTAACTCCGCTAAGTTGTCTGTTGCTGTAATAGCTGCTAATGCTGTTAATGCTTCCTGCATTTCTGAGTTAGCAACCACTAACTCAGGTAAACGAGCCAATTCTTTTTGTAGCGATTCAATGCGGTTAAACTGTGTAATGAACGCCACATCTGATTGATATTCAGATGTAGCTACGCTGGCTGTTAACTCAAGCACCTTAGCAGATAATTGTACTGATTGCTCTGTATCTAACGCCTGTAATGCATTCGTCAATGTAATATCAAAGGCATCAATATCCGCAGTCAATTCAACCAATGCCATAGCTTTGTGCTGCTTTGCCAATAAAGCTGTTTGTTCATCATCATATTGAGTTTTTAACGCACTGATATGATGGTTTAGCTTTTCACTAATACGCTTAAACTTTTCATCAACTATGCTAATATCTTCTTCACTTAGCCATTTCAATTCAATACATTGCCATTCACTAAATAAAGCTTTACTCGTCTCATCTACTAATTGATAGCTGGTTTTATCACGCAGTGCATTCAATTTAGCTAATACCATTTTCGTTTGCTGTTCGACTTGCTTTGGCATAACTTTCGCTAAACGCTGCTGTTCTAAGTAATCTTGTAAATGTACAAGGGCAGTGCCTTGTGCTACTTTCAAAACTGACTTTTCAAGTTGATATTGTTCAATCAACGGCAGCAGGACCACTTGTAATTCTTCAGAGCCTTCTCTAAAGGCTTTTTCAATTAATTTTGCATTCGCTAAACGCTTCAATAATTTGAATCGAACTTGCAGTTCTTTTTCAGCAAATGCCAATTTTTCTAAAAACTTAGCCGGCGCATAGCGGTCTATGTATTCACTACGAATGTCGTTTGACAATGCGCTATTGCTGTTTAATACCGCACTGGATATCTGTTGCTCTGCAAGATCTTTTAAATTTTGGTCTTGCTTATATGCCTGCCACCACAAAACTAAGTCGTTAACTTTATGAAGTGCCTTTTTACGGATCTCTGCTGAGCTATCTTCTAATGCAATTGTTTGTAATAAATTGGCATCTTTACCTGTATCCAACTTATCGATTGCGGCTAAACGTATTTCCGTTTTAGGGTGTTTCCATTTGGGCGTAAAAAGGTGTTTAAAGATCATGTTCACTGAACCTAGCTATTTCGTTTTGGGCTTTGAATTCTTGCTGTAACTCGCGTTTAGATTTTTGAACCATTTCACCCTCTGAGTTTATGGTGAATTGTTCGTTGCTCTTCGCAACTTTTGCTTGATACAGCATAACCAGCTGCACCGTTTGCTCTTTCTGTTCTTGCGTCAAAATTGTGCCATCAGGCCACTTTCCTGTTGCTGCGCCATATTGTAAGCGCTCAAATAATTCTGGGGTCAAATTGTTAACTAAGCTATCAATATTCATATTACTTTTTCTTTTTCAAATAAACCAAGATCACACGATTAACGAGATACCAAAAGCACCCAATGCCAATCGCCGCTTTTGTCAGTGCCATTTGAACTGTGCCAGTTGCGGGCTGCTGCCAATACAAATATAAAAATCCACCTAAGAATAAAATCAACGCCAAAAAAGAATGGTTAATAAACATTTGTTGTTTCTGAATCCGTTTAGTTGATGCTATTCGAGCCAACTGTTCTTCAGTTACATCACCTAATTGTGTTTGACAATGAGAGCAAACCATACTTTTACTCGAAATTGATTTATTACAACTAGGACATTGCACAATTGCCATAAATAACTACTCCTAATGCTACAAAAAAATGGCGCCCCTAAGGCGCCATTTTACTTGTTTTCTTAATGAATGTCTTTGTTCAATTACATTCATTCACCATGAGTTTATTTTTCTTGCGGATTTTCTTTTTTGAACTTAGTCCAATAGTCGTCAATTGACTCTTTCATCTCTTTGCGGAGTAAGAAAATACCAAACAAGTTAGGTAAGGTCATAACCACAATGGCAACTGCCGCTAACTTCCAAACAAGTGTCGTATCTGCAAATGATGCCCAGAAAAAGCCTGCGACGTAAAAGACCCGATATGGCATAACTGATTTACTACCGAGTAAATAAATCATCGCTCGGTCACCGTAATAAGACCAAGCTATTGCGGTTGAAAATGCAAACAATAATAGGCCAATAGATACGATGTACTTACCATTTTCACCAAAAAAGCCTCGCGTAAATGCTTTTGTTGTAAGCTCCGCAGAATGCACTAATGATTTACCCATGATACTGATACTATTGTCAACTGGTACACCATTCTCTACTTTCACCACACCGGTATAAACGTGACGCGGTGTAATACCAAAACGAATATCTTCGCCAATAGAGCGAGAATGGATAATCGTAAAGTCATTATTAACTGCGCGACCTTGAACAACGTTAATGCCGCCATTATACAACTCGACGCCATGCCCAGTGTGGCCATTTAAATATTTATACAACGCGTCTCGTTGTGCAGGCTCATTTTCATCAAACTTGCCTTGTACAATGGTCATTGATGAACGTTCAAAGTGCGTATCAAATTTTTCTGTCCATACGCCAGACGATAAAATAACTAATCCTGTCAAAGTACAGATCACGATGGTATCAATAAATGGCTCTAGTATAGATACCATGCCTTCCGATACCGGTTCGTCGCCTTTTGCCGATGCGTGAGCGATTGGCGCTGAACCTTGCCCCGCTTCATTAGAAAATAACCCTCGGTTAACACCTCGGTTAAATGCGTAAGCGAATGAAGCACCTAAGAAACCGCCTGCCGCAGCTGAGCCTGAAAAAGCATCAACAAATACAGATGCGAATGACGGACCGATATTTTCGATGTTATATAAAATCACACCTAAAGCACCAATAATATAAACAGCAGCCATCAGTGGTACTACGCGTGATGTGATTGCCGCAATACGTTTAATACCACCAAGAATAACCAGCGCTAATAACACAGACAAAACACCACCAGTATGCCAAGGTTCAAAACCAAATGTTGCTTCCATACCCTGAGCTATATTATTGATTTGTGGCAAACTACCTGTACCAAATGAACTAATCACTGTGGCTATGGCAAACAATACCGCTAACCATTTCATATTCAAGCGACGATCCATGTAATACATGGGGCCACCAGCCATGGTGCCATCATCGGTCTTCACTCGATACTTATGAGACAAGGTCACTTCAACAAATTTTGTTGTCATGCCAAAAAAAGCGGTCATCCACATCCAAAACAATGCTGCAGGCCCACCGATTGAAATCGCAAGTGCCACCCCACCAATGTTACCCGTACCAACAGTACCAGAAAGTGCCGTTGCTAACGCTTGAAAGTGCGTGGTATCTCCTTCTTGGTCTTTTTTATCGAACTTACCTGTAACGACCTTGCAGGCGTGTTTAAAGTAACGTATTTGGGGAAATTTCAGGTAAATGGTAAAAAATAAACCAACACCTAGTAAAACGTATGGGAACCAGAAAGCTCCTCCTAATAAACCATCTAGATTATCTAGCAGTTGTCCAAATGCATCCACGACTCATCCTCATTGTTGTTATACATAAAAGGCAATTCATTGCTGAATTGCCTTTTGAAATTTTATTATTATCTTAATTTATCAACTACATTCACAATAGCTGCTAACGTATCTTGCCCAAATTGATAAGACCTTCTATCTGACCATCCATAATATGGGTCAGGTAGGTCGGCATTGTCTTTAAATGGCATTTCAATGGTATATGCCAAGGCTTTAAATGCTTCACCAACGGCACATGAAGCAACGGTCAAGTTAGCCTCACCCGGTGCATCTTTGTCATACCCAAACTCATCTTGAAACTCCGGAGTAATTGCCAATAATGCTGATTTAAATGACTCTTCTAAGTCTTTTAAACGTGCATCATAACTTGGAATACCTTCTCCGCCAGCCACAAAGTTATATGGCAAAGCTTCATCGCCATGAATATCAAGATACAAATCTAGCCCTGACTCATGCATTTTATTCAACACATGAAATACTTCAGGTGATTTATCTAACGATGGAGTGGCCCATTCACGATTCAAATTCACGCCTTTCGCATTGGTACGTAAGTGGCCGCGAACACTGCCATCAGGGTTCATATTTGGTACAATATAAAACACAGCTTTAGATAATAGAGCAGCTGCATGCGGATCTTCATCATCTAATAATTTATGTAGTAGACCTTCGACAAACCATTCAGCCATGGTCTCTCCAGGGTGTTGACGTGCGGTGATCCAAATCACTTTCTTATCGTCGCTGGGTTCTCCCACTTTTAGCAAACTGATATCTCGCCCATCAAGTGTTTCGCCTAACGTCTCAATTTCACAAATATCGTGGCTTTGTGCCCAATAAACTAAATCTAAATGGCGCTCATAACTATAAGGCGCAAAATACGCAAAGAACGTATGTGAAAACTCAGGTTCAAAATCGATAACTAATGAACCATTTTCATAGGTACTTGGTACACGAAACCAAGTTTGACGGTCATAGGATGCAACAGCTTGATAACCTTCCCATCCTTCAGGATAAGCAGATTTTTCTAAGCCGTTAATATGTAGTTTATGAGATAAAAATGGTGTGCTTTCTAAACGAAAATGAAACCATTGGAAAAAATCAGACTCATGGTCCTTATTAATTTCAAGCTGAATATCTAGCGGATCTTGTTGTGAGATCACCTTGATATTACCACTGTCAAAGTTACTAGTGATGTTCATTCTTTACCCTAAATTGAGTCTTTTTTGCAATATGTAAGATCTAAACGTCGTGTTTAACCTTACTTTGATAAATACACATCTAAAATGTTAGTTTTGTGTAACACACAACAGCAAGGGTATCATACCCATACACGTTCAAAAACTAAAAAAGCCAGCAAATGCTGGCTTTTTCGAACAAACTACAAATTAACGCGGTAAGCTTGGAAATGCAACTTCAGCCATGTCACGCATTACACGTACAACCTGACAGCTATAACCAAATTCATTGTCATACCACACATAAAGTACAGCACGATCACCATCAACAATTGTCGCTTGTGAATCAACCACACCTGCATAGCGGCTACCAACTAAGTCGGTAGATACAATTTCAGTAGATGAAGTGTAATCAATTTGATCACGTAGGTCTGAATACAATGACGTATCACGTAGGTAACCATTTAACTCATCACGATCTGTTTCTGAATTTAGATTCAAATTAATGATTGCCATCGATACATTTGGAGTAGGAACTCGGATTGCATTACCCGTTAGTTTACCTGCAAGTTCAGGTAACGCTTTCGCAACGGCTTTAGCAGCACCTGTTTCAGTAATAACCATGTTTAATGCAGCACTGCGACCACGGCGCTCTGCCTTGTGGTAATTATCAATCAAGTTTTGGTCATTTGTGTAAGAATGCACAGTTTCAACGTGACCATTTTTAATACCAAACTTATCATTGATAGCTTTTAGCACTGGTGTAATTGCATTGGTTGTACAGCTTGCTGCTGAAACAATTTTATCTTCACTCGCAATATCTTGGTTGTTTACGCCATATACTACGTTTTTAATTTCACCTTTGGCAGGTGCAGTTAACAACACTTTTGCTGCGCCTGTCGATTTAAGGTGTAACCCTAAACCATCTTCATCTTTCCAAATACCGGTATTATCTACAATTAGAGCATTTTCGATACCATATTTAGTGTAATCCACCTCATCTGGTGAATTTGCATAGATGATTTGAATGTAATTACCATTTGCTTTAATGGCTTTCTTTTCATGATCGACTGTAATAGACCCGTTGAACGGACCGTGGATTGAATCACGGCGTAATAAGCTTGCACGTTTTTCTAAGTCACCGTCTCGGCCACCACGAACAACAATTGCACGAAGGCGTAAATCAGCGTGAGAGCCGCCACGTTCAATCAATAAGCGCGCCAATAAACGACCAATGCGACCAAAACCATATAAAACAACATCTCTTGGTTTCTGGCCATCGCCTTTATTTAATAATTCAGACAGTTCAGCATTAAGATACTCTTCGATTGAACGGCCTTCGCCTGCATTCTTGTAAATATATGCATAAGCTAATTTACCAAGATCAATGCGAGCTGGTGCGAGGTCCATTTTGCTAATCGCTTCTAAGAACGGGAAGCTTTCACGTAAACGCAATTTACTTTCTTCAAAGCGTGCCACTGTTTTATGTGCTTTAATTACATCAATAACACTGGTATTTACAAGAGGACGACCATAGATGGCGATTTCAATACCTGAATTACGGTATAAACGGCCAATAATTGGCTGCATGTTTTCTGCGTAATCTTGGCGTTCTTGCCAACTATTTTGATATTCTTGCTCGTGAGATAAGGTCATTTTTTTCTGCCTAATAAACAATTTTTTGAACGGATAGCCCTTCTGGGCAACGGTATTCTAATTTAAACTGCTATGATTCTCCACTGTTACCGATTAAATCATTGCGTTAAAATGGTAAATATAAGAAGAAAGAGAGAAACTAAAATGGTATTAAGACAATCCCTTGTCTTATCAACACTGCTACTTGTGGCTTGTGATCAGCCACTTACATTGAGTCGTGTTTGTAAAGAAACACCGGGCTTTTGTACCGATTTAAATAAAGATAGCCATTGTAAAGACCAGCGTGCTGAAGTAACAATTGCCCGATATATAGAATACAAAGACCCTACAGATGATAACGCGTATCAATTATTAAAGTTATTTGAAAAGTATGATGAGTGTGTTTCTTTGGCGGCCAAGATTGAACATATTAAATTAAAAGAAAAGACAACGTCACGTGTTGAAGGACACCTTACGAGCCTAAAAGAAATGAATCGAATTTACCAAGATTCTCTCGATACGAAACACCCTGGATTACTTTACTACCACTGGTCTCGCAACAATAATCAAACAGCGATGAATAAACTACTCAAAATGGAAGACTCACCAAAAGTCACCTCGGATCCAGAAATTCAATTATTCTTAGCCTCGTATTATGCAAAGTTTGATGACGAAAAAACCATTAACTTGCTTTATAGAGTACTTGAGCTCAATAAAGAAGGTGAAAAACCGAATATTGAAGTGTATACCTCCCTTACTAGCCTATTCTTCAAACAAAGAAAGTTTAAGCATGCGTATATATTTTCTAAAGTTGCTTTAATGTCAGGGTTTGAAGACATCGATATATTACCGGTTACACATCAAATCACCAGTAGAGGTCAGTCTCTTGCGCCACTTGATGACTTAGCAGCTGAAACATTTAATAATATCCAAGATGGTACATTTGTTTCACCAAGGGAGTTTTAATCACTCACAGCTTAAATACAAAAAAAGAGCGCTCCCAAACGGGCCGCTCTTTAGCTTTAACTTTAAGTCGGAAAGTTAAATTTTTACACTTTGCTTTTTAACTCATTGGTCACTGTCGCTAACCCAACTTGCGATATTCTTCCTGTGATTTCTTTTTGTTTTGCACTCAATAAAGAAATACCTTCTGCAACCATATCATACACTTTCCAAGAACCATCTTTACTTTGCCTAAACTTAAAATGCATATCAATATCTGGACCAGCTTGTTCTTTAATCAATACTTTCACAGTTGCAAAGTCACTCTCTTTACTCAGTGGCAACTCTTCAAATATGACTTCTTGCCCTTTGTATTGCAACAAAGCCGATGCATAAGTGCTAACCAAATAATTATCAACGGCAGAAATAAATTCAACCGCCTCTGCGCGCTTAAGCCCTTTAATATGTTTACCTAATAGTTTGAACGAAACAAATTTAACATCAATGTGAGGCATCAACCGACTTCGAACAATGTTTTTCATGGTGCTGCTGTCTGCATTTCCATCCGCATTCACATGCTTAATATCTGCAAACATTTTGTCGCCAACTTGATTTATCAACTGAAATGGCGATTCAGCGGCAAAGCTAAATGTAGAAAAAAGAAATAAAGCGGCAACTAGTAATTTGTTCATAAGTAACATCCTCAATGTTCAATAGTGCTATGTTACGTAAAAACATCATGCTATAGAAGATACAATAAAGCACATATTTGATGCCCTTGTGGCACCAATTAAATTTAAAGGTCGTAACATATTCCGATAAAACGTATTTTATCTAATTATTGACAAAATAAATGTGAGAATTTGTAAGGAATATTGAAGAAATGTGTCAAGAATAAAAATAAAAAATTAGATTAAATTCAGTTAGATACTGAATATTGCATCCATCAAAATAGTAGAAGACGTCATTACACACTTTAGACCCGCAGATGTAAGCACACAACAGTACTTTATGTACTTACATTTCAAGATGATACTACCTATGCGACTTTAACAACTTGATAAAAGTGGCTAGTACCTGTCATACGTGCAGACAACGCAGAATGAATATTCTCAGCATCAAATGCAATAATCTCTTTTTCAGATAAACACAGTTGCTCTTGCTGTAAATAATCAGTCAAAACATTACCCAAAAATGACATCCGTTGCTGAGCACAAATACTTTTTGCCAACCACGCACCTGGCAGAGAAACTATGCCAATATTTGGGGCTTTCATAAAGAGCAATGACTCATCAAGCTTAGCCAGCCCTGACACACAACTTATGCGGCCACAAAATTGCAACAGTTCAAGCAATTTATTGGTATTTTGACCTGATAAGTCAATGATCCCTTGAACATTATCAACACCAAAGTACTGCTGGATCTTCTCTGCGATATCATTTTCTTTATCATCAATGACCAGTTCTGCTCCGAGTTTTTTCAAGGCCGTTTTACACTGTTTAGGTGACGTTGTGACAACTGTTAACCCTTGCTGTTTAGCCATTTGTATCGCCAACTGTCCAACACATGTATTTCCAGCTTCAATAAACACCGTGTCGCCCTCATTTAATTGCAGCTTGTAGAGTGCAATAAGCGCTGTCATACCCGGCGTTGGTAAACTAGCTGCAACTGCTGGGTTAATGTCTGGCGGTAATACAGTCAATGCAAAATTAGGCACTTTTACATATTCACTCAGTACCCCTTCACTGGCTATATCGTTATGCCACATGACTCTAGTGCCAACTTCTGGATGCACACCTTTGGGCCCAGCAACAACAGTACCGACCGCATCTAATCCAAATACTCGAGGGTACTGCCAACAAGGTGTGCCTTGTTGAGCAAACTTGGCATCCAAACCATTTAAACCGACATACTCGATTTTCACCAGCACTTCTTGGTCGCAACACACAGGCATAGGTATCTGTGCGTTCTCCAATTTAAAGTCCGGACCAACCTCGGTCAATAAAATTGCTTTCATTTTGTTTGGAAAATCAACCATAACTCTCTCAGCTTTAATACATTACGTAATGACTTATGGCGTCCGTGCCGACTCACTATCATGAGCCAATATTGTGTCAATTATTAGAACATTCTATTAAGGTTGTCTCAACCTAAACTTTACAAGAGGCTGCCGCTTGCTGCTCTTGCTTGACCGCTTTGGGGCTTCTACGATTTACAAGCATATAGAATACGGGCGTGAATAATAGTCCAAATACTGTCACACCTATCATACCAAAGAATACCGCAATCCCCATTGCATGGCGCATTTCAGCACCGGCGCCGGATGCCATCACTAATGGGATAACCCCTGCGGTAAACGAAATCGAAGTCATCAAAATTGGCCTTAATCGTAAACGGCATGCTTCGATAATAGCCTCAAAATAACTCTGTCCTGCATCATTCTGCTCTTTTGCAAACTCCACCATAAGAATGGCATTTTTACACGCTAATGCGACCAGTACGATTAATGCAATTTGAGTGAAAATATTATTGTCTCCACCAATCCACCACACTCCAAGCAATGCAGAAAAAATAGTCATAGGGACAATTAATATAATTGCCAACGGTAAGCGTAAACTTTCATATTGTGCCGCAAGAACCATAAACACTAATAGTACAACCAGTGGAAATATGTACATCATAGTATTACCCGCTAATATTTGCTGATAAGTCACGTCTGTCCACTCAAAAGCCATACCTGTTGGTAAATGTTTTGCAAGTATTGCTTCCATTGCTTGCTGAGCTTGATCTGAACTAAAACCGGGTGCGGGGCTACCATTTAACTCAGCACTTGGATAGCCATTATAATGCATCACTCGATCCGGTCCTGTCGTTGGCGTCACCGTTAGCACAGATCCCAATGGCACCATATCGCCTCTGGCATTTCGTACTTTTAAGTCCAATATTTGTTTCGGGTCTAAACGATGTTCCGCTTGTGCTTGTGCCGTTACCTGATATGTCCTGCCAAACAAATTAAAGTCATTAACATAGAGCGAGCCCATATAAACTTGCAAGGCTTGAAACACTTCCGATAAAGGGATCCCTTGAATTAAGGCCTGTTCGCGGTCTATATCAATATCCATTTGTGGCACTTGTATTCTAAAACTTGAAAATAAGCCCGTTAACGCAGGGTCTTTTCGTGCTTCATTGGTCACTGTATTCAATGCCGCGAATAATGCCTCAAAACCTTTGTTGTCACGATCTTCTATTTGTAGCTTAAATCCACCCGTAGTACCTAGCCCTTGAATGGGTGGCGGCGGGAATACAGCCACGAACGCCGCATCAATTGCCGTAAAGCGTTTATTTAGTTCCATGGCAATTGCCATCGCCGACTGGCTTGGATCTGTTCGATCCTCAAATGGTTCCAATGGCGTAAATACAATGCCTGCATTAGGGCTATTCGTAAAACCATTCACAGATAGGCCAGGGAAAGAAACGGTATTTGCAACACCTGGCACTTGCAGTGCGATTTGTTCCATTTGCTTCACAACGTCTTCGGTACGATCTAAGCTCGCCGCATCCGGTAATTGTGCAATGGCCACCAAATACTGTTTGTCTTGTGCCGGAATAAAGCCGCCAGGCACCATATCAAAGAGCTTTACCGTTGAACCCAGTAGTGCAATATAAACCACTGCAATAACAGCCGACATCCTAATCAACTTTTTGACAAGTTTTTCATACCCTGCACTACTTTTATCAAAAAACCGGTTAAATGGATTAAATAGCCACTTAGCGAACAATGTGTTCAATACTCTGGTCAAAAAGTCTGGTTTACTGCCATGAGGCTTTAATAACATCGCAGACAAAGCGGGTGATAATGTCAAAGAGTTAATTGCAGAAATAATCGTCGAAATAGTAATGGTTAGTGCAAATTGCTTATAAAATTGCCCCGACAAACCGGTAATAAACGCAGTAGGAATAAACACAGCACATAAGACGAGCGCAATCGCAATAATAGGGCCTGTTACTTCATTCATAGCGACTTTCGTAGCTTCAACCGGGCTCAGTCCTTTCGCAATATTACGTTCAACATTTTCCACAACCACTATCGCATCATCCACCACAATACCAATGGCGAGTACGAGTCCAAACAGTGATAAGGTGTTTATAGACACTCCTAGCCATTGCATAACCGCAAATGTGCCAACCAAAGATACGGGTACTGCTATCAGCGGAATAATAGATGCACGCCATGTTTGCAAAAATAAAATCACAACTAAAACAACCAATACAATCGCTTCCAGCAATGTCGCAATTACCGCATCAATTGAGCCTCTTACAAATACAGTTGGATCATAGACGATGTCATATTCAACACCCTCAGGAAAAGAGTGACTCAGCCTTTTCATTGTCTCTCGAACCTGATCTGATAACTCGATTGCATTCGAACCCGGTCTTTGAAATATAGGCATTGCTAATGCTGGCTGTCCGTTCAACATTGCCCGAAGTGCATATGAATTCTGACCTAGTTCAATTCGTGCCACATCGCCTAGACGTGTCAATGCGCCATTACTACCAACTTTGATAACAACTTTATTAAATTCTTCAATACTACTTAAGCGACCTTTGACATTAAGCAGTACCTGAAATTGAGCTTCATTCGCTGTAGGCTGAGCACCTAAACTACCCGCAGCAACCTGTTGGTTTTGCGCTCGAAGCGCACTTACGACATCCATCGCAGTAAGTTGGTTCGCGGCCAATGCATCTGGGTCCAACCAAACACGCATCGCGTACTTACCGCCACCAAATAATTGTACGTCCCCCACACCTGGAAGACGGGCGATTTGGTCTTTTACGTATAAATCGGCATAGTTTGATAAATAAGCAGTATCATGGGTCTTTTCTGGTGAAAACAAATGGACCACCATAGTAAGATCTGGTGATGCCTTTTCAGCAACGACGCCTAAGCGTTGAACTTCCTGAGGCAAACGTGGCAATGCGCTATTTACTCTGTTCTGAACTTGTACTTGCGCTCTATCCAGATCAGTACCTAATGCAAACGTCACGGTCAATGTCATACGTCCATCACTGGTCGCCTGTGAAAACATATACAGCATATTTTCAGTACCATTGATCTCTTGCTCTAAAGGTGTGGCGACAGTTTCAGCAATGACTTTAGGGTTCGCACCAGGGTAATTCGCAGTTACTACAACCGTCGGTGGCACCACCTCTGGGTACTCACTCACCGGCAATTGAAACAAGCTAATTGCACCCGCTATGAGGATCACCAGTGACAGCATGGCTGCAAAAATAGGTCGCTTTATAAAAAAGTGAGAAAACGACATACTACTCTCCTCGCTGCATTGTTAACGCTGGCAACACGCGCTGGGTATTACCTAATACGAGTAATTGATCTTTTGTGCTTATTTCTACTATCTTTGGAGAGATTGGCATGCCCGGCCCAACTCGCGCAGGCCCATTGACTGCAATTTTATCACCCACTTGTAAGCCCGAAATAATGGCACGCAATGTTCCGTATCTTTCACCTAGCGTCACTAAGCGATATTGCAAAACATCGTTTTCATCGGTTACCAGTACAAATCGGTTTTTCAGATCAGTACCAATTGACTTTTCGGGCACCAATACTTGCTCTTTAATATCACTTGTTGCGAGACGAATACGCGCAAATGCCCCCGGTTTTAAATGTGACTCAGCATCAAAAATGGCGCGTACTCTTAATGTACCAGTTTGCTCGTTGATCCGATTATCAACAAAATCAATCACACCTTGGTGAGCAAAACTTTGCTGGGCCGTTAGCTGCATTAATACGGGCGTTTGTTTATCACCTTTTAAGGTTGCGAAAGCATTTTGCCAAGTCCGCTCATTGATATCAAAATACGCATATAAGTGAGAATCAGATACAATGTGAGTCAATTCACTTTGCCCCGCCTGTACTGTATTTCCTGTTGTGATCTCTGCGCGAGAAACCACCCCATCTATCGGCGCTATAACCTGTGTAAATGTTAAGTCTAGCTGTGCAGCATCTAACTTTGCTTGTGTCGCAAACACATCCGCTTGACGTTGCGCTAAAACAGAACGACGACTTTCAAGTTCTTCTTGTGCGATTGAGTTGCTCTTAGACAGCCGCTCCGCACGTTTAGACTCATTTTTTGCCTGTTGTAATACCGCATTTGCACTGGCTAACTGCGCAGTCAGTTCTGCAACTTTTGTTTTGAAAGATCTTTGGTCTAAAGTGAATAGCGTGTCTCCCGCGCTAACCTTCTGCCCTTCTCGAAAATTAACCGAGTCAACAACCCCAGAAACCCGAGGTCGCAAGCTTACCGATTCAACCGCCTCTAGTCGGCTGGTATACGTAAACCAAGATTGCACGGGGTAACTTTGTACTTGTGCAATATCAATCGGCTGCTTAAACATTTGTGCTGCAGGTGCTTTAGTTTCTGCATGCGTTTCCGTACAACCTGATAGATATGCCAAACCGGCAAGAATTGATAGTACAAGTAGTGGTTTTTTCATTTTTAGACCTCCAAATCATAATACGGCACAGTGTAACGGTCATATAAAAGACAAAAAAGCATCGATTTTTAAACTCTTTAGTGCCAAAATAACACCAATAGTCATTACAAAGAGAACATAATGGATATCGGCACACGATTACTCATGTTTTTAGACGTCGTAGAACGAGGTTCATTTGCCAAGGCGGCGCAGATACGAAATATAGATCGCTCCGTGATATCAAAACAAATTGGTCGATTAGAAGATGAGCTGAGCGTCCGCTTGCTCAATAGAACCACGCGTTCTTTTTCGTTAACCGCAGCCGGCGCTGAAATGGTAAAAAAAGCACAAGAATTGAGAAAGCTTCTGAGTGAAACCCAATTACTTGCCGAAAATTATCATACAGAGCCTAAAGGTTTACTACGCATAACCAGCTCAACTATCGTTGGTCGACGGTATGTGCAGCCCGTGATCAATGAATTTCAAAAACGCTTCCCACAAGTTGAAGTTGAGTTGCGCTTAGAAGACCGACTCGTTGATATTGTTGGAGAGGGTTTTGACCTTGCATTTCGAGTCGGTGAGCCCAAAGATTCTTCGCTCATCGCCAGAAAAATAGCGCGAAACCGACTCGTCATGCTCGCAACCCCCCAATTTCTCGCAACATATGGTACTCCTAAGCACATCGATGAACTTACCGAGTTACCTGCGGCAACATATGCAAGTGAAGGCCTACGCTTTACTGGTGTTAGTTACTTTGACGTAGATGACAATGCGAAGGAAATGCCAATTAAGAGTGTGTTTCGTTCAAATGATGGAGATCTCATTCTGTTAAAAGTGCTTTCTGACACCGCATTTTGCGTGGTTCCTGCATTTTTAGTTGATCAAGAAGTTAAACGCGGTGAACTCGTGCCCTTTTTAACCGATGTTAAACTCATGGATTACAGTGCGATGTACGCGGTCTATCCACATCGGGATCTGCCTGTTAGGACTCGGCTTTTTTTCGATGCTATCAGAGAATATATTGGTAAAGATACGCCAATTTGGGAAAACAATATACCGAATTACTCTGCAATGTATGGTTTTGAATCACCAAAGGCAAGGCCACTATTTTGATAAAAGTGACATCAACCAATGCCACCAAGAGAGATTGTTTGGCTGTTTCTTAATTGGATGGTATTTATGCAACTTATCTCGACGCTCTGCCGCAATGTTTGCCACTGTGGTAAAGCGTGCTCGCTGCGATGTGTTCATCTCAGTAATATCGGTATTGCTCTTTGACTGTGTTCGACGACTTGGTTTTACAGAACTACACATTGTACTAAACCCAGATTTAATAACGCTTACTCAATAGACCGAACCACATCATAAAACTGTTCATTTTAGGGGCTGTTGATCTTTCAGGTTCATTTTTGCAGCCGTTTGATTGGGTTTTATACAAGACAGAGGCTGCATAGCATGGTTATTCCATGTGAGTCAGCCGATAACACAGTAGAAAAGCCAATCAAGCGCTGCCTACCGGTTCTTTTTCTCTTTGTTGCTTAATATTCGCTTAGATTACTAGGCCACATATTAAGCGCCGCGATAAAAGCATGTGCAAAGAGAGCAAAAATAGAACAGCAAAGATCAACAGCCCCTAATACTTACGTAGCGCAGATTTCACCATACCTGATGACTCAATCCATTTGATACACGCAGCTAAAGGCAGCGCTTCGCTAATTTTAAACCCCTGAAAGTAATCACACTCTAACGTAATTAAATAATCAATCACGCTATCACTATCGACCCCTTCAGCCACCACACTGCAGCCCAAACGCTTCGCTAGGAATACTGCAGTTTCCACAATCACTTTGTCTTTTTCATTGTTAATGCAATCATCAATAAATGAACGGTCAATTTTTATTTGCGCGATTGACAACTCTTTCAACAGCGAGAAGGAGGAAAACCCAGTACCAAAATCATCAATACTCACTGAAAAACCCATTTCAATCAGAATTTCGACTAGCTCATTAGCCTGATCCAAATCTGTCATCATCATGCTTTCAGTTAGCTCAAACATAACATGCTGTGCACTTTTTTGAGAATGATTAACCTGAGCTGCGAGTAAATTCACCAGATCTTTGCCTATGAAATCTTGACTCGATAAGTTGACATGTACAATTAGATTAGGCTCCGCTTGCAGCAATTGTGGTAAATCTTGAAAAACATGACTGATCACAAATAAACTGACTTGTCGGATCATGTTATTATTTTCAGCAATAGCAATAAAACTTTCTGGCATTATCACAGAGCCATCTTTTTGCGGCCATCTTAGTAACGCTTCTACCCCATGAATTTCACCTGATTTTGCTGAAACAATTGGCTGATAGTAAACCGTCAACTCCCCCCCATTTAACGCTGTTTTTAAACGGCTAATTAAATGAAATTCATCATCTGAGTCTTTGTGAAAGTGCGCATCAAAAATGACTAAACTTTGTTTTGTGCGTTTTGCGCTATACATGGCAATGTCAGCTTGCTTAAGTAAGGTAACAGCATCTTTGGGCTGCTGCCTGTCATAGGCACTCGTGCCTGCGCTATAGTGAATATCCACACTGAGCTCGTCTACAATTAATGGTGCATGCAGTTCGCTCAATAAGGCGTTATTTTGCGCATAAATATCTGTTTCTTGACGTCCTTGAATCACAATGACAAACTCATCTCCCCCCATTCTATAAATAGAATTATGTGGCAATAGTGCACGCGTGAAACGTTCAGCCAACCCTATCAGGACTTTATCACCAAACACGTGACCAATTGCATCATTCATTTGTTTGAAGTTATTTAAATCTATGAGCATTAATGCAAAGTCCATATCTGCACTTTGCAGATCGGCTATTTTTGCCATGCACCTTTGTCGATTCTCTAGACGCGTTAAATAGTCATGATGGGCGTTAAAACGTTCTTTTTCTATAATGCTAGCCAGCTCTTGTAAACTCTCTTGCGACATACCATTAATAATAATGACAAAGACAGCCCCGAAGAACAAAATAAATGAAATACCAACATCAAGCATATTCGCGTGGCTTTGCTGCAACAAATAAGCAGAAAAAGTGATATAACCAAGAATAAAAAATAAGATCAGGCCTAATAATACTCGCCATCCTATCCGAGATGAGATCTGACAAATTTTTACTGCTGACTTTAATGAAAAACACAGGCCTAACGCACCAAATAATACTAGAAATAATGCAAGTAAATTCACCTAAGCATACCTATGCAACAAATATGCTTTGAGTATAGTTTATTATTCCTAACCTGCTGGAGCACAGGTTATCGAGGCTTCAATGTAAGACGCCCCGACTCAGTTCTGTGCAGCCCTGCTAGCTATTTCGCAAAATATGATATAGCTGATCTTTAAGTTGCAAGCGCTGTTTTTTTAACGATTCGAGATAGGCATCTGAGGTATTTTCAACCCCATCTTCAATGCGAATGACCGCATGGTCAATTTCATGATAATCATCAAATAAACGTGAAAAGTGACGATCATTCATTTTCAAATGGTGAATTTTATCTTTGAACTCTGGCAACTCTTTAGCCAGACTATGACGCTCTATATTCATATTGATTTCCTATTCTTACGTTGAGTTCATACCAGTTATTATCCACTGGCTACTGAATTAATATTACGTAAAGGGCAGGATCAGTCTTTGATCTAAGACATAAGAAAGGCCCGAAATTACCTTCGAGCCGATAAGAAAGCAATTTTGAAAAAGCGTTACGGCTTTGCCGTTGATTCTCTCGTGATCAGCTTTGCTTCAAGTGTTGTTTGCAATACGCCAACGTCTGCGCCACCTATTTGGTTGATTAAGAGCTCAACCGCCTGACGCGTCATTTCTTCCACGGGTTGAGCAATGGTTGTTAAACCCGGCCAAATATGGCGTGCAATAGGGGCATTATCAAAACCTGCGATAGAAATATCCTCTGGCACTTTAAGATGGCGCTGTGTAGCCAACTTAAGTACCGCAGCCGCCATATAATCGTTGGAGGCAAACACCGCACTCGGGCGAGGTGTTATATCTAATATGGCCTTTGCACTGTCAGCACCAGAGTGATAACTAAAATTACCTTCTGCCACCAATGCATTGTTGAATGCAATGTTATGGGTTGAAAGCGCGCGTTGATAACCTGAAAAACGCTGTTCGGTCGCGCTATGATCTGGGTGTCCTTTTATAAAGGCAATATTAGCATGACCTAATTCTATTAAGTGTTCTGTAATTTCAAACGCACCTTGTTCATCATTACTGCGTACCGATATTGACTCATCGTCTTCAATTGCAGACGCGACACGTGCATAATTCACATTCTTACGTTTTAGAAATTCAATCAATTCAACTGAGTCAGAAAAAGGCGGGGTTAATACCAAACCATCAAGTCGTGATGTAGTCAGTAGATTTTCAATATTTGCGATGAGCGCATCCCCGCGTAGCTCACAAGGGTGTATCAACAAATTATAATTATGTTTGTGGCACGCTTCCAATGCACCACTTTGCACCCGGGTAATATAACTCTTACTCGGGTTATCGTATAAGCAACCAATAATAAAGCTACGATTACGGGCCAATCCCCTTGCGATAGGGTTCGGTGTATAATCCAGCTCCTTAAATACCTTAAGGACTTTTTCTCGCGTTGCAGGGCTCACATTTGGTTCATTATTTAGCACACGAGAAACCGTTTTCTTTGATACTCCTGCGTACGTAGCAACACTATTAATGGTAACTTTTTTCATTCAGTCCAAACCCTAACCTTGGCTACGCTCATGAATGCATGCTGCTGCACCTATGAGTGGTATATTGTCTTGTACAACCAATGTCACCGGTATTTGCCCGGCATACTGCGACATTAACCCTTTTTCAGTAAATCGTTCTACAAACCGACTTGATAATAAGCGATCTGACATTCTAGGTAAAATCCCTCCCCCTATGAACACGCCCCCCAATGCACCAAACGTCAAAGCTAAGTCACCTGCCACACTGCCTATCCAATCACAAAAGTGATTCAAGGTTGCATCGCACACTTCGCACTCTGACGCTTTGTCACTGACTTGCGCTGCGGTTAAGTTTAAAGGTGTTATGCCTTTAACCTTTGCCATTGTTCGATATAGACGCGCTAAGCCGCGGCCAGAAAAAACATCTTCAATGGAGATATGCTGCAACTCTGAGCGCATTTCATTGACCAATGCTCTATCTAAATCTGTCACCGGTGCTAGCGAAATATGCCCGGCTTCACAGCTCATAACAGCACACCCATTAATATCTCTCACCAAACAGGCAGCACCAAAGCCGGTCCCCGGACCCATAACGGCTATATTCGCAGTTTGTTCAGCTTGGCCCGACTTTATGGTGATATTTTTATTTGGATCTAAATAGGGGGCTGCATAAGCAAATGCCGCAAAATCATTAATAACAGACAGTTCGTCAAAACGCATGGTATCTTTGAGATCTTGGCTATTAAAATGCCAACCTAAATTGGTCAAATAGACTTGATTTGCTTTGATAGGGCCTGCAACAGCTAAACATGCTCGTTTGGGGGTTTCAATGCTTAATTGCGCTAAATAGCAATCTAACGCAGCCTCAAACGATTGAAACTGTGCACTTGGAAAAGTGGCCTGATGAGAAATCGTAAATTGGTAAGTATCGCAGTTGTACTGTGTGATAACGGCAAAACGCGCGTTTGTTCCCCCAATATCAGCAACGATGATAGGGTCAAACTTATTCACCTGAATGTGTGTTGTCTGGCTCATGCTGTTTTCTCTTTTGTCATTGCGCTTATCACGCTTTGTTATTATGCATAGAGCTATCACTCCCCTGCACTTTATTCCATTCGTCAATCAGTTAATTTTGCACGTTAACTGACGTAAAAAAATGCTGCCCACATAAAATGGACAGCGAATACGTTTTGACAACAAAATGATAAAACGCCCTCATTATGACACCGGTGTCACATTTCATCAATAAAAATTTAGTAGAATAACGAAATTGGTTGAAATATTTATGTAAACCCTGACAATGTTCAGGTTACATTGATTTGAGAGCCATATGAAAAATAAAGGTAAAGCCACATCATTCGATATTGCCCATTATGCAGGGGTATCACAATCAACGGTTTCGCGCGCTCTCAGAAATAGTCCGTTAGTGAATGAAGAAACCAGGCAACGAGTGCACGACATTGCCAATCAACTCAATTATAAAGTAGATAAGAATGCCAGTAACTTACGGACACAACAAAGTAGTACATTGGCGCTGCTACTCTTTGAAGACCCGACGACTGATGAATCTCAAATTAATCCTTTTTTTCTTAGTATGCTGGGCAGTATCACCCGAGCATGTGCCAAAGAGGGCTATGACCTCCTCGTCTCTTTTCAATCAAGTAGCTCTGACTGGCGCGCCGACTATGAAGATAGCCATCGCGCTGATGGGATCATTCTACTGGGATACGGTGATTATTTAGATTATCAATCTAGACTACAGCAACTCCTTGATCAAGATACTAAATTCGTCTGTTGGGGAGCAACCGTTGATAATCACCCAGACCTTACCGTCAGCTGTGACAACTATGGTGGCGGGCAACTTGCCGCACAACATCTCTATGCGTTAAATCGGACCGATTGTGCGTTTATTGGTGATGCGTCCAATCACAGCCCTGAATTTTTCTCTCGTTACAAAGGATTTAAAGATCAATTTGACACGTATGGGGTCACGCTGAACGACCGAAAAATCGCTAACGCCATTTCTACAGAAGAGTCTGGGTATCATGCAACCAACTCTTTAATTGCCAATAATATTTCCTTCGACTCATTATTCGCAGCCAGTGATTTGATTGCTATCGGGGCAATACGCGCACTGTTAGAAGCCGGTATTAATGTGCCCGAAGATGTGCATGTTGTCGGCTTTGATGATATTCCTGCTGCCAGTTATGTCTCGCCTTCACTTACCACTGTACAACAAAACACCACACTCGCTGGTCAGATGCTAGTCTGTAATTTACTCTCGTTGATAAAAGGGGAAACGGTCGAATCAACATTACTCCCACCATCACTGGTGGTTCGAACATCGTCTCAAAAGTCATGATCCATTTACATGCTTAGCTAAACTTCTTAAGCCGTCTTTATGGATTTGACTTATTCTTGATGCTGAAAGGTCTAGTAATGTAGATATATCTTGAAAATCAAGAAAGTCAAAGTAATGGAGGTTCAGCACAGTTCTTTGCTGCGTCGGCAATAGCTGTACTTTATCTTTACATTGCAGTCTCAAACAGTCCATTTCAGGCGAAGAAAAATACCCGCTCAAACTGTTACTTGCAGGCTCTGTTATCTCTTGTTCGAGTAAATATTGCATAGCAAAGGCATCTATTAAAGACACTAATTCAATCTCTGAATTGACCTTATCAATCAAAGTCTCTTGTGACGAATTCGTTAATTCCTTTCCACGAAGTTTACTATAAGCTTGGCTTTGATCTGAATATTTAAAAACCTGATTTAAAATATTTCCTTTAACCCGATATTGCGCATAAGTTTGAAACATGTACCCAGCATCTGGGTCAAAGTTATAAATTGCATGTAATAACCCTTCATGACCAAAGCTCAAAAAGTCTGCTGATTCAACACCGCTTATGCGCAGCTTTTTACTAAGCCGCAAGGACTCAAACTCTGACCAGCATCGATACATTTCAAATATAGCATCTCTGGCTAATTGGCATTTATCGCCAATCCATTGCGTCCATAATACTTCTTCAGCAGTACTCATTTTAACTATGAAAAACTACTTACTAAAGACTGAGAAACCAAAGCCCATCCATCAATCAATACAAACAACATGACTTTGATTGGGAGTGCAATTGATATGGGTGGCAACATAATCATACCGAGGGACATAAGTACGCTAGCAACAACTAAATCAACCAATAAAAAGGGTATAAATATCACAAACGCTATTTTAAAGGCGGTCGTTAATTCGCTCAGCAAAAATGCAGGTACTAAATAGCTAAATGAAACATTCTCAACATCATTGGGAACTGTCACATTGGCCATGCTTAAAACCGCTTCAAAATCTTCTTCACGAGTTTGGCTGATCATAAATTGCTTCACATATACTGCCCCTTCTTCAATCGCGGCCTCTAGCTCTATTTCTTGCGCCGCATAAGGCCGTATCGCGTTATCCTCAACTTTTTCCCACACGGGTAACATCGTATAAAATGTTAAAAACAAACTCAGTGTTAGTATCACCATATTCGGTGGGGTTTGTTGTAACCCTAAAGCATGACGTAACATAGAAAGTACAATAATGATCCGTGTAAACGCCGTCATTGCAATTAATGCGATGGGAAGGAATGACATTAATGTAAGCGTACCCGCCACCTTTAATTCAGGAGCCAAATCATTTAACATGCCTGAATTGCTTGCAATCGACAATAGACTCTCTGCCGACTCAGATGCACCAGCAGAGTAACTCATCAGTCCCAAAAAAATAACAAGTACTGTGTTACGAATCATTTGACTCAACTCTTTTTTCCTCTAATGGCGAACCTTGCAATTCAACTACTCCATTCTTTGACTCAAAGACTAAGTATTTTTGGTCCTTAAAATGAAACTCATGAACAACCGCTGTTTTACTAATCGCTGTAGTGCCAATCCGCTTGACGTTATTACTAGGGCCTCGATTTACACCGTTAATATGCTTAAAGAGCAAATAAATGCCAATTAACACGCCACAAATAATGGATAAAATAATCCATTGTGAATCGCTAACCGGCTCAATTTGACGAAACTGTAGTTCAGTCATTAGTTAAATCCGGCACCTGCGTAATTTCGACACCAAAATGACCATCAATAGCAACGAGCTTGCCGGCTGCAACCGTTACGCCGTTTATGCTTAAAGTAATCTCATCGTTTATTGCCTGTTGCAATTTCAGCACTTCGCCACGCTCTAATGACGCAAAATCTGACAAAGCAACTTGGGTGCTGCCGATACTACATTCCAGCTCAACCATTACGCCTTTTAGTAAAGCATCGTCCATTTTTGGGATTAATTTCTCTCCTGATTTTTGGTTATTTTCCACTTCTGTGAATTCAACATCTTGGGGGTTATTCATCTAAGACTCCGTAAAAATAATGGCTTTATTGTTCATGTTTCTAACTAGGTAACTCAGCAAATAGTTTTTTTCCCCATTCACTTCAACAGGAACTGGTTTATCAATTGCGTGATTTAGTGTAAGAACATCACCCACTTGCAAAGATATCGCTTTTGAAAAAGCAACTTTCTCCGTACTCAAAGCTATTTTAACAGGCACAGAAATGCTTGTTAGAGCCGGACTCAATGAACTTATGTTTGATGATGTAACTCGTGACGGCTCAATAAGCGTGGTCAATAGAGAATTATCCAATAGTAATGTTAGTTCCTTGTTATTGAGTTTAATGCACATAGAAAGCACAGCCTGCGTACTTTTGATGCGCTCAAGTGACACCCCTAACTCTCGATAAAGCTGTTGAAATAAGTCATCCATTGACGACTCAAACGCATTGACTTCCAGTTCATTTTCTATACATGTAAGTGTCGCCTGATCACAGTTGAACATATCAAGTAGCATACTTTCTCGTGTTACAGCAGAGGATGAAAATACTTGGAGGCCTTGCCCTTTATGTAACAGTTCAAGCGGCTTGACAACGTCCAACTCTGAAAACAACGTTTTGTTAAAGCTAAACTCAACATTAACAGAAGAAGATCTAAACCATTGTTTAGACCAGCTTTTCACGCTATTTAACAGCACAGTTTTGATACGCTCTTCAATAACTGAGCTAAAAACACCTGCAGCTCTAGTCGCCATTAACGACCTCGTGTGCTTTCATAAAGTTGTTCTAGTAATTGGTTCGATACATTTAGCAAACGTGAACTCGCTTGATAACCACGTTGGATCACTATCATATCTGCGAACTCTCTAGACAAATCAACATTTGAAAGTTCAATGCTTTTACCTTGGATAGTCCCTAAACTGCCAGTCCCCGCCTTGCCGATTACCATACCTGACTGAGATGTCGCCTCGAACAAACTACCACCAGCTAACCGTAAAACAGATTCATCTTTAAAATGCGCGAGTGCTAATGCTGGACCTGTTTGTGTTTCACCATTGGTATAGGTTAAAGACAAACTCCCATCAGATTTAAAATCGATGCTACGTAATGATGCAACAGCAGATCCATCTTGCACAGCGCCACTGAGTGTTGAAGTAGTTCCTGTATCCGTGGAGGTTGATTGACCGAAACTTCCCGCATCCCCTAAGTTAAACGAGACGGAAGCGGTTCCTCCCATAGAGTCTGGTACTGCAACGCTAAATGAAGATTGTCCAGCAAGTGGTGTTCCATCGACGCCAAATTTAATATTTGAAGTAGATAAAACTGCATCTGATGCTGAGTTATTGATAACCGAGACAGACCACTCGCTTGAGTCTGTTGTACTTTTAGTAAATTTAAGCGTTAAATTAACTTCTTCACCTAATTTATTAAAAACTGTGATCCCTGAGACTTCATGGGTTGTCGCTCCACTTGATAAGTTGCCACTCAAAGACACTTTTGTGGTCTCTTTTGGTGCTCTAACCCTGAGCTTACTGATATCAAACTCACCAATATTACCCTTGCTATCAATCGCTGCAACACTTGCACCGCTGACTGAATCGGTCAATATCCCATCATTGTTAAATGCGAACTGCCCTGCACGTGAGTAGTAGCTGTTACCTTCTTTCAACAATGTAAAAAAACCTTGTCCTGAAATGGCAACATCCGTTGCATTTCCAGTCTGACGAATATCACCACTGGTAAAACGGTACCCTAAGCCTGATATTTGCGTACCCGTTCCTGCATCTTGCTCACCGCCACTTAAACTTTTGTAAAATGTATCAGCTCCGCGAAAACCTGGAGTGTTCATATTTGAGATGTTATTACTAACTGTATCTAGGTTCCGGGAAAACGAGAGCATTCCTGAAAGTCCATTAAAAAACGCTTGAAACATTTATGTTCTTCCTATTGTTGTACAACTGTTATTTGGCTGAGTGACACTTTATCAATAAAGCTTCCATCAGCTAGTTTTATAGTGAGTGTTGGCCCCTCAGCGGTATAATGTACTGCTTCGATTGTGCCAGCGGTTGACTCTGATGTTTGAGATGAAACTTGCACGGCTTTACCTAAAAGAGATAGCGCTTGATTTGAAGAATTCATCGCCAATAAATTATCCAATTTCTCATTCGATTGTCTTGATTGCTCAAGGGATGAAAACTGAGCCAACTGAGCCAGAAATTCTCTGTTGTTAAGTGGCTCGAGTGGATCTTGTGAATTGAGCTGTGCTAAGAAAAGTTTGATAAACTCTTCCTGTGAAATATTATTGTTTGCAGCGGCTGTCGATGTTGGTTGTGCGCCAACATTACCAATACTTTCTACTGTCATTTAAGATGCCCTTTTCCATATAAGCTGCCCGTTTAATTGCACTTCTTTAGGCATGACAAATCCGACAGAGGAAAAATCAGCAGCCCAGCTTGTGAATTGATTTATTACATTTTCTCGATTGAAAAAATCTCGTATTGACAACTTCACTTCATTCTTAGTAACCGGAATATAAAATAAAGCTTGAGGCGCATATTTTTCATGCTGAGAAGCGTAATTACCTTTCCTACGTTGAGCGTCTAGTGGCGCTACTTCACGTTCATGGTATTTTTGATGAGTGGTTTGACTGTGAGTAAACATCGCCGAGACTTGTAACCTGCTTTTTACTAGCCGAGATGAACGCTCGGTATTTACCGATACCGCATCATGTTGCAGAGGCCCACTTTTGCCTGAGCTGTGCTCTAGCAAAATATGCTCACTTTTTATCATCGGCATCGATGTCTCATAAGACATATAGCCGCTACTAATATGGCCCCAAAGCACATGTTTACTTTGTATATACTGACCGTTTACCGAGTGTGTAGTATCAACCGCGCCATAATTAATGGCATCCAATAAGCTTAATTTTGCAACGCCAGAATTGAACTGAGCATGGCTAAGGCTTTCGTGAGTATCAATTAATAGTAAGTCTCTTTCACTCATCTCAGGTCCTTGAGAATAGTTCTTTGATGGGGCCACAAGCAGTGCCGCGTTACTGTATAGCTGCAGCATTTGAGTATGCGTATTATCCGCATTCATTTTATGATCGTGACCATTCAATCCGATGGTATTCAAATGATTTTGTATCGCTTGTATGTTCGCATTTGATAGTGTATTCACTTGCGCATCAAAGCCACCGATTTGTCCACCAATAAGTCCTTTTGAAGAATCAGAAACTGGGTCTACATTTAACAGCCAATCATTAAAGTCATTATCAGATTGAGGATTGCTCTGTTCTACCTGTTTGGCTTGTATTTGAGGTATTACCATCGAATTTATATTATTCACAACCCCTCCCTTTATTTAAGCTCCATAGTTGTCCGATCTCTTTGTGTATCGCCGCCTCTAAAAACTGCGTTCTTTGCAACTTAAAAGCCTCTGTTTTATGAAAAATCGTTTCGGCCTTTGCCTCAACCATAGAAATTTCTCGTTGTTTTTTTGCTGCGGATACTTCAAGCTCTTTAACTTCACTATCTAAAACAACAATTTGTTGCGATAACCCTTGTAAATGGCTCATCGTAGCAATCGCTATTTCAGGATTAAGACCACCATCATTTGTGCTCTCGCCGCATTTTTGAATTTGTAATTTAAGATCTTTCTGGCTCGTCTCAGCTTTTAACTTAAGAGCAACAATCTCCTCTAGGTCATTAATAAGAGATTGCTTTTGCCATTTTTTTAAACGTAACATTTGTGTGCAAACATGAAGCGTTTTATCACTGCTCTCGATCATGAGTGCCTCGTTCACTGGACCAATTTTGAAGTGCCGTCAATGCTTTTGAAGCCGGTACGTTTATTCCTACGTCTTGCTGTAAGAAATTGCATAAGGACTCATAGTCACTTTTGATCTTTGTCAACTTATCTACATCGCCTTCGAGCATTCCTAGCTCTAAAAACTCTTTATTACTGTCGTATAAGTTCCACACCTTTCTTGCATGTTGAACAGCATGTTGTTGCTCTTTCGTAGACAGATTAGAAAATAAGCGGCTCACCGACTTCATAATATCGACGGCTGGAAAATGATGATTCTCAGCCAAAGTTCGACTTAGGATCACGTGCCCATCTAAAATTGCCCTTAACGTGTCAACAACAGGATCATTAAAGTCATCATTTTCTACTAATACTGTAAGCACTGCAGTGATAGCACCACGCTTTTTAAAGCTACCGCATCGTTCAACAAGTCTAGGTATTGCTGAAAACACCGAGGTCGTATACCCCTTTAATGTGGGTGGCTCTCCAATTGATAAACCAACTTCCCGCATCGCCATCGCAAATCGCGTCATTGAATCTATTGTTAGAAAAACATCTTTTCCTTGCTCTGAGAAATATTCAGCCATCGCCAAGGCATAATAAACTGCTTGAGCGCGCACAAGTGGTGGTTGTTCTGAAGTCGCGGCAATCACAATCGAGTTTCTAAGACCTTCCGGCCCCAGCGTGTCCCTCACAAACTCTTCGACTTCCCTCCCACGTTCGCCTACTAATGCAATGATATTGATGCGACTTTCATCATGATTATTTTTACAGATGGCACTTAATAAACTACTTTTGCCAACGCCACTACCGGCAAACAAACCCACTCTTTGCCCTTTACCGATCGTATTAAAAGTATCGACTGACTTAATGCCTGTTGAAAAGGCCGTTGTGATTTCCCGCCTATCTAATGGATTAATAGGCTCTCTATGCAGTGGTACTTCAACCCCGTCAATCACATGTTCTTTTGCATCTAACGGGACTCCGAATGCATCGATTACACGACCAATATAGCCCTCTCCCACCTTTGCGAATGCTGCGCGTCCTAAAGATTTAACTTTACTGCCGAATGCAATACCTCTGATGTATTCATAGGGCATTAGTAATGCCCTCGTTTCTTTAAAACCAACCACTTCGCATTGGTATGGCTGAATACGCCCTTTTGGAAATATTTCACATATTTCACCAACAAATACGTTTGGGATCTCGGCTTCAACAACTAAACCGATGCTTTGCAATACCGTGCCATAGCTTTGCATTGTCTCAATCGACTCTAAAGATTGGGCATATCGATTCAACATCAACATCTTCAGTCTTCCCGGTGTAAGTCAGCTAATTGCTGAGTCCATAAGGCTAACTTATCACTAAAATTAGATTCAACTCGGCCTTTGGCCAATTCAAATCTATAACTACCAATAGAAAGCGACTCGTCTTTTTTCAAACGTAAATTTTCAACTTCTTGACTTTTTTCATTTGACTGTAAGTAGTTATAATCATCCGGAGAAAGGCATAGCTGTACCAATGAACCTTGAATGAGCTCATTCTTCGCAAACTCAATCGCTTGCTCCAAATACTCAGCACTATGTAGACGCTCTCCGAGTAATTTAAACACCGCGGTTGTTAAAATCTCATGGATCTCAGACTCACTCTCTAATGTAATTGTGACATCTGATTTTGCCAGTTGCTCAAACAAAGTCGTCATCTGATCCTTAACCTTCGTAAGATCATCACGCTGCACTTGCAACTCTGTATTCAATGCGTGTGCAGCCTTTTCTTCACCTTTAGCCAGACCTGCCTTAAAACCTTTTTGAATCTCTGCCTCAACAATGCTGGCTAAATCATCCGCAAATATATCTGCAATCAATGCTTCCCTTTCACGCTTACTCATTTCTAATAATACGCTTCGCACATCAACCTTAGACTCTTCAACTGGCGCTAACTCGATGTTATCCAGCTCTGGCGTTTGCACACTCGGTACTTGCGTGCATGGGGCATTGTAAGTTTTTACGATAGACATACTGCTAATCCATGCTCTCAGTAGTGTGTTTTGTGTTGCTCGATAAATGATTTACCAAGAGACTCTTAACGCTTTCAGTTACATGCTCATTCGATTCTTCAAATACATGTTTGAGGTAACTATCAAGCGCCCCACTTTCAACCACGTGCTCAGTTTGAGTAACTTGCTCAGTTAAACGTAGTAAAAGGGCTTTTTCATTTTGAATATTCAACTTTTTTAATTGGCTGAATGCACGCTTTACCTTTGTTTTTTGCTCGTTTGGTAATTGTGCAATGACCCACTTTCTATCCCACCAATTGAGTGTTGCCAACTTTAGTGCTGCTAATTTTACGGGATCATAATTAACCTGCATGCTTGTTGACCCCTTCCGATAACCAGTCTGACATTTCAATCAATACTGCTTCCCGCTCCTTATGTGAGAGTCTGCCTCTTTGTGTTTTAAACAAAGCGGTAAGAAGAATTAATACACCTAATCCCCCAAAAACAATGTACAGCACTGTTGGAATATTTGTGCTTTCAACCTCAGTTACATCGGCCGTAGCTTGCTCTTTAACAACAGCTGGTACCTTAGATTCAACTAAATTTTTATCGGTAGACTCAATAATCACAGGCTTAAAATACTCTACCGACAAATTATCACCTCGCGCCGAGTTAATACCCGCGGCCGATGCGATAAGGGCTTTAAATTTGGCGAGGTCACTGTCAGATAAATCAGCTACAATTGCGACAGCCACAGACAGTACTTTAATGTCACCTGCAAGGTGTGTTATTTGTTCTGTTTGACTTCCATGCGTATATTCCACTTCCTCGCTTTGATTCTTAGCGGCTTCTGAATCAGACGTGTGTGTATTAGTAATACGCTTTTTCAATAGAGCCCCCTCACCACCAGCGGCAACTAGCACTGATCTTTTGACCGAATCGATCTTTGAACGATTAACCTCTATAGTCACTGAAACCGCAAACTGTTTTTGCTCAAGATATAACCCCAAAAGCTTCTCTATTTTCTCAGTCAAAACCGCTTCTTTGCTGTCACCTTTTGACCCCACCGTATCTTCTTTCGAAGATGATTGAGATATTTGCTTTCCATCTCCTGAAAAAACAGTCACATTTTCCGCTGGTAAACCCTCTACAGCTGCAGCGACTAATGACTGGACTCCCGTGATATTTACAGAGCTTATTTCAACATCTGGGTTGGTAAATAGAGTAACGGAAGCTTTTGCAGGAATGCGTTCTCTCGAGAACAGCTTCTTATCTGTTAACGTTAAATGTACCCTTGCATATTGGATATAAGACATCGAAGATAGGGTACGTTCAAGCTCTCCCTGAAGTGCACGCTGTAAAGTGACCTTTTGAGTATGCTCAGTCATGCCATAGTCTGTATTATCAAATAACTCTAATCCATGTGATGTATAGCTGCCGGTTTTCGTTTGCTCTAGCAACAACTGGCTTTTGCCTAATTGCTCTTGATTAATGAGCAATTGTCCATCCGCTGTGTATTTATAATCTAATCCATTTTGTTCAAATTTTTCGATTAACGCAGAAGAAGCAGTCCCTGTTACGCCTGGGACAGAGTGATAATTTGTTTTTATAACCCACACTATTGCGGATACCGTAAGTACCACCAATAGCAACGTCAGACCTAACAAAGATGTGCGTTGTTTAGCTGTAAGTGAGCGAATCATGTCAGTCATTTCATATTACCTATATTTGCATTCTCATAACTTCTTGATATGCATCAAGCAGTTTATTTCTAACCTGTAAAGCCAAATTTAACTCCAAGCGAGCACGTTCCATAGCGAGCATTAACTCATGGGACGGAATGCTTTCACCTAAAGCCGCGTTTTGCGCGAGTGCTTCACTGTGATTTAATGAGTCATTCACACTGCTGACACTTGCCATAACCGTATCAATAAATGTTGGAGATGCAGCCGTATTTGACGTTTCAACAGGCGTATATACCTGAGGTAACTCTCCTATCGCTTCTATGCCATTAATTGCCATTTATTATTTTCCTATTTCTAGCGCTTTAGCGCTCATACTCTTATACGCATTAAATGCCTTTACATTGGCTTCATATGCGCGAGTTGCACTATTGAGGTTTAACATTTCGGTCGCTAAGTTTATTTCAGGGGTATACACAAACCCCCTTTCATCTGCTAATGCATGCTCTGGTTTATACTGCGCTTTCACTTGTGTGCTTTGATTCAACAAAGACATCATGTCAGCTTCAACTATTTGCTGAAAACTCATTCCATTCACATTTGTGTTTAAATGCTTGACTTTATATGCAGCAGACGCTGAAGAAGCGACTGAGTTTGCATTTGCAATATTTAAAGAGGCAGCATGTAATTTTGCGCGCTCAACTGCCATCCCAGACATACTTATCGCATATATATCGTGCGCCATTATCGCTTTCCTCCATTTGCAGCTAACTCAGCAAGTGCAAGTTTCCTATTTAATACTTCAATCATTTTCTGGTATTTACCTGCTGCCTTCATCGACAAAGCAACCTCTTCATCTAAGGCAACTTGCTTAGATAACTTATGCGTAAAACCAGATTCAACCTTTGACCAATTATCTGAAAGTTCTGCTATTCTCGTTTGTTCTGATTCATGTCTCACAGCTTCTATAAGACGCGAAAAGTCACTGACTTTATAACCTGCAGCCGCATTATTTGCAGATGCTATATTTTCCAGCGTAAGGCGCTGTTCTGTCGCGGCCATATTGATTGATAGCCTTAACATTTCAATTGATATTGGTTCTGCCATCTTTATACCTTACTGAACAACCAGTTCTGCATGTAACGCACCGCTTTTGTTAAGTGCTTGCAATATCGAAATTATATCTCGTGTAGATAGTTTTAACTTTTTAAGCGCCCTCACTAACTCTGCAATGCTGGTTCCTTTATCATTGTGATAAAGTGCTTCATTGCTTTCTGTCGTGTTTAATCTGCTCGTTGGGTTAACAGCCGTTTTAATACCTCGACTATTGTCTACAAAAATGCCTTTTGGCTGAGATACAAAAAAATCGGTTTCAATCGATAGCTCAATACCTGCATGTGAAATAACCACACCTGCAACTCGAATATCTGAGCCTGAGACCAACGTGCCAGTACGCTCATTAATAACGACCCTTGATGTCATTGCCGGCACAACCCATGATTGTTGAATTTGCGCAATAACTGACACTGGTGAACGGCCATCTACCGGCTTCACTGATATTTTTCCTGCATGTATTGCTTCCACATCGAACATGCCTGTATTTTTCAGAGTTGAAACAATCCGATCAGCCGTTATAAAGTCAGGGTTTTTAAGAATGAGATTTAACGATCCAGAATCATCAACAAAATGACTTGGCACCTCTTTCTCAACAATCCCTCCTTGTGGGATAAAGCCAACAGTTGGGTGGTTCTTTTGCAGAACCGATTGATTCGCCTCAAATTTAAATCCACCAACAGCCAAGTTACCTTGCGCTAGTGCATAAATGTCGTCGTCAGCACCTTTCAGTGGTGTCATATATAACGTACCACCAGTCAGGCTTCGCGCATCACCAACTGAAGACACATGCACATCAATTTTGTCCCCTGGTTGTGCAAATGGGGGCAAATCAGCAGTCACAATCACTGCCGCTGCATTTTTACTTTTTATGTCATCCGTGCTGAGCACTAAGCCAAAGTTTTCTAACGTATTTCTAACTGATTGTAACGTCGCTTGACTTCGTGAGGAGTCACCTGAGCCAGCTAAACCAACAACAACACCATAGCCTACTAATGCGTTGTCTCTGACACCCTCTATACGCGCTAAATCTTTAATTCTTACAGTGCCCTGTTCACTCGCATTCACTAAAAAGCCTGTTAAGAATATCCATATAAAAATAATGGCGAATCTAATATTCATACTTAAAATCCAAACCAATTAAACAACTGTTCAAATAACCCTTCTGAGTCACTATCTGATAGAGCATCTTCACCAGTGAAGATAATTTTGGCATCTAATATTCTTGACGATAATAGAGTATTGTCAGCCAAAATATCTGACTGCCTAACCCGCCCTTTCAATTCAATGCTCTGTAACTCACCATCTATTGTTATATTTTGAGTACCACGAATAACAAGGTTATCGTGTGCATCAATCGCAGTAACAACAGCTGTTATTTGCGCTTTTATGAAACCATTTCGGCTAATAATGGCATCGCCACTTTGGTCTGTACCTAGGCCAACACCATACGGCCAACGCCCTTGCGGCGAATTGGCAGCAGCAGAAATAGAAAAGTCTTGCGCACTGGCATTGCCTGAACGACTTTTTGCTTGTGCATTTTCAAGCACCATAATAGTTAGAGTATCGCCAACCTTCATTGCCCTCTTATCAGCAGTCAACTGCTGAAAATTCTTTTTATCAAACAATGATGTTGCGAATACTGGATCTGATGTAAAACACCACATGATCGTAAATAGGTATAAATATTTAATTTGAAACAACGACTGCTCCTTTATTGACAACTTTCGCACTAATAGATTGACCTTGGCCCTCTAGTACCACTTGCACACTTTCACCAATGACCCCATCCGATAGTGCTCTCGCTTTCCCTTTTATTGAAATGGCACCGCTTGTCATAGAAAATACCACCCATTCTCCATGTGACACATCAGGTTGGGTTTTGGTATTCGCCATTGTCACTCTAGCGCCACGCTTAATATTTTGTGTGGCAATCACATTGCTGTAAGTCACATCAATATCATCACTATATACCCTAGTAACTGGAAACCATTTCCATGACAGCTGTGACGGTGCTATCTGTGTACCTTTGCGTATTGAAGCATTTAAAACAGGGGTTTTTTGCTCAATCGAAAGATCCATTGTTGGGCTTAATATCACCTGTCCATCTGCCAACAAATTCACGCGTTGACGTTTAAAAATCACCGCTAAATTCTGAACAGCGACCTCAAAATTATCAGGCTGTTGAAGCACACATAAATCTTCCTCATCACCATTAAAATGGACACTTTTAAAGCGCACTTTCTCAGCGTTAATGTGATCATATAAATATTGCCGCACTTTACTTTGCAATGCTGATTTTGAAAGTTGCCAACATTTTTGCACAAACACCTGTCTATAGCCTTCAATTGCCCAGTCCTGTGGTAAATATGTGTCAACCTTATGCGCTATTTCTTTCAGATTACTGGCTGATAGCCACTTCTGTTGTTTAGGCCATTGAATTGGGTAATTATCAAGTCGCTGCAAGCGCTCAGGTGTTCCACCTGAAAATGTAACAAGATCACCTAATCGCAGCGGGCCTTCACCTTTAAACGATGTATGTTCAATACGGCCAGTCACCTCTGCAAATACATACTCAGGCAAAGTTACCAACACGGCCATCATGGCGATAAAACGCACTCTTTATCTTCTTAAGTTATTAATCGTGTCTAAAATCTGATCTGACACTTGAATAATTCGAGCATTTAGCTGATAACCCCGCTGAGCGAGCATTAAATTTACCATTTCTTCATTCATCGAGACATTTGATAACTCAGTAAACCCTTGTAAAATTTGACCTGTTCCACCTTCTCCAGGCTTATTTATTGAAAGCTGTCCGGATTCATTCGATGCATGATACAAATTATTTCCAATCTGCTTCAAACCCTGTTCATTCGCAAAATTAACCAACTCCAGTTGACCAACTTCAATCAATTGAGCTTCATTTTCGAGCCGCACTAATACCGCACCACTGGCCGTAAATGTCACTTCTTTTGATTCTGTAGGTAACTGGATCCCAGCACTCAATCGTTGTCCATTTACAGAGGCCAAAAAACCATTTTCATCAACGCGCAAACGGCCAGCACGTGTATATGAATCAACCCCATTTTCATTTTCGACAGCAATAAAACCTTTACCATTTATCGCTAAATCGAAAGGGTTACTTGTTTGCTTTAAATCTCCTCGCTGAAAATTAAGCATCGGTGTACCAGTCGCAACCCCTATTCCTTTGTGCTCAAGATCGGCTTTATCAGCAACACCTGATTCTGATGGACTCGCTTGGTACACTAAATCAACAAAGTTGACATCCGCACTTTTAAAACCTGGAGTGGAGACATTTGCAATATTGTTCGAAATGACTTCTATTAGCTCTTGTTGCGAGTTCATTCCTGACTCTGCAATATAGAGTGACTCAATCATGGCTATTTCCTTCCTAATTCATTTATCCCAGCATTTAACATCTGGTCATACGCCAATGCGGCTTTTTGTAAACTTTGTATATGGCGGTTTAAATTCATCATTTGTGTAGTTTGTGCCGCGGGTTCAACATTTGAAGCATTTATCGCATTCGCTTTAATATGCCGGTTCTCAACCGCGGCTGCAGCACCATTGAAGATATATAGGCCGCCTGACTGATTTGACACTTTTAACTGCTCAACATCGATAATTTGCAGTCTATCAACAATGTTACCTGCAACTTTTACGTCTCCCGAATTCGTCACTGACACAGCGCCTCCGGTCACCTGTATGCTCCCTGACTCGCCAATCAGCTTGCCTCCTGATACATGAGTTAATAAACCATCTTCACCAATGTGGAATCGCCCATATCGTGATACATACAAGCTATTACCTTTCTCAATAACAAAATATCCACTACCAGTGATAGCCCAATCAAGTCCTCTGTTACTACTTTTAATACTGCCACTTCTATCTGTAACATATTGCGTAGCAACCGTTTTATCTTCTGATATCGCAACATCAAATGATTGTACTGATTGAAAGCCAGGCGTATTTATATTTGCTATATTTTGACTCACGACTTCTAGGTGCTTCATATCTCGAACAATCCCTTCACCTACCGCTTCGATTGTTGACATTTACTCAAGCCCTCCTTGGACTGCATTACGGACTATGCCTAAGTTTTGTACCGACACAGAATTTGGTATTTCTGTCACAGATAAAACATGTAGCTGCGGAATAACTCGCTCAAGTAACCTTTTCATTGCGCCTCGAATGGGCGAGTGACACACAAGTACTGGGGCAAAACGTTTTGAAATAGCCACTTCTGAATGACTCGCGAGCTGTTGTATCAATCGCTCTGTCATGGCAGGATCAATAGCCAAGCTGGTATGTCCACCTTCGCCTTGTAATCCAGAGATGAGCTGCTGCTCTAAAAGCGGCTCAAACGTAATAACATTCAACACATCATTTTCATCGAGTAATACTTGGGTTATTTGTGATTTGAGCTTATTCCTCACTTGTTCGGCTAGAAAAGTCGCTTCTTTGGTCACTTTTCCTTGGTCAACCAAACACTCTAGTATCATTTCCATATTCCGAATTGATACTTTTTCTTTGAGTAGTAACTGTAAAACACTTTGAATATCAGAGTAGCTAAGTATATTTGGCACCAATTCATTAATTAAGCTCGAATGAGAGACTTCTAATCTTGACACCAGTTTTTCTGTTTCTGCACGAGTGAGCAGCTCCCACGCTCTGCCTTTGATCAGCTCAGTAACATGAGTTAGTAATGTGGTTTCCGCATCAACAACAGTATAACTAGCTTGACGTGCAACCGCTGTTTGCGACTCCTCTATCCAAGCTGCTGGTAATCCATAGGTTGGCTCTTTTGCAGTAATACCATCAACGGCCGTCAGCTTTCCTTTTGGGTCAATAGCCAAATGTTTATCATAATATAATGTCCCTCGACCGGCCCTTGCCCCCAAAATACGAAGTTCGTAATTTTGCTCTTTATAATTGGGTTCCGTCACGATAAATAGCTTAGGTGTGATCACCCCCAGATCTCGGGTCATTTGCTTTCTAAAGGCTTCAAATCTTGAAACAAAAACATCCCCATCATTTTTTATATGGCTCGCTATAGCACTAGAAACACTGAGCTCAATAGGGTGAATCGTTAAAATTGACTCAATACTTTCTTCATTTTCTGCGTCTTCAAAACTTGCGGTGTCATCATCCACTTTGTCTTCATCGTCATCTCTGCTTTTTGCTCTATAAGCAAAAAATCCCAGTCCAAAAAACAATGAAGCCAACACCAACAACGGCGTACTAGGTAAACCTGGTAGTAACGTACCTGAGGCAAGTGTTGTTGCCACAATGAAAAGCGTTTTTGGGGAAGAGGTTATTTGACGTCCTAATTCATCACTTAAATTAGCATCTGTGGCCGCTCGCGTTATGATAATACCCGTTGCAGTCGCAATAATAAGTGAAGGTATTTGAGTCACGATACCATCACCTACGGTAAGCAAAGTATAAGTTTGCAGCGCTTCATCCCAACTCATACCTAATTGCGCTATACCAATTGACAGCCCACCAATGATATCGATTAAAATAATAATGATGCCAGCAATGGCATCACCTTTAACAAACTTACTTGCGCCATCCATTGCGCCATAGAAGTTCGCTTCTTTTTCTATGTTTTCTCGACGTGTTTTTGCAGTATGTTCATCAATTAGTCCCATGTTCAAGTCAGCATCAATACTCATTTGTTTACCTGGCATTGAATCCAATGTAAATCGCGCTGCAACTTCTGCAACCCGTTGAGCACCATTTGTTACAACCACATACTGAACAACTATCAGAATGAAAAATACCACTAAACCTATAATATAGTTACCACCAACAACAAACCCACCAATGGCAGATATGACTTCACCCGCATCCCCCTCACTTAAGATCAATCGTGTCGCTGATATATTCAACCCTAGACGGAATAGTGTTGCGATAAGCAGTAAAGAAGGGAATGTTGAGAAACTTAGTGGCTTATCAGTATAAAATGTAAGCATTAATATTAAAAAAGCCAAACTAAAATTGGTTATCAATAATAAATCTAATAACAATGGAGGCACTGGCACAAACAGCATCATAAGTATAACTACTACAGCTAATACAAGTAGTAAATCTTTATGCGCGGCAATTTTATTAAGTATTACTTTCATTTACTTTATTCCAAGCAACCATTTAAAAATAGGTGCTAACTCATTAAAACAATTTGCGGGTACAGCGCCATTAATGCGCGTTTCTTTATATAAACGCCGTGCTAAACTTTTGTTTTGTATCATTGGTATTGAATACTTTCGCGCTTGCTTTCTAATTTTCAATGCAAGCTCTCCTTTGCCAGCAGCAACAACAATGGGGGCAACCATTGAGTCCTTATCATATTTTAATGCGATAGCAATATGTGTCGGGTTTAAAATAACAACATCAGAGTCTTTCACTTGGCTTAAAGCAGCGCTTTTTTGCAACAAATCTTTTTGTATTTGCTTTTGTTTTGAGCGAACTTCTGGGTCACCTTCACGCTTTTTATGCTCATCTTTAACATCCCGGCGGCTCATCATCATTTTTTTAGTGAAATCCCACTTGTTAAAGTAAAAATCAACCAACACAAACGGAATACACATAATTATGAAAAACAACCCAACATTTAAAAAAAGTGATAACCACACGTACGGGATCTCTTCAATCGGCGTTTCCATTAACGCCTTTCCCGCATTTATAAAATAGTCTTGACATAAATATAATGTAATGCCAATTGCAGCCAGTTTAATAACACTTTTAAAAAATTCAAAAATAGTTTTTATAGAAAATATTTTCTTTAATCCACTTGCCGGATTTATTTTTTTAAAATCAGGTTTAATCGAGTGAGATGAAAAAACAAATCCAACCTGCATAATATTAATTACCACACCAAAAACAATTAAAAAAAACACCAATGGAATAAAAATCATCACTAGTTCATATGCTGAATAACTAAACAGCATAATTACCGTGTTTTTATTTAGAACGAAGTCATGGGATGTCGATAATAATTTTTTGATAAGTGATACAAAGTCTAATCCTACACTTTCAAAAAAAACCATGACCACCATCAGAAAAACCATGCAAGTTATGATTAAGTTTAGCTCTTGGCTTTTACTAACTTGCCCTTTTTCTTTTGCATCCCTTAATTTTTCAGGTGTTGGTTTCTCCGTTTTATTTTGTTCTTCAGCCATATCAACTTAAAATACTATTCCAATGAGAAAAAACTAAATTAAACAAACGGGTAAAAACAGCTTCAGAAAAAACACTAAAAATAGAAAGTAAAAATAAACCAACTGCTATTTTTAAAGGTAACATGACAAAATAAATATTCATTTGTGGCATAGTTCTAGACACAAACCCGATAAAGATATCAAGACACCACATCAATAAAATTATAGGGATGTATACCAACATTCCTACGCTTAAAAACACCGTCATCAGTGACGCTATATTTGGTATATTTAGTTGACGAAATGCCGTTCCTATTGGAAACGCTTCAAAACTAAATATAATTCCTTTGATTAGCGTTAAATGCATACCTGATAAGTAAAATATTGCCAGCGCAGCCAGTACAAAAATCGTACCCAATAAAGGTTCTTGAGATTTATTAGTTGGGTCAACGACACCTGCCGCACCAAACCCAATTTGCATATCCAAGACCCGGCCCCAAAAACCAATGGCAATAAATGGCAATTGCACAACAAAAAATAATAAAGTGCCAATAGCAAACTCGTTGAGCATCTCTATAAACCAGTTGCTGTGCTCTCCAACACGAGGCACCTCAACAAGCGCGCAACATACTACCGACAACGCGACTAATACAACGATTCGCACGATGTTTGGCAAACGCTGAAACGGTCCGTGCCCGGTCGATACAAAAAAAGGTAACAACCTTGCTGCAACAAGCGAAAAATCAACAATGTATAAAGATAAATTCACAATAGTTTAAAAGTTTCTAATAGACGATATGGTGTGTATAGAAAACTCAACCAATATGCCTAACATCCATGGACCGGCAACGGCCAAAACAGCGATTGACACTAAAATTTTTGGCACAAACGTCAACGTCATCTCTTGCACTTGCGTCACTACCTGTATAATACTGATCATCAACCCTACAATCAGAGTTGATATGAGTAGTGGCATGGCAACCTTCAAAGCAATTTGAAACATGCCACCTAAATGTGTAATTACAACGTCAGTATCCATTAATCTTTATTTGCCATATTTAACAAAGCGTTTTGTACTAACTGTTTATAGCTAATTGAATCGATATAACTTTCACTCTGCAATATACTTTCAACCAGCTGACTCGCTTCATCTAAGCTCCCTTCACGCTCCAGTAGCAAAGATTGAGCATACCGAGCAGTAAAGCAGTCTGAGTCTAGGCGAAGTGCGAGCTTAATAAGCTTTTTAGCACCATCTACATTCTCTTTTTGAATTTCAACAATGGCTAAGCCCCCATGCGATTCTGAAAATGAGGGGTTCAAATTTACTGCTTTACTAAAAGCGGCCTCAGCGTGACCTAACTCATTACTAAACAACTGTGTCCACGCAAATAAGTGCCAAGTTCCTATATGATCCGGCATATACGTAGTAGCCGAACTAAATGATTGCAATGCGGTAGCAATATCGCCTCGATATAAATTCAATTGTCCCTGCAAAGACCATGCGCGCCCCAGAGTTGGGTTTAATTGTAAGCAGTGGGAAATCGCTTCTTCTGCCGCTGATAATTCTTGGGTAATCACAAAGTATGAGGCAAGCGTTAATATCGCATCTATATTATGCTTATCATTTTCTAATGCGATATTCGCCCATTCATGGGATAGCGGGTAGTGCCCTAGATCAAAATTGCACAGAGCATATAACCCCGCAGCACCTGAATTACGCCCCGCTTTAACGAAAGGCGTTAATTCTCTCACTGCACTATTAATATCGCCAGTAATATACTGTGTGCGGGCTAGAATAAGTGCACAATCATAAGCAACCTCTGACTCTAAGACCTCGCCAGAAAGTAACTCTATAACTGTATCAAAATTGCATTCTATAAACGCGCTAAGTGCTTGAAAATACAGTTTCCACACACCTAGATAGGCAGAGTATTTATCTAAATATGCCGCAGTAGCAGTTTGATCTCGACTCGTGATCAGCAATTGTATAAAAGACGCATGGATATTGGTTGAAGTACATGAAGTCAAAACCGCGTCATCATTCACGTGAGCAATCAAATCATACGACTCAGTGCGTGCAATGCTTGACAATAGATCTAAAAACAATTGCTCATTTGACTTATCTTGAAGCCAAAACTGCAGTAACTTCTCTGTATGTTCTTTACTAATAGTATCCATTATTATCCCGTCCCTATAAAATCGGTTGGCAATCTAACACAAAGAGCTTAGATTGCAACAAAAGCAACAATCAAAATGTGCTAAAACGTAAAAGTTCGTAAACAACTTTCATTATATTAAAACTAGAAATTTACACTAAATCATTAATGAACATATATTTTTTACCTAAACGTTGCAATTTGCTTGGTAATGTAAAGTAATAGGCATAGCACTCACAAAAATCTTCCTGCCCATTTGTACATGCATATTTAGAAATAAATTCTGGGTAAAATCGATGTAGTTCAGATATCCAATACCGTCTTTGCTGTGCAGATAAAATATGCTGGAAGACATGATGACCAATCTCATGGTATAGAATATGTTCAAACTCTTGCGAGCTACCAAATTTAAATATGCACACGTAGTTTTTTGGTAACGAATTATAGGTACCTAATACGTTTTGATTTACAGAACGGGCATCTGAGTAACTTCGTTGAAAAAACCTAGCCCTGTCGTAAACAATATAATTGAGCCCCTTTAAGTGCGCACGAGGTATGCGATTGACCGATAAAACAACATGACTCTTTGAAACGATGCTTTGCTTATCAAAGTCTTTTATTATTAAAGACATTTACTTCCTAAAAATGACGCTTATTGTGGTATGAGTACATCAATCTGTTTGGCAATCTCAGCCTGTAACCTATATACTTAAAGAACTGATCCTAAGCAAGTTGAAACCGTATGTTACCTCCAATTAATAACAATTCTTCGGTGTCAACGACAAAAAATGGTAGCAAACAGCCGTCTAACGCTAAAAAACGCCCAGCCTCAATAAAAGCTGTTAGCGCACCAACAACTGACCTTACAATGTCTTCTAAAGGAAAGATTCGTCGAGTGGTTTTTCAAACATTAAAAAAAAAATTTGGCGAACAATTTAGCCAAGAAGCACAGTTTATCGATATGGTTAATTGGGTGTCGCATAAGATAGAAACCTCAGTAACAACCTCAGATAAATTCGAAGAAATTATTAACTCATTGCTTAGCAACAAACGATAACGTTACTCAATCCACACAGCTGTCATTTATGAACAGTAGACCCACACCCAATTAGGCAAAAATTTGTGCCTGTCCCATATTATTATTTTGGGTTAATATCTACTGCGCCTTGTGAGGAAGATGTTCCACTAGTAGTACCATCAGATTGCATATTACCAGTGTGTTTTGGGCTCGTCGTAGCGGTATTAGCTGATTTTGGTGCACCGCCTAGACCACTCACAATCGAATTCCCCAATGCATTGCCAAATGCATCGGCTAACTCATATAGTTAACCGATGTTCATTAAAAAGCACTTTCTTAGTTAGAAATCCTCTCTTTAAATAGAGCTAGCCATAGTACGGAAAAAAAGTTTTCAGGCTCTTCTATCGGATCAAAAGGTGTGTCAATTCTCCCAAGTATCTGTTGAAAATCAAAATCAGTAGACAACATTCCTTGCAAGCTATCTTTAATCAGTCTCTGAGTAGTCATATCCATAGCTTCATACTCTGGAACTGTAACTTGATTAAATATTTTTAACATTTGTTCATCATTAGAAGAATCCACTTTTAATAGCTCGTCCCATTCTGAATCATCCAGCATTTCGTAATCAAAATCTTTTATTAAAGTAATTATTGCTGAAACATCTATTATATCATTCATATTCATAATCCAAATTATTTCCCTAATATTGGGAAGGCTGTTATTGGCTGCTGGTTCTTATTAAACCATACCTGTGCACTGAACGCAGAGTCATACCCTCCTGTTTTCCCATAGAAACCTTCGCCTGCACTAGATCTAAAATTAATAGGCCTTTCAGCAAAGGCTTTCACCCCAGTATTTTTATATATAGTACTGGCTCTTTCAATTGCATTGATTTGATCTCTATGACTCAAAAACCTTGTTGAGTTTGGAGTTACTAGTTCACCTTTTCGATTTAGTCTTACTTTGTTAGTTATTGGATCAATACCGTTTACGGCTCTATTATATTGTTGATCTAGAGTTGTTTGAGCACCATGTCTTCCTTTGAAATGTGCTTTAGGGATTGCTCCTTCAAGAATATCAAGCCTATTTGCTGCTATAGACTCTAACCGTCCGCTAATAATAGCCTGTCGCTCACCAGATGAAAGGTGACTATATTTACCTCGTAACTCAGCACCTCGACTGGCTATATTTTCTGCAAACCTAGCTGCTCTAGTTCCCTCAAAGGCTTTTCCTGCTACTGGAATCATTGACCCCATTGAGAGGCCAGCACCAACATAGTCACCGTTATATAGTGAAATACCAGCACTACCTAAATCAGCTAATTGTGATACGACAGGAATTTCACTCATACCCGTTACATCAAGCCCTAGTTGAACTTTGTCTAAAGTGGACATACTAGCGCGAGCTTGATCTCTGTCGTAAACGGCTTGATTCATAGCATTTAGTTGACGCGAAGTGTCTGCAAAACGCAGTTGCTGTGCAATACGATCTCTTGCATGGAAAGTCGCGTTGTTATAACCGCTAGCCATACCGGCTTGGTAAGATGCCGATTCGTGAATTGGAGTATTTAGTGTCTTTTCCATTACATCATGCTGAGCAGTCATGAATCTTAAATTCAAATCACGACCCGCTGATGAACCATACCAAGAGTCACCAAAGTGATCTGCCAGACCATTTCGAGCAATTGATAAACTTGAGTAACTATCTAACGTAGATAAATCAACGGTAGCATTCTGTAGCCCATCACCACCGACGATAAGGTTTGCGCCTTCTCGTTGAACGGTCAGGTTAACCGCACCATTAGCATTCTTGCTGGCTGTAACTTCACGAACATACTGCTCAGCAAGAGCTGGTGATATCTGTTGACCAGCCTTTTGAGCTTCCTCAATTTGTTGCTTAGTTTTATCGCTTACGCCCTGAGTTGTGGATTCTGGACGCTTACTCAAACCACTCACAATCGAGTTACCCAACGCATTGCCAAACGCATCTACTGCAACATTACCAAAGTTCCAACTCGCTTGATTACCAAATAATTTATCCGCACCATAACTGAGCGCACTGTTTGCCACCCCGCTAAACGTATCGAGCGCAATACTACCTGCTGTCACTCCCCCTGACAAGCTATCCGAGTTACCTATACCAAGCTCTGAACCCGCGTATGCTGATAGCGCCGACGCGGCCACATTTCCCCAACGGAAACTTGCTTGATTACCCACCAATTTATTTGCCGCAACAGAGCTAATAGCACCGACTCCCGCTTGGATCGCACGGCCCGTTGACGTTAATGTTGCGAGTTTAGCTCCGTCTTTTAAAACTGTTAAGCCTTCTTTTGCCGACGCTGTACCTACGCCCATCGCGGCACCTGCACCTGCCGTTGCGCCAGCTGTTAGACCCGATGCAATCGCATTTTTCAACGAGAAGCTGTCAATTGCACCAATGGCTTTACCTACGCCCTGTGATACCACTGACCCGACAAAGCCACCGACAACTGCAGCACCAATATTCGCACCTGCTAATGCACTCGCCCCTGTAGACATCAATGCGCCATACCCGGCCCCCGCTGCCGCACCTGCCGTCGCTATCGTTGCAACAACCGCCACTGCTATCATCACAATAGATGCAACCGCGTTACAGCCCGCTTCTGGTGGCGGTGGAATGTACGGGAGTGATGGGTCGGTATTACCTACGATTTCACCCAAATTCATCGGCTTGAAGTTATCGTGACTGTTAAAGTTATTCGCTCTGGCGGGAATATCCAGCATCACCCCTTCTAACAACTCAGAGCCCGCCCCTAAGCCATTTACATCGGCAATCACGTACCATAGGTCTTCACTACCGTAATACAACTTCGCAATACCTTTTAAAGTATCGCCACTTTGTACTTGGTGACGCGCCATAATGCTTGCATCATTGGCACCTGGCGCCTTAAAGTGCTGCTCTTTTATTGAGTTTGAACCCGACTTATTGATTTCACCTAAATAGTTACTGCCACTGTATAAGTGATAGCTACCTAGGCTTTTTCCTGCGTAGTTTGTATCCTCTGTAAAACCCACATTCTTGGCTACGGTGGTTTCCCAGTCAATCAGCTTACCTGTTCTTGGGTTAAATGATGTGCGTTTTGTCACTAAGTCAGCGTCAGTTAATAGCCGCCTTTGCTCACCCGTCACTTTAGATAGCAGCTTACCTTCTGCATCAAAACGCATGTAGCGGGCGTTTACTTTTTTATCTTCTTTGTATCGCGAATCAGTGATATGTTCTTCAATACGAGTACGATTACCATTGGCGTCATAGCTTGAACGCGTTTGTGCATCCTGCAAATGTCTGCTGTCTTTATGTGAGTTATCACCAGAACCAAAGGTCGTACTTTCTAAATAGGTGTCTCTGCCTTCATATTGTTTACTAAAACGATGTATTAATTCTGACACACCCTTTGGTAAATCACTTTTTTGATAATACGCATATGAATCAACCCTTCCCGCAACTTTGTATTTATAGTCTTGTGAAATGGATTGAGTCTTTAAGCTAGACGCTGTCCAAGGTTCACTCACATACACCTTTCTCAGTGAACTTAAGTCATTGGGTTCATCATTACTTACGTACGTATCAAGCCGCTTATTTATATCTAATTCTAACACTTTTTCTTCTACGCGAGTAACTTCCCCGGCCGCATTATATCTGGTATTCGAAATGTGCTTTAGTGCACCGCCGTAGTAAACACGAACAGTCCAGTGCATCTCTCCTTCAGGATCAGACTTCTGGTATGGCTCGTATCTATTTACATCAAAGTATTGCCTATTTTCCGTGACTCGACCCACAGCATCATATTCAAACTGAGTACCTGAACGCCAATTCGCGTTTGTTGGTGTATTGGCAAGTACTGCACGAGCGTCATATAAATTAGTGCCACTTTTATTCAGGTAATTGTCAACATGCGCCACTTGACCCCAACTATTATGGATAAATCGCTGTGCTTTGTTGCGTGAGGTGATCAATACCGATTGTTGACCTGCTTTGTTGTAACTTATGTATTGTCCTTGCTGCTGTGTCGTAATCGTCCCATCCGTTAATTGCCCTCCGTCGTGCACAACCCGGTTGTTGCCATCATACGTAAACCAATACTCTTCCATTTTTGCCTGCGGGTTAGCCGCACTACTCGCTGATGTTGCCGCTGCGCTTTTGGCTAACAGCGGTTGAGCGTTCATGGTGTCATCGCTTATCGCGGCACTTAAGAACTGTGGCGAGGCCATCACAGCTGCACTACGCATACTGAATGAGGCCGGTGAAAATGCACTAAAGCTCCGCGCAGAACGCGCGGCATTTAAGCCAAAATATAAGTTTTGTGAACTGCTTGAGCTGATGTTATCGCGGGTATTCACTTTTAAGAAAAAATTACCATGTGAGCTCCCAATGTAGCCACTTTGCGATAAGTTAACTCTTACCTCTCGGTAACTTACCTGTTGTACTGAGTAATTTAACCACCCAGGCACACCATAGTTGTTACCCGATTGAACACGAGACAGACTAACGTTACCGGCTGAAATACCATTATCATCTCTAATTGTCACATAGCCAGAGCCGCCACTACTGCTACCCCGTGTAAAGTTAAAGCTTCCTGATATCGATGTACCATAATCCGTTGGCGGCGGTGGTGGTATATAAGCCTTTAAGCTAACAAGCTGTCGTGAAGTACTGGTATACCCATCATGGTCAGTAGTATGTACCAAGGCATAAAAATTGCCGTGATTACTGCCAATATAACCACCACTGGAGAAGTTAACCACCACATTGTTGCTGCCTGATTGCGACACTGAATAATTGAGCCATGACGGCTTAGAACGTGACGACCCTGATTGCTCAAACGACACACTCACATTGCCTGATGACAAGCCATTTTGGTCAGCAATGCTAATTGAGCCATTTCCAGAATATGACTCTCCGCGCCTGAAGTTAAATGAACTTGAGACCGATGTACTGTGGTTATAGGGGGGAATATAGGCTTTAAGGGGTACCAATTGCGATGCTGATTGCTGGTACCCGGCTCTATCAACGCCTTCAATATTAATATAAAAATCACCATGTGATTGACCAATATACCCCGCGCTTGAGAGACTCACTTGCACCGTGGTGGGGTTAACTTGCTGTATACTATAATTTAACCAGCTTGGTTTTGAGCGGTTCGCACCACTTTGCGAAAATGACAACGCCAAATCACTTGCCAATAATCCATCCGCATCTATCAACCTAATAGCACCGCTTCCTGTATTACTGTCTCCACGCCTAAAATCAAATGACCCTGAAGACTGCATTGCCCTGTCTGCATAAGCATTTAAGTTGAAAGTGCTGCTCAAGCTTACCGCGTTCTGGTCGTGGTCGAGTGTGCCTATTTCAACGGTAAAATCACCATGGGACTGACCAATCAGACCTGTTTGATTAAAATCAATACGTACTGTGGTGCCACTTTGTTGCCTAATACTATAGTTCAACCAGCTCGGTGTGCTACGCAGTGCACCCTCTTGTTTAAATGCAATCGATAAGTTGCTCGCGTTCACACCATTGGCGTCTTCAACAATCATGTAACCACTGCCGCCCGACACTGTGCCCTGCGTAAAGTTAACGACTTTTTGCGTAATGCGTGCCTTAGCATCGACGTATTGCTCCAACTGCAAAGTCTGGTTAACTGTTTTACTGTTGTTATCTTTGTCAACTAAATTGAAGTTAAGCACCATATCACCATGACTCTTACCTATATGACCAGTTTGAGAAAAGTGCACACCCACCGTATTCGTATTCACTTGTACCAGTCGGTACGATAACCATTGTGGCTTTTGCCTAATAGCCCCCATTTGAGTAAAGCCAATAGACACTGACGCAGCATCCGCTGTCAGGCCATTTAAGTCTTCAATTTCTATATAACCCGAACCACCTGAATTGGTAAACTGAGCAAACGCCATAGTATTACTTTTTATTGAAGGTAACTTATCCACATACGCTTTTAATGTGACTAATTGACGGGTTGTGGTCTCATAACCGCTATCATCTAATGACGTAATATCAATATAAAAGTCACCGTGCTCTTTGCCAATATACCCTTTACTTGATAGGTTAATTTCTACGCTAGTACTGTTTCTTTGCTCTAACGAATAATTTAACCAACTCGGAATAGTACGGCTCTTACCTTGTTGAACAAACGCCAACTTAACCGTATTTTTCGACACGCCATCAGGATCAGTTAATACAATTGACCCTGTGCCTATGGCACTCTCTCCCCGTCTGAAAGTAAATTGACCCGACGCTTGTGCCGCCGTATCTGCGTATGACTTTAATGCAAATAACTCGCCTAATACCACATCATTTGCTTCACCATCTGTGGTTTCAAGCACAATTTCAATGTTGCCATGATGCTCGCCTATTAGCCCTGTTTGTGTAAAGTTAACCCGAACACCATTATTACCTTGCTGTACCACTGAATAACTTAACCAACTCGGTACTGTCCTAAATTCGCCTAATTGCTTAAATTTAAGTAAAACATTGCTGGCCAACAGACCTTCGGTATCTTCCAGTAACAATGACCCCGTACCACCGGTCACCGTCCCTCTGGTAAAGTCAATATTGCGGCTGGTGACTTTCACTTTAGCATCGGTATATTGGGCCAATTGTACGGTGTGTCGCAATACCACTTTATTGTCATCTTCATCTGTCACCGTAAAGTCGATATGAAAATTGCCATGGCTCTTACCAATGTAACCATTTTGCGTTAACTCAACGCGTACTTGATCATTGCTGTCTTTGACCAATCGATAATCTAGCCAGCTGGGCTTTTCTCGTACTTGTCCCATTTGCACAAAGCTCAATTGGATTTTGCTCGGATCGGCGACCACTCCATTGAGGTCTTTGATAATAACAGAGCCTTTACCACCCACATCACTATGCTGAGCAAACGTCGAACTTTGCGCTGTCAATGTCGCTATTTTATCTATATATTTGGTTAATCTAACCAATTGGTTAAACTCACTCACATTGCCTTCATCGTCAACAGTGGTCACTCTAATGTAGAAGTCACCATGGCTCTTGCCGATATATCCTGTTTGCACGAAATTGGCTATCACTGATCCGTCTGCTTGTGGCGATAGCGTATAATTCAAAAATGAGGGTTTAGGTCGAACCTGGCCTGCTTGTACAAAGCTAATCGTCACACTGTTCGCGTTAGATAGGCCATTAGCATCTCTGATTATAAGTTGACCAGAACCTCCTGCTTGGCTGTGTTGCGCAAACTGTATTGATCTGGCTTCAACCGATAAGAGTTTGTCTTGGTATTGGGTTAAGTGAACACCTTGATTAAAGACCTTTTCAGTACCTGCTTTGTCCGTTACCGTGACTTGTGCAATAAAGTTCCCGTGGTTTTTACCTATACTGCCAATCTGACTAAACACCACATTCACTTCAGACGACAACTCACCTTGCTGCACGTCATACTTTAACCATTCAGGTTTCGTTCGTTCAACACCACTTTGATAAAAGCGCACAGAGACTGAACTATTTGCATTCAAACCATTCAAGTCTTGGAACGACATTAACCCTAAGCCTCCAGATACTGAGCCTTGCGCAAACGAAAAGTTTGACTTTACTAGCTTCGTTTCATGTTCAACAAAGTCTTTCAGCTTAACCAATTGAGACACCGTACTGGTTTTACCATCGGCATCTTTGACTTTGAAATTAAGGTAAAAGTCACCAAAGTTTTGGCCTATTACGCTTTTCTCAACTTGTTTTAACGTAACTTTAACGGTTCTCGGATCAAGTGATTCATATGATATAGCTAACCAATCGGGTACTGGATGGGTTTTCCCGGCTTGTACACGTACCACTTCAATTGGGTTATCTTTTAGAGTAATACCATTGCGGTCATATAACTCAATTTCACCATACCCGCCATTAGAAGCACCGCGCACTATTTCTATTTCTGATTTTTTAATCTCAAGTTCATGGTTTTTATACGCTTCTAATTTAAACAACGTAGAAGTGGTTTTAACCGCCCCCTCTCCATCTCTGGTTGCAATATTGACAATGAAGTCACCATGACTCGGGCCTATTTCCCCCACTTGCGTTAATACAAGCTTGACTGTGTTGCTATCTACACGTACCGTTTCAATTTTAAGCCACTCTGGCTTGGGTCGTACCGCGCCCGCCTGTTTATAGGTGATTTTCAAGTTCGAAAAATCTATTCCAAAATCATTATCGAGTATAATGCTTCCCATACCCGCTGCTTTAGAGCCGCGCATAAAACTAATTTCAGACGTTACATTAAGCTTGTTTTCTCGTGGTTTGATTTCACCCGTAAAGCCATTTTGTACATTCATACTACGGCGATTACCCACCGCATCATATTGATAAGTAACACGAGAAATAATCTCACCAGGTTCCCAAACTGGTGCACCAGTGCCTTGATTCGTATTGTTATATGCCATTGTTTCTGTTAACGATATTCGACCATGGCTATCATATACGGTTTGTGTTTTATGACGAATAACCCGTTGTAGATCATCCCATGATTGCTTCAACTCAACAGTACGACGGCCTGCCGCATCATATTCAAACTCAGAATAAGCATCAGTGCCGGTGTCTGTAATCGACTTTAACCAACCGTTGGCATAGTAAGTATATTTAATATCTTGCCCATGCTCTTCACTATACTTATGAATTAAACGACCAATGTCAGTTTTTGTGGTGTTCTCGCCAATATTTGTCAACGTCGCTATCGCGTTATTACTACCATAGCTTTTTCCATAGCTGTATGAGGTCGATTTACCGCCTAGGTCATTAGTTGACTGTAAATTGCCATACTCATCAAAGCTACGGGTATTTTTATTCGTATTTCCACTGGTGTACAAACTACTGTAAGTTTCTGTACGTTGATTACCGTTTTTATCATAGTAATAGAGCTTCTCTCTTCCTATTTCATCACGGCTATAATTTACATTACCGTACACATCAAACTTATAAGATTTAACGCCGCCCATTGCATCTATTTCATGGGTACGGTTATCAAGTGCATCATACTGATAAGTATTGCTAATACGATATTGATCAGCCTGATTGCCAATAACCCCGAACTGCCCTGTTTCGTCTACCCTATCTAATTTGTCGAAAGTCGTTGTTGTGACTCGTCCTTCTGCGTCTGTAGTCGCAACTTTACGTCCAAAAATATCATAGGTATACGCAGTTTCATCACCATTAGCGTCACTGTGTAATATTTGATTGCCATTATTGTCGTACTTAAACTTTTGCTGGTAGCCATTGGCATCCACTTTACTAACCAAATTACCATTTGCGTCATAACGGTATAGATTAGTTGGCGTATCATATCGCACATACCCTGCTTCGTTGGCGATCGCCACCTGTGGCAAGGTCTCTTTAATCACTTTATTTTGATAATTATATTGTGCGCGCGTGGTATAACCTAATGCATCCACTATCTCGATGGTATTACCCCAACGATCATGCTTTTGAGTCAGCGTTGCACGCTTTCCATTATATGCTGGTTGCGTAATTTTAATGGCTTGTCCTAACGCGTCCCGCTCAATATCGGTCGCGCCATTCAAAGCATGCGTGGTTTTCGTTAAACGCCCTGCTTGATCATACGTGTGTGTTTTTAATACTCCATCCCCTTTGGTTGTTTTCCAAAGTTGCCCTTGTTGGTTGTAAACATATACGCCATCATCATCTTTTTTCACTTCACCAAATGCGTTGTAGTAAGTACTCCAGGTAGCATTAGAAATATCTAGTGAACCATTATTGTGGCCCACCGTTTTATATTTCACTTGTCCATCTTTAAAATAGCTATATTTGGTAAAACGTGCTTTTTGCTCATCATTACCACTATGAGGCGCTCGCCATGACGTAAACGCTGATTTTGTCTCGCTTGCTTCTTTACTATTAAATCCACGACGTTGTATCTTTGCTTCATCAGCTGATAAATAGTTGGCATGTAATGTAACCGTGACTGTACTAAAGCCTCTGTCACCATCTATTGGTGATGTGTGAAAAACCTTTCCTGACAATTTACCTGTTGAGGGGTTAAACGACACCCCAGGAGGTAATCCATTTCGCTCCCCGCCGCCGCCAGGGTAATAATCGCCATTTTGTTTGTAAAAATAAACTTGGTAGGTGAAAGAATAGCTTTCATTTTGGTGGTTCCACTCGTTATAAATTTCACGGGTTTGCTCGAGTTGCCCCATGGCATTGTAATGATGCTCATTTTTATTTCCAAGTGCATCGTACTCTGCAACCAGTTGGCCCCGGGTGTTATATTCATGGCGTGTTAGTTTGTCGTTTTGACTATCTTCAGGTATGATTATTTCATTTACTGAACTGCTCATTACTGCTCGGTTTGCATGCTCTTTTTGGCGTACCAAGTTACCAAAAGCATCATACCCAAACGACTTTAT
>NZ_JAGJEE010000015.1:0-134826 GCF_018100885.1 Pseudoalteromonas sp. MMG013 | reverse complement strand
TATTGTGAATGTGTTGAAAGGGTCAGTATTGACCTGTTTTAAACACTAAAAATCAGTAAGATACACATAAGCTGGTTAATTGAAGTTATACAGGAACAACATTTCCTAGTGAATTAACCTGGGTGTTATATAGATTCCAACTCCACCAATTAAGCCTGCTTTATGCAGGCTTTTTTATGACTGTTTATCAACAGAGGATAGCCGATGAACATGTTCAATTTACTCGATATGTCAAAAGTACCACTGCCCGATAGTATTACAGTGTTGGACTATGAAACGAAATATGCGCAGTTAAAGCACAGGCTACTTGAAAAACACCCTGAGTTTTCTGATGCGTTGACTTTAGAGTCTGAACCTCTGGCCATTATGCTGGAAATGATGGCATATCAAGCATTGTTGTTTGACAGTCAATTAAATGATGCAGTTAACGGCAATATGTTAGCGTCAGCAACAGGCAATGATTTAGATGCAATTGCATCCAGGTACAACTTATCTCGTGACTCAGATAGTAATTTAGTAGAGAGTGATGAACGCTTTAGACGCCGTATTCAAATGGTGTTTGAGGGCTTAAATACAGCAGGAAGTAAGCAGGCATATCAGTTTCATGCTTTATCCGCCGATGCACGTGTGAAAGATGTGTATGTTTATAGCCCACAACCCTGTGTTGTTGAACTCACGATATTGAGCCATGAAGGTCATGGTATACCTTCTACTGAATTAGTTGCAAAGCTACGTAACCATTTTGGATTATCATCCGATGGCAGTGGGCCAAGTGAAGAGGCGTCAAAAGTGAGGCCATTGGGTGACAAAGTGTCGATTTTTAACCCAAGCGTTGTGCCATATAACATAGAGGTTAGTTTGGTAATTGCGCCTGGGCCTTCAGCATCAAGTGTTGAAGCGACGGTTAAAGCTGCGCTTAACGAGTATATTACACAGCAAACATTACTAGGGCGAGACATCAGTCAAATGGGGTTGTTCAGCGCCATTAATCAACCTGGGGTTGAAAATGGTCAGGTAATCAGCCCAGCAGAAGATGTAATTGTGCCGGCTAATGCAGTTGGACAGTGTCGCGACATCACGATAAACACCGCAGTGCGTCGAGGTGATGAATGAGCGACTTTGACGAACTCCCTAAGCTATTGCCTCATAATGCGACTCAATTGATTAAATCATTAACTGAGTTACTTACTTACCCTGATAAATCACAGCTATTAAAACATATTTGGCATCCACATAATTGCCCTGCAGAGCTATTACCTTGGCTTGCTTGGGCGCTGTCGGTAGATGATTGGAATGATGCGTGGTCTGAAAACACTAAACGGCAAATGATCGATGATGCGTTTGTCGTCCATCAATTCAAAGCAACGCCGTTTGCGCTAAAAAAAGCGTTAGACAGTTTAAATATTGAAACCGATATTCATGAGTGGTGGCATCAAATCGATGCGCAGCCCGGCACTATCGTGGTTAACGCGATGGTGAACGAGAATCTCGATAGCAATGAAGAAGGGTTATTAACTAAAGCGATGCTCGCGCAAGTAAAGCGTATTATTGACACTGTGAAACGGGCGTCGATTCATGTCGAAGTTCAGTTGGGGATCGCGCTCAAAGAACAATTTGGTATGGGAATACATGTCAGTGCAGGGACGGGATTATTCTCCAAGGAAGGCGTATTCAACGGGGTAAGGCCAGATGCGGGGTATGTTGATTTAGTTGCGTCGCTTAACGCTCAACCCGGTATTGGGTCTTTGCAACAACAAGGCGGCTTTAACGGTGTGATACCGAATGACACTGAGGCAACGCTTGGCGCTGTGCTTGCGGGTCAAAATGGGATTGGCGGGTTAGAGCACACCCTTGATATGACGGGTGTGGTGCCAAATGCTATGGCTGCAGGCGTAAACCTATACGGTTATGGCCAAGTGAATATTGCAGCAATGGAGGCGCAAGCGAGCTGGCAAGGAGTATGGCCTGAGTCATGTACTGGCGCTACTGTGGCTGCAGCTGCGCTATCTCAACTTCAACTTACTTATTTTACTCTACAAGGAGCGACGTAAATGTCTGCATTAACCTTGCAATTTACTCAAGCTGGTTTAGACGCTTTAATGACCGCCACACAGCGTGGCTTTAAAGGAAAAATCAGTCACATGGCATTTGGTGATAGCGATTACACACCAGATAAAAATCAAACAGCACTTAAGGGCGAAAAAGAACGTGTTGCGATTGCCGACACCGATTATTCTGATGGCGAAGGCAATAGCTTAAAAGTAGCAGGTAAATTTGATGCGCCGATTGAATATGCGATTCGTGAAATCGGCGTGTTTATTGAGTCGCCTAATTATAACGGCGAAGGTGAACCTGAGCTTATCTTACTGGGTGTTTACTCGAAACCTGATACGACACTTGGTTATCGCACTCCAGATGTGAAAGTACTCCAGTGGTTAACCTTATCACTGGCGCAGTTACCTTCAGAGAGTGTAGAGGTAAAAGTCGGCGTTGATAATCTTAACCTGATTGTAGATAGAGAGCTGGCTGATATGGCCTTGGTTCAACTCAACACCATGGCGCGTCAAATTGAGCAAGAGCTGCGTTTAGTAGCGCTTGAGCAAGCTTAATCAACAAAATTAAGGAAATACTATGTCAAATCAAGAAAAACCGATGACTCAACGGCTCACGGACGTGGTGGTCGCCGCCGACAACTTAACCCAGACCGTACAAGATAAAATTGGCAATATTGATGCTACCGTGGCTGCAAAATCAGCAGAGGTTGATGTTTCAATAGCACAATCAAAAGCGAGTATCGATAACTTTATTGTTGGTGCAAGAGGGGAAGCATCGCATATATTACTGAGCAAAAATCAGCGAATGGAACCTCTCGGAACAACAGGAATTAAACATTTTAATACGATTGGTTTATCGTCACTTGAAGTTATAAAAGAAGCGACATTACATGGTAATCCATCTCATGATGTTGACCATACTGGGAATAGCGTTGCGGCTGATTTTAGAGCTAATGTGTATGACGGATATGTTAATGGCTATTTTAATATATTACGGATTAAGTGGACTCGAAATGACAGGGCTCACCCTGCACGAATAGACGATAATTGGTTTCGAGGCTATCAACAAGGAAGCCTGACTACGGCTTGTTATTTGAAGCTCATTTCGGGGGATGTGGAAGGTTCAATGCAGCCTGTTATTAGCTATGAAAATGATTGGTCGTTGTATGGTTTTCAAACAAAAGTGGCAAATTTAACGGGTCAGTTTCATGGAAGTCATACTAAGTTAGCGTTATCCAAAAACAGAGAAACTTCAGGAGAAGCATTAATTTGTTTGTTTGGCACTGCCAGTGGATATATTGACCTTGAAAAAGTAGGCTGGGGTATTTATCCCGAGTTCGCACGTCCAACAGATATACCAGCAATAGGAGTGTAAAATGTTAATTAAACATCAAGGGCAACTAGTGGCTTCGGTTGGCCAAATATTAGATTTAGATGCGATAGCTTCATTTTTGTTACAAAATGAAGTAGATATTCCAGTCTCAGAACTTGAATTGACGTATGAACCATCAGAAGCATTGTCTGCTAGAAAGGACGCTTATAAATTAGAGTCAGACTCCCTTTTTATTGAATGGCAATACGATCAAACTGATGCAGCAAAACAAAAGTGGCTGTCTAAAGTTGAAGAAATTAAAGCGCGATATCCATTGCCGGCTTAAACCACTTCGGTCATATCATCCGCCTTAAAACCTTTCGGCCATTTCTGGCTGAGCTTTTTATCAGAGAATCATTATGAATCAACGCAGTACCCTAGTACGAAAAGTACTTGAGTGCCTAACGTCTGGATTGGGCGCTACCGCTCAGGTAGGGCTATTAAAGCCGAACATGCCTTATCCAGATTTAACGCAAGTTGCGCAGTTATGTATTCAAGTATTGAGTGAACGCCAAGCCAGTGAGTTGCAATCAAAAGGCGCTGAGTCAGGTGTGACGTATGGGCCAACTTCCAATAAGAATTTGAGCCCGAACCCGCTTGATAGGCGGGTATTAACATTGCAACTGGACTTAGAGGTAGAACATACCAATAGTGATGCACTACTCACGCGTTTAGATGGGGTGATTGAGCAATGTGAAATGCTGATGCAGGCGGATGATATGGCCACTCCATGGCAGTTTTTTGTGCCTTATCATATTGAGTTTGCGTTTACTAAGCAGGCGAGCAGCACCATAGGGAAAGCGACATTAACATGGCAGTTTTATTACCAAGTTGAGATTGTGGAAGTGTGTGATTTACCGCCGATCAGTGAGGTTTACCTAGGCCCTGAAGGAGGTGAACATTGGCTCATTGCAAAAACGCCGGCGACGGTTGAGTCACCATCAGGTAGTGGGAGTGCTTAATTATGATAGCCAACCCATTACAAACCAATTTAGCCCAAGCCGACATGCAGCATCGACTTGCAAAGTTAATTTCATTGGGCACAGTGAATGAGGTGGATTACGAAAAGGCGTTGGTTAGAGTCACCATTGGTGATTGGTTAACCTCTTGGTTACCTTGGCTTACAGCGCAAGCGTTTAACGATTTAACATGGCAAGCCCCAGAAGTCGGTGAGCAAGTGGTGGTATTGGCCCCGTGTGGTGACTTGGCGCAAGGGGTGGTATTAGGGAGTTTATATCAACAAGAGCATAACGTAGACAAAGTGGCCAGCGATGTAGCAAAAGAGAGCCGTCAACACGTGCAACGCACAGTATATCAAGATGGCTCCATGGTTGAGTACGACCGCGAAAAGCATCGCTACTATATTGATATAAAAGGTGAAGAGGCAACGGTTGATGTTGTATCTGCCGGAACACTTAATATAACCACAGAAAAAGATATCACCGTAATTACGTCCGCCAATGCAACGGTTAACGCAACACAAAACATCACGGTTTCAGCCACAGAAGCGCTTAAGTTATCTGGTAAAACAGTCGACATTAGTGCAACTGGGGGAGATGTGAAGGTGGACGCCAGTGCCGGGATAGGGATTAAAGCGGCTAACACATTAAAGCTCAATGGCGCGAATATTAGTGCACAGGAGTAAGTATGCCAGCAATCTCATTAGATGGTGCGATGACCAATGTTCACGCGCTGTTTTTACCGGGTAAAGCCAGTGCAACACAGGGCAGCTTTACTGTGGCGGGTAAGCCGGCGCTTAGAGAAGGCGACCCCATTAGTACGCATGTATTGTCAACAGACCCAAGTGTAAAACATGAAGGCAAGGCGATATCAGCGGGCGCAGGCAGCTTTACCATTGAAGGCAAAGCTGTCGCACGTATTGGTGACCCCACCGACTGTGGCGGGCAGTTGGCGCAAGGCGAAGGCGGCTTTACAGTTGGCGGATAACGCTTAATCATCATTAATTTCAGGTATATAAGGCAACGTTATGCTTGGCATGAACGCAAAAACAGGAAAGCCCCTCGCGGGGGTTGAGCATTTAAAGCAAAGTATTCACGACATTGTTACCACACCTATCGGTAGCAGGGTGATGCGCAGAGATTATGGCTGTGGCTTATTTGACTTACTGGATAGTCCGTATTCGACCAGTATGGTGGGAGATATCACCTTGGTTGTCTCTAATGCACTAGAAAAGTGGGAACCTCGCTTTGAACTGGAGTCAGTCGCAGTGCAACCAACAGGTGATGGGAAGCTATCGATTGATATCAGTGGTTTGTATTTAATTAGTGGTGAGCCAGTGCTCATCGAAGGTATACAAATCTAATTTAGTTTATTTAGGTGCTGTTGATCTTTTAGGTTCATTTTTACAGCAGCTTGATTGGATTTTATACAAATCAGAGGCTGTGTAGCATGGTTATTCCATGTGAGTCAGCCGATAAAATAGTAGAAAAGCCAATCAAGCACTGCCTACCGGTTCTTTTGAGCACTCCTTTTTCTTTGTTGCTTAATATTCGCTTAGATTACTAGGCCACATATTAAGCGCCGTGATAAAAGTATGCTCAAAGAGAACAAAAATAGAACAGCAAAGAACAACAACCCCTAGTACGGCCAATCAAAATGGCCTGATATTTTTAACATTCTCAAAAACCACGCCAAGCGTGGTTTTTTTGTTTCTAACTGACATACCCTTAAAGGAGATTCATATGTCAAAATTTCTACATGGTGTAGAGGTAATCGAGGCGCAATCAGGCACTCGTCCAATTAAAACAGTAAAAAGCTCAGTAATTGGCTTGATAGGTACGGCGCCTTTTGCAGATGAAGACGCTTTTCCTTTAAATACACCGGTACTTATTGCTGGTAAACGTGCAGAAGCGGCTAAATTAGTTAATCCTAGCAATACCGATTTTGCAGCGCGCTTACAAACTTTGCGTGATGCGGCTCTGGCTGTTGAAGTCACTAAATTCAAAGCTGAAAATAATGACACCGCGCCTACCGCGGATGAGTTAAAAGCACTGACTGAAAAAGTTAAAAAAGCGGTAACAGACGTAGAGTATGACAGAAAAGGGACTTTGGTTCCTGCTGTTGATGGTATTTTTGACCAAGCGGGCGCAGTCATTATTGTTGTGCGTGTTGCAGACGGTGATGAAGCAACGGTAACTCAACGAATTGTAGGCGGTGTGGCTGCTGATGGTTCGTATGAAGGGATGCAAGCATTCTTAGGCGCTGAATCAGTCGTGGGCGTTGCACCGCGTATTTTAGTGGCACCTGGCTATACACATCAGAAAAATGGTTCTGAGAAAAACCCAGTTGTAACAGATATGGTGGCAATTGCGAACCGTTTACGTGCTGTGATCATCGCTGATGGTCCAAATACCAATGATGACGATGCAAAAGCATATCGTAAAGACTTCGGTTCTCGTCGTGTATTTGTGGTTGACCCAGCGGTGCGTGTTTTCCGTGATGGTCAATCAGTCGTTGAACCAGCCAGTGCACGTGTTGCAGGTATGATTGCAAAATCAGATAACGACCGCGGTTTCTGGTGGAGTCCAAGTAATACCAACATGAATGGTATTGTTGCTACAGCACGCCCAATTGATTTTCAATTAGGTGACTCAAATGCCCGTGCTAATTTATTAAATGAAAATGAAGTAGCAACGATTATCCGTCAAAATGGCTTTAAGCTATGGGGTAACCGCACATGTTCTGATGACCCTAAATGGGCATTCTTATCTGTAGTACGTACAGCTGATATGATCAACGATTCATTGCTTCGTGCTCACATGTGGGCGGTTGACCGTAACATTACTAAAACATACATCGATGATGTTGTACAAAGTGTACAGGGTTACCTCGATAGCCTTAAAGCACAAGGTGCTATTTTAGGTGGCGAAATCTGGGCTGATGAAGAGCTTAACACGCCAATTAATATCCAAGCGGGTAAAGTATATTTTAGCTTTGATTTCACGCCACCAACACCGGCTGAACACATTACCTTTAAAAGCATCCTTACTAACAACTACCTAGAGGAAATCGTATAATGGCAACATCTCCTAAGATCCTAAAAAAATTCAAATTATTTGTTGATGGTAAGGGCTACCTTGGTATCGCTGATGAGATTACGTTACCTAAAGTAACGGTTAAAACTCGTGAAATAACGTCTGGTTTTCAAGCGCCTATTGAATTAGATGTAGGTCAACTTGAAAAAATGGAAGGCACAATTACGCTGCTTGAATACAGTTCAGATGTATTGAAACTTATGGGTGGTTGGGGTGGCGACACTAAACCACTTGTTGCTCGTGGTGCAATTCAAGCACAAGGTCAAGCACCAGTGCCGGTAAAAGTAACGTTGTCTGGTTTCTTCAAAGAAATGGATATGGGTAACTGGAAAGATGGCGAAGAAGCCAAATTAACCATGCAATACGCAGTACAAAAATACAAGTTAGAAATTGGCGCAGATGTGATTTATGACATCGATTTAGCCAATGATGTTCGTATCGTTAATGGTGTTGACCAAATGGCGTTACTTCGCACAGCAATTGGAGCTTAATAAGTTATGACAGATATCATTAAACTGACTTTCCCAGTCACGGTCGATGCGCATGAGTATGCAGAGCTAAAGATGAGACGACCAAAGGTACGTGATAGATTAATGGTAGACAAAACGGATTTAAGCGAATCAGAAAGCGAAATTCGTTACTTCTCACATTTGTGTGAAGTATCTCCAGACGTCATTGAAGAATTAGACTGGAGCGACTTTGTCAAACTAAGAGAAAAGCTACAGGCTTTTCTCGTATCCCGCCCAAGCGCTTAAAGTCCATGGTGATAGCCCTCGCAAAATACACCGGGTGGGGCTTACAAGAATTAAACGGCTTAACCGAATCAGAGCTATGCGACTGGTTCGAAGCAGCCGTTGAATATAAAAAAGAAACGGAGGCAGGTCATTGACCTGCCTTTTTTATCTGTAGACTGCATGTTTTATGATCTTGTTTAACCTCAGGTTTGGATCAGGGTTTTGGAATAGGAAATATTCTGTAAATAAACTTACGTACAATCCAATGATGATATTTAAATAGATAAGCCAAATCACATTTAACACGATTCACGAAGTGGTATTCACTTATTGTTATTTGGCATATCTTTTTCAACTCTACTGGCCATCGGCCCACTATTTCACGCTTGTTATTTCAGTTATGTACAAGTCTTGCTATTGATGCAGGCGGGTGTACTGGCAGGCAAGTACTCAGCTCACTTCTTTGCATCTCCCAGGTATAGCTATGAAACGTCACGGATCATCTGATCAAAAACGCGGTGCGAAAAAATCTCCCGCAGCCAGCAAAAAAAAGGCAAATAACGCCAATAAAGTTAAAAATAAGTTACCAAAAATTCAGCAAGATCAAGCAAAAGCAGCGCAGTTTATCGCTAAGGCGGTAAAGAGCATCAAAGCGTCAGGTGCAATTGTGCAGCCCGACTCAATTGAACCTGTATTGGCTCAATTGGCGAAGTTTAATGTGAATCAACTCATGCTTGACAATGGTAACGTGCTCAAAAAACAATTGGCAAATTTGAGTAGGGTAGCTGTCAGTAACCCTGGTGATAATGGCGCTGTTGAACTGATAAAGACGCAGAAAAAGTCAGCGCAAGGCGAGGCTGATGCGGCCAATAATATTGCGGCAAATGAGCTTGCGGTACAAGTAGGTAAAGGTGGCAATTTATCAGAGATTATTTTTGGCTTGAGTCAGCATATTGAGGGGCTGGATTTTGGGCAGTTTCAGCAAGTTGTAAAGCAAGACTTATCAAGTTTAACGCACGCAATTCCAGAGATAAGTAACTCAATAGATGTTACGGGGCTAACTGATATATTGTCGCAGCACAGTGCGAAGTTTGCAGCCAGTGATAGCGAGAAAGCATTTTCTCAACAATTGGATTTATTGACCTCGACAGCGCCACATATCTTAGATGCGTTGAATATGCCGCAAATGAGCGACTCACTCAAAACGGGGCTGGCAACTTTTAATCAGTTAGATATTTCAGGCATGATGGAAGGTGATTTGTCGAGCTTAACGGCGACAGCACCACAAGTGCTAGAGAACATGGGACTTGGCCAAGCTGCCAATGTAGTTGGTAAGGCACTTCCAGTACTAGATAAGTTAGACGCTGGCGCAGTTTTGCAGGGCGATTTAAGCTCTTTGGCAGATGCCGCTCCCGCAGCACTTGATGCGTTAAACATGTCGCAAGCGGCACAAACAATCGAGAACATGTTACCTGCATTACACAGCATTGATACCGGTGCCATTATGCAAGGTGATTTAAGCTCGTTAAAAGATGCGGCTCCAGCGCTCATTAAAGCCGTTGATATTGATGCCTTGAATCAATCAATAGCACGGAATATTCCAGCACTTGCCCAACTCGACTTAGCGGGGGCAGTAGAGGGTGACTTAAGCAGTTTATTAAATACAGCGCCAGACATTTTACGTACCGCGAATTTGGGTGGCGCTGCAGATGCGATACAAACTGCGATGCCGGCGCTGCAGCAGTTAGACATGAAAGGGTTAATGACTGGCGACTTAAGCTCGCTTAAAGATGTCGCACCTGAGTTAATTAAGACGCTTGATTTAGAGGGTATTCATAATTCTATTACACAAAAAATCCCTGCGCTGGAGCAATTAGATTTAGTGGGTGTGGCACAAGGTGACTTGACGAGTCTACTTGATACCGCGCCAGATATGCTGCGTTCAGCTAATTTGGGCGGCGCAGCAGATGCAATTCAAGCGGCTTTGCCTGCACTTAAACAGCTAGACCCAACAGGGATAATGAATGGGGATTTGACCTCATTGATGGACGCTGGCCCTGAGGCACTTAGAGCATTTGGCTTAAGTGAGGCAGCGGATAAATTTAGCGATGCGCTCCCAGCACTGAAACAGCTCGATATGAAGGGTATTGCCAGTGGTGATATTTCGACGTTACTGGATGCCGGACCTGGGATATTAAAGACCTTGGGTTTAGATGGTGCTGCCGGTGTTATGGAAGCGGCATTGCCTGCTTTAAAGCAGTTAGATGTAAAAGGGATTATGGGTGGAGACCTTGATTCTTTATTAAATGCAGGGCCTGATTTACTCAATGCGTTTGGGTTTGATGGGGCAGCCTCATTTATGCAAGATCATGCGGCGACATTAGCGAAGCTGGATTTTAAAGGGATCGTTAAAGGTGACTTATCGTCATTAACGGGCGCTTTACCCGATTTATTGGATGGGTTTGGTTTAGGTGGTATCGCGGATATGTTTTCAAGTGGTGAAGCCGAGTCTGACTTTGAAGCACCAGAACAAGAAGAGAAAAAATCTAAAAAGCGTAAGAAAAAAGGCAATAAAAGAGGGAATAGACGCTCTCGCAGAAACAGAGGGAATAAAGGTCGCTCAACTTACCAAAATGGTAATGTTGCAGACGAAAAACAAGTGCCAAAGAGCAATAAAAAGCCTTGGGCTAAAGACTCAACAGCAGACACTAAAGCACGACCAAAAGCGAAGTCTAACTCAAAGCCGAAGTTATCGGTTATTGACGGTGGGTTATCAGAGACTGAGCAAAATCACAAGTCAGGTAAAAATCGCACCAAGGCAAACAATACTAAATTAGGAAAACCGGTTGCAGCGAATGATCCTATTTTCAGTAAGTCAGTAAAAAGAGGTTTTAAAGGCAAAGGGTTAATTAAAGGTATCACAAGAAGCCCATTAGGTAAGTTATTTGGCAAATTAGCAGCGCCTGTAACGGCGGTAATGGGGGCGATGGATGTCGCGTCAACTTTATCAGATGATAGCTTAACCAAGCAAGAAAAGTCACAGCAAGTCGGACGAGCCGCTGGAGGTGCCGGTGGTGCACTTGCGGGCGCTGCTGCTGGGGCTGCAATTGGGTCGGTTATTCCTGTATTTGGCACGGCCATTGGTGGCATCGTGGGTGGTGCATTAGGCGCGTTCGGTGGTGAATCGTTAGGCGGCATGTTAGGTGGGTGGTTTGGCAATACGCTAGATGACTCCGACAGTAAAGCACAAGGGCGAAAAAGTAGTAAAGCCGATACTCGTGCCAGTGAATTAGCCAATACTAAAACGACAAGCTCATCTAAAGCGCACAATACGATGCCCACAGTAAGTAAAAAAGGCGGTGTATTTAGCAAGATAATGGCAAGTCCAGTCACAAAAATATTGGGTGCTACAGGTATTGGTGCGGCATCAAATGCGCTTGGTGGTTTAATCGGTGGCTTGTTCACAGATAAATCAACAAAAGATGATGAGAATAAAGCGACTGAATCAGCAAATTACACAGGTACTGCATTAGATTTTGTAAAAAATAATGTTATCAATGAAGCGAATATGTTTGCTGGCATGGCTGCTGAAATGGAAAAAAGCGCTGGTATTAATAATGGACCGATGACTAAGTTATCGGCTGTAGGCACTAATGCCGGGCGCATACTGAATGGGCACACGATATTAAAAGCTGCAAATGATGATTCACTATCATTAAAGCAAAAAGCAACCACTATGGGTGGTACAGCAGCGGGTTGGGGAGCCAGTGAATGGGTCTCGAACAAAATGGGTAAATCTAAAAATGGTGCGGTACGCATGCTCGCACCTGTTGCAGGGTATGCAACCAATGCGATTGTGGGGGCATTAGGTGGTGGCCTCTCTGGCTTGTTGGTTGATACATTATTTGGAAAAGATAAGGTGAGTGAAGTCGATTCACCTAAATTAATCGATGGCACAGCGACTAAAGGCAATACTTTAAACATCAAATCGTTGGCACCAACCAGCACGCGCACATCAACGGCACAATCAGGTAAAACACCAGTCAGTGGCGGCAGTGTGACGGTCAATGCCAACATTACCGTCAATACTACGCCAGGCATGTCTGCAATTGAAATTGCAGAACAGATAAAACAGGTACTTGAACAAAAACAATCGCAAGCGCAACGTGATTTGCGTACTCGTTATATTGATGAGGTAGCTTAATGGAAAAAGTAGGTAATGCATCTCATATGATGCAATTAGGTAAGTTTAAATTTTCTGTTGGAGGCGCTGCTTTTGACAACTTAAAGTTTAATACGGATTACCGCTGGAAAACACAGGATTCGCAAACAGAAAATAGCAGCCCCGCAATGCAGTTTGTGGGGATAGGAGATCAAACGCTTAGCTTGACGGGGACAATATATCCTCAGCTGGTGAAAGATGGCCTTACCCAAATTGATAGTATGCGAGCAGAAGCAATGACCCAACTACCACTCAAACTCACCTATGTGCAAGCAAGTGGTAAGTCAGACCCCAGCGTTGGTCGCGTCTTGGGCAATTGGATCATTATGTCAATCAGTGAAGATCGAACGTTGTTTTTGAATGATGGTATTCCAAGAGAAATTAAGTTCTCGATGGAATTAAAGCGTCATGATGCAAACACTAAATAATGAGGTGTGCCAATGAATGAGAACGGGGTAACGTATATCACCCGCGATGGAGATTGCTTAGATAATATCTGTTGGCGCCATTATGGACGCAGCAGTGGAATGGTTGAGCTCGTTTTAGAGGCGAACCACGGGCTTGCGGAAAAAGGCGCGATTTACTGTGAAAATATCGCCATCTTCTTGCCTGAAGTGATCACAAAACCGATTTCAGATAACGTCATTAATATATGGGATTGAGGAGAAAAAGATGAATTTACAACCTCAGTTTTCAATTAAAGCAAATGGCAATGAGGTGGCAGAGCGGCTACGAGATCGAATGGTCGAGGTGCGTGTAAGTTTGAAAACGGGGTTGCAAAGTGATGCATGCTACGTACGATTTGATAACCTCGGAACAGCACCAATACAAAACCCTAAGCCGACCGATATTGTTGAAATTGCCATGGGATATAAAAATGGTGCGGCCGATAAAGCGGCCAAACTTATTCCTTTAGGATCATTTGAAGTGGGGGAGTATAGCGTATCTGGACCGATTCGTTCACTTGAGTTGTTTGGCAATAAAGTGCTCTGGCACACAGGGTTGAAAGCACCAAAGCAAAAATCATGGCCAGCTGATCCTAATACGCCACAAAAGCTTGGGGATCTCGTCTCCGATATTGCTTCGGAACATGGCTTAGACCCAAAAGTTGGCGCACAGTTTAGCGCCATAGAATTACCGCATATTGAACAAAGTGAAAGTGATTTGCAGCTATTAAGTAAGTTGGCTGAGCAGTACGATGCAATTTTGAAAATTGCCCACGATAAATTGATATTTATGGGCCGAGGGACGGGAAAGTCGCTATCCGGTAAGCCACTAAAAGAAGTGGATATTGACGTAAGCCAGATACTATCTTGGCATTTTATGGAAGATGCCTATCGTACTGTTGGAGAAGTTAAAGCCTATTTTTATGATATGAATGAGGCGCTGCGTAAACCTGTAACAGCGGGGAGTGGTCAACCTGCAATCGTATTGCCCTATGTATACGCCAATGAAGCCTATGCAACACAAGCAGCCAAGGGAAAACATGAAAGACTTAACCGCGCAGCTAAATCAATTAGAGCCAAAGTGATAGGCGACCCTGCCATAGGCGCTGGTGCGGTTGTAAATTTAATCGGTACAGGCACATTGGCTGATGGTAAATGGTATGTCAGTGAGGTCGATCACATCATCAATAGTGAAGGGTTCGCATCTGATTTATTGTGCGAGCAAGTTAGTAGCTAACACTAGCCCGCAGCTCTAGCAAAATAGGATTACGACATTATTGTTGATTTAGCTAGGTAATCACACCAGTGGCACCTTAACTATGCTTAATGACCAAAGAGGTTGCAGCAAATTAAAACCTCATAGATCAGCAAACGCTAATAAAAACTCAAACTTAAAAATGGCTTAACGCAATGTTAAGCCTTTTTTGTATCCAAATTATGATGCTTTATGACATTTTTTGTAAAGCAAATAACCTTCTTCTATAACCCTACCTAGACACTCCTTTCTCCATATGGGCTATCCTCGTTTGCAAAAGCGGGCTCTGGCCTCCTTCCTACTTTTGTATATTGTGCTGTGAGAGCTAATATGTTCAGCGCAAAATTATGTACCTAGTAATTATGTACTTAATAACTGCGTACTTAATAATTATGCGCTTAATAATACAGCCACACCAAAGAGCGCGAATATCCCGCCTACTATCATATTTCGTGTGATCTCTTCTTTTTGTATCCAAGTCAACGTCATGACCATGAGCGGTGCAGTGGCTAACAGAGTTTGCGCGACAGCTGGATCGGTATATTTGACTGCACTAAGTTGTAACCATAAGCCGATAAAAGTGCCAAAGAAGACCGCGACAAAAAGCCATTTCTTATTACTTATTCCACGGAGCTTCACAGCTTGATTGATGCTGTGATTTTTCAAAAATACAACCAGCATAGCAACTGCCATGGTGCCTGAAAATAAACGGATCATAGCCGCCCATAAACTACTGGTTCCCTCATCTGCCATTCCTGCCTTAGACATGACCATTCCAGCTGCTTGACACGCGGCCGCCAGTAACGCACAGCACACCCCAATTTTGTATTTTTTCCTATCAAGGGGAGGCAATTTTATGCGTGGTTTAATCGCTAAGGTGACGCCCATTGTAGTAACAATAATACCGACCCATGCTATGACATTTAAAAAAGTGCCGAGTATTAAAATATTGAGTATGCCAGCGATGGCGGGTGCCATAGATTCAATCACCAACGTTCTTGCTGGGCCTATATTTCTCAACGCTGCAAAATATGCACTATCTCCCACAGCAATTCCAATTACGCCACTGGCAGCTAACCATATCCATGCATTTGCCTCACTTGGTATGGCACTATCTTGTAATACCATCAGGCTAAGACACATCATGGTGCAGGCCATTACACCTTTACTTATGTTTAATTCCAGCGGTGATAAAGAGTGACTAAAACGCTTGTAGATGACTGTTGAACTTGCCCACACCATTGCCGCACAGATAGCTGCAATCTCTCCTAATCCAACACTCAACATCTGTCGTCCTTATATTAACTGAATTGTTTATAATTTTTGATTATTACAACTTGAGCCAAAGAAACAATCAAATAAAGTATAAATGTTTAGACGTCTGTACATCTAGAGGTTGAAATTTCTGTGGTTGTGGTCATAATAACAAGGTATTTTTAACTCAGGAGAAGCGTGTGCCGATCACCGTCAAAGACGAATTACCTGCTATTGTACAATTGCGTCAAGAAAACGTGTTTGTAATGCCAAAAAGCCGTGCAAAGTCGCAAGAAATTCGACCAATGCGATTGGCTATTTTAAACTTGATGCCTAATAAGGTGGAAACCGAAGTACAGTTTATTCGTTTATTGGCCAATTCTCCTTTACAAGTGAATGTTGATCTATTGCGTTTAGATACGCACCGTAGTTCTGAAAATTCAGAGCAACACTTAGATATGTTTTATCGATATTTTTCAGATGTGAAAGATCAAAATTACGATGCTTTAATTGTGACAGGTGCACCGCTTGCACACTTAGAATATGAAGACGTAACGTATTGGAATGAACTGCAAGTGTTTTTTGATTGGGCTGAAAGTCATGTGACGTCGACATTGTTTTCATGTTGGGCAGCGCATGCAGGACTATTTCATCATCATGGTTTAAAACGAACACTGAAAAAGAACAAACTCTGTGGTGTATTTAAACATCGTTGCTATTTTGAACATGGGGCATTGACTCGGGGTTTTGATGATGAGTTTGTTGTCCCGCACTCTCGATATGGTCATATCGATGAAGCAAGCATACATCAAACAGATGATTTAATTGCGTTGGCTGGTTCAGAGCAAGTTGGTGCGTATTTAGTTAAAAATCAATCGGGAAGCCAAGTTTATTTAACGGGCCATCCAGAGTACGATGCAGATACTCTACAAAAAGAATATAGGCGTGACCTCGAAAAAGGCCCTGATGCCGCAATACCTGAAGGATATTTTCCAGATGACAATGCAGATAAAACACCTTCAAAAACGTGGCAAAGCCATGCCTTTTTGTTATTCTCAAATTGGTTAAACTACTATGTTTACCAAACCACACCGTATGATATTAATCTCGTTAGCCAAGATGTAAGGACTAACAACTATGCCGAATAATTTACCGCAGAATAAAAGTATCGCTTTAGCCGAGGCGATGAAAAATCGTATTTTGATCCTTGATGGTGCAATGGGGACCATGATCCAAGAATTCAAATTTGAGGAACAAGACTATCGTGGTGAGCGCTTTAAAGATTGGCATGTGTTGATCAAAGGTAATAACGATTTATTAAGCCTGACTAAGCCTGATGTGATCAGAGATATACACAGCCAGTTTTTAGCTGCTGGTGCAGATATTATTGAAACCAATACATTTAATGCCACGACTATTTCGATGGATGATTACGAGATGGCAAGTCTTAGTCGTGAAATTAATATAGAGTCGGCTAAATTGGCAAGAGCGGTGTGTGATGAGTTTACAGCACAAAACCCCAATAAACCGCGTTATGTTGCAGGTGTACTAGGGCCGACGTCAAAAACATGTTCAATTTCACCAGACGTTAACGATCCGGGTTATCGTAATATCACCTTTGACAAATTAGTTGCAGCGTATGTCGAGTCAACGCTCGCCCTTATTGAAGGTGGGGCAGATCTCATATTAATAGAAACTATTTTTGATACGCTCAATGCAAAAGCGGCATCATACGCGGTAGAAGAAGCGTTTGAACAAGCGGGCGTAACCTTACCTGTTATGATATCAGGCACTATCACAGATGCATCAGGGCGCACTTTATCTGGCCAAACAACGGAAGCATTTTACAACTCTATTCGCCATATTAAGCCCATTTCAATTGGCTTAAATTGCGCGTTAGGACCCGATCTATTACGTCAGTATGTTGTCGAGTTATCGCGAGTGTGTGAGACATTTACATCGGTTCACCCGAATGCCGGTTTGCCCAATGAATTTGGTGAATATGATTTAGAAGCAGATGAGATGGCGAAAGAAATTATTGATTGGGGAAAGGAAGGTTACATTAATATTGTTGGCGGATGTTGTGGTACCACACCCGCGCATATCAAAGCCTTTGCTGATGGTCTCGAACATGTAGCTCCGCGGCCATTACCAGAGTTAGACGTGCGTATGCGTTTGGCTGGTCTTGAAGCCTGTAATCTGAATTAGGAAGTCGTCAATGAGTCAAGCTACAGCAGTATTTACTAACGTTGGTGAGCGTACAAATGTCACTGGTTCTGCGCGTTTTAAACGCCTTATATTAGAAGAAGATTATGAAACCGCTTTGAGCGTTGCCCGTGAACAGGTTGAAAGTGGTGCCCAAGTCATTGATATTAACATGGACGAAGCCATGTTGGACTCAAAAGCAGCAATGGTGAAGTTTTTAAACTTAATTGCTTCTGAACCTGATATATCTCGAGTACCAATTATGGTTGATTCGTCAAAATGGGACGTAATCGAAGCAGGTTTAAAGTGTATTCAAGGTAAGGCTATTGTTAACTCGATCTCTTTAAAAGAAGGGGAAGCGCCATTTATTCACCAAGCGAAGATCATTAAGCGCTTTGGGGCTGCAACGGTGGTGATGGCGTTTGATGAAACAGGGCAAGCGGAAACACAAGAACGAAAGTTCGACATATGCCAGCGTTCATACCGAATTTTAGTCGACCAATTAGGTTTTCCGCCTGAAGACATTATTTTTGACCCGAATATTTTTGCTGTGGCAACCGGTATTGAAGAGCATGACAATTATGCGGTTGAATTTATAGAGGGCACTCGTCGTATAAAACAAGGTTTACCGCATTGTAAAGTGTCAGGTGGGGTATCGAACGTCTCATTTTCGTTTCGTGGTAATAACCCCGTTCGTGAAGCAATTCATTCGGTGTTTTTATACCATGCTATCAAAGCTGGTATGGATATGGGGATTGTAAATGCAGGGCAACTTGCTGTTTATGATGATATTCCACAAGAGCTCAGAAAAGCCGTTGAAGATGTGGTACTCAATACCGATCCAGGCGCTGGTGAGCGGCTGGTGGAGCTTGCGCCTAAATATTCAGGTATGGCACAAGCTGAAAAGGTGGAAGATCTAGAGTGGCGTACTTGGCCAGTTGAAAAACGCCTCGAACATGCTTTGGTAAAAGGTATTACTAACTACATTGATGAAGACACTGAGGAATGTCGTGCCAGTATGGATAAACCCATACAAGTTATTGAAGGGCCATTAATGGATGGCATGAATGTGGTGGGGGATTTATTCGGCGCAGGTAAAATGTTTTTACCTCAAGTGGTTAAATCTGCACGGGTAATGAAGCGTGCGGTAGCTTACCTAGACCCTTTTATTGATGCAGAAAAAGAAGAAGGCGCAACCAATGGTAAAATCATCATGGCGACCGTAAAAGGCGACGTACATGATATTGGTAAGAATATTGTGGGTGTTGTGCTACAGTGCAACAACTACGAAGTAGTCGATTTAGGTGTGATGGTGCCAGCGGAAAAAATCTTGCAAACAGCCATTGATGAAAAGGCAGATGTGATTGGCCTCTCGGGATTGATCACGCCTTCGCTTGATGAAATGGTCCATGTTGCCAAAGAAATGAAACGTCGTAATTTTGAGCTACCGTTATTGATAGGCGGTGCGACAACGTCCAAAGCACATACCGCGGTTAAGATTGAGCCACAATATGACAAAGGAGTTGTTTATGTTAACAATGCCAGTCGTGCGGTGGGTGTGGTATCAAGTCTATTGAGTAACACCCAAAAGAGCGAGTTTTTGGCTAAAACATCCGCTGAGTACGTCAAAGTACGCGAACAGCAAGCGCGTAAAAAGCCGCGCTCTAAACCTGTTACATTGCAGCGAGCGCGTGATAACGCGATTCAAATTGACTGGAAAAACTATACGCCACCGGTACCGAAAAAGTTAGGTGTGACGGAGTTTCGTAACGTCAGTATCAAAACGCTACGTAAGTATATCGACTGGACACCGTATTTCATGACTTGGTCATTAGCGGGTAAATACCCACGTATACTTGATGATGAAATTGTCGGTGAAGAAGCGAAGAGCTTGTTTAAAGATGCCAATGCCATGCTTGATGAGTATGAGCAAAGTGGTGCGTTACACCCTTTGGGTGTCATTGGCTTATTTCCAGCAAATCGTGTTGGCGACGACATTGAAATTTATACCGATGAAACGCGCTCTGAAGTACTTACTAAGTCGTGTCACTTGCGTCAGCAAACAGAAAAAACCGACTTTCCAAATTACTGCTTAGCTGATTATATAGCGCCTAAAGGTATTGCCGATTATTACGGTGGATTTGCGGTTACAGGTGGGCTTGAAGAAGATGATTTGGCAGATGCATTTGATGCCAAACAAGATGATTACAATAAGATCATGGTAAAAGCGGTGGCTGATCGTTTGGCTGAAGCGTTTGCTGAGTATTTGCATGAGCAAGTGCGTAAAGAGTTCTGGGGATATGCACCTGATGAGAATTTAACGAATGAGGAACTAATTCGTGAAAATTATCAGGGTATACGTCCAGCACCGGGCTATCCTGCTTGCCCTGAGCACACTGAGAAAAAGAAGATTTGGCAGTTGTTAAATACTGAACAACGTATTGGTATGCAATTAACCAGCTCTTATGCAATGTGGCCAGGAGCAGCAGTATCCGGTTGGTATTTCTCTCATCCTGAATGTAAGTATTATGCTGTTGCCAGTATCCAAAAAGATCAGGTGGAAGACTATGCTCAGCGCACCAATATGTCGCTCACCGAAGCTGAACGTTGGTTATCGCCTAACTTGGGATATGAACCCGAATAAAGTTTTTTGACTGCGCATGACAATGTGTGATGTGCAGTCTGTATTCTATCTGTTTTTAGTTTGATATTTCTCCTCCTACCCAGCTGATATTCAATAATAAATCATATCCATTACCCCCCCTTCTTAAATAATGTTTCTATTAGGTTAACCAAAAAAGATTTATTCTTGTATAATTAAGTGTCTAGAATATTTTTTCTTGTTTTTGTTTATTGGAAGTGTAAATGAAGTGGTGCCTATTTTTCCTATTCTCGTCTTTTTTTGTTCAGGCCCAAGCACCTTTGGTGGTTGATATTATTAGTAGTGAAAACTTTAGTTTACGATATGAAGAGTTTTTAGACGGTCGTTCTGTATTAGACGTTGAAGACTTTCATCCATCAACAAAAGGGTCTCATATTGAGATCATTGAAATGGTTCTTTTACAGCAAGCGCTTCACCTTGGAGGTGAACAGCGAAAGGTGATCTTTAACCCAAAACCGTCAGTTAATATCATAGAGTTTTCGGATCTTATCGCCGGTGAGAGCTTAGTACTTGCACGCTCGACGTGGCATGAAGATCTACTCGATTACAAAGGTTCCTTGTTTGTGAGTGAACCTCTAGTTGAGTATGGCGAGTACGAAGCGGGTTTTTATGTTGCAAAGCGCAATATTGCATTGCATAACATGCCAGCAGAACGATTAAATCAGTTAACCGTGGTGGCCAATCCTCGATGGAAAGTTGACTGGCGCGCGTTAAATAATACAGACGTTAATATTGTTAGCTTTATAGGCCCTTGGGAGACCATGCTGGAAATGGTAGAAACAGAAATTGTTGATGCTATGCTAGTTAATTTCAGTGTCAGTCAGTCATTGGTGTTAAATTTTGAAGGGCGAGAATATGTGCCAATTAATGAATTGAAACTATTTCTTCCAGATTCACGCCATTTTGTTGTCAGTAAACGCCACCCAGATGGGAAACGAGTATTTGCAGCCTTGAATAAAGGGCTGGCAATTTTAAAAGAGCGCGGTATTTTAAGAAAAGCACTGACTGAGTCAGGCTTTATTAATGAAAAAGTAGCGCCTTGGCATATGGTAAATGAAGCGATGTTAATGCGAGGCATACAATGAGCTGGCTTAAAGGCTGTTGGTGCTACTGTATGTTGCTCATTGCTTATGAAGCACATAGTGCAGATACGGTTACCCAACAAAAACAAACAATCAGTGCGGCTTTTGAGCAACTAAAGTTTCAGATGAAAAGTGGTTATGAGTTAAGCTCCTTACCGCAATTAAGGGTGATCAGAAGTCAAGCAGCGCATTACGCTCAGCGTGAAATAGTTATTCATACGATATTGATTGAAGCCAGTATTCGTCAGCACTTTGGTGATTATAAACATAGTTTATCAATGCATTACGAAGCACTGGATATGGCTGAGCAATTAAATAACCCTCGTATTATGGTCAAAACACTGCTTGCGGTTATCGACTTAGAGTTAGACTTAGAACGATTTGATCATGCAGCACGGTATATTAACCGAGTGGTACAAATTGGGAACAGTTTACAACCTGGGGATGAGCTGTTGGTGCACATTAAATTGTGGCAAGCAAGAACGCATCTTGAGCGTGGAAGCTTTCGTCAAGCACAGTATGAATTAGATTTAGGACGAAAACTTCCTCTAGAAGATAAGCGTTTATCAGCAGAGTTATTATTGACCGAAGCGCAAGTGGCGTTAAAACTTGGTGATTATTTATTGAGTCAAACGCTGCTGAGTGAATTTTCTGCCAAATATATGCTGGTGGCAGATACAAAAGCAAAGCTGAATTACCAACTTGCTTTGGCAGCAAGTACCTTACAGGCAGGTATGTTTACAGAAGCTATCGCTCTGGCTATGACTGGGCTTGATCAAACGTTTCACACACGATACTTAGAAGAACAGTCAAGTTTGCAGCGGCTATTGGCCAGTGCTTTTGCGCAAGTGGGAAATTATCAACAAGCTCACTTATATTTAAAACGTTATTCACTGACCGAACGTGCACTTGACCAACAAAAACGGAACAACAAAGTACTTCAGCTTGAAGCACAATATGCGTTGGCACATCAACAACAGCAAGTGAGCCTACTGGAAAAAGATAACACATTAAAAGCGCAACAAATTGTTCAGCATAGACAGGTATTAGAAAACTCTAAGTTGACTCAGCAACGTTGGTTATTGATTGGGGTGTTGTGTGCTGCCGCCATCGTGTTTGTTTATTGGCGCTGGCAAAATATTCGTTATACAACTCGTTTAGAAACGCAAGTAGCACAACGCACAGCAGAATTGAAAGAGCGTAATGAACGTCTGCAAGCATTGAGCTTTACCGATAGTTTAACGGGACTAAATAATAGACATTATTTTTTCAGCACGATTGATAGTCAGATAAATGCACTAAAGCCTAAGCATGACATTATATTTTGTATGATAGACATAGATCATTTCAAAAGGATTAATGACACTTATGGTCATGCGGCGGGCGATTTAGTGCTGCAAAGCTTTGCTGATATATTGAAACAGTGCACCCGAAGTAGTGACTTATTAGTAAGGTGGGGCGGAGAGGAGTTTTTATTGGTTATGCCGGATATGTCGACTCGTGATGCACAAGAGGTGGTTGAGCGAATACGACAACAGGTCGAGCGCTTTCCGTTTATTGTTAATGGTGAAACTGTACAATGCACTTGTTCAATTGGATTTGCACCTTACCCGTTAATGACGGGTGAATTTAAGCAAGCATCATGGGAGCAGGTATTAGAGTTGGCCGACAGTGGCTTATACTTGGCCAAAGAAGTAAATAGAAACACATGGATAGGGTTAGACTCTGTCTCCGCCTCAGAGCCGATTGATTTTGACTATTTATTGAAAAACTACAAAGAACAAGTCAGGCTGGGGGGTATTGTTATATCAAGTAGTTATGAAGGGTTGCAAGTGCCTGTTTGATTTCTACCTAAGGTGATAACGAGGCCATTCAATTGGGCCTTCTAAAGAGTGCTAATTAGTTATCTTAACGTGTTAATATAGCGCTAAAATGTTTTTTCAGAGTATGTTGTGTTACCCATCGAATCAGTTTATAACTCCCTTATTGATACATTAAAATTACATAGCAGTGTGCTGCTACAAGCGCCACCAGGGGCTGGTAAATCAACTTGGCTGCCATTAAAAATGGTCAGAGATGGGCACTTCAAGCATATTATTATGCTGGAACCAAGAAGGCTAGCAGCGAGAAATATCGCTAGTTTTTTAGCCAGTCAACAGCAAGAATCAATTGGGGCTAGTATAGGGTTACGAATAAGAAATGAAGTGAAGGTTTCTGCTGATACGAGATTAGAAATAGTCACTGAGGGTGTACTGACAAGACGGCTGCAAAACGACCCGGAATTGACAGGGGTTGACCTTGTCATTTTTGACGAGTTTCACGAGCGTTCAATGGCGGCCGATACTGCACTGGCCTTAGCTTTGGAAACGCAAGCCGCATTTCGTGAGGATTTAAAACTATTGGTAATGTCAGCGACGCTAGACACACACCGATATCAAACATTTTTAGAATGTCCTATTGTTGTATGTGAAGGCCGCAGTTTTCCTGTTGATACGATTTATACCTCGTTGGCAAATGAGACGCGATGGTTAGATGCGATTGGCCCCCTTATTCGTCAAGCGTTGCAAGAGCAAGACGGGAGTGTGTTGGTCTTTTTACCAGGGCAAAAAGAGATTACGCACGTGGCTCAATCTTTAGCAGGTTACGAATTGTCCGATACTGAGGTGGCTCCGTTATATGGTAATCAAGATAAACGCCTTCAGCAGGCGGCGATCGCCCCAGCCAAAGCGGGTTATCGAAAAGTGGTTTTAACAACGAATGTGGCGGAAACATCTTTAACCATTGAAGGTATCAGAGTCGTTATTGACAGTGGAAAGCGTAAAGTTGCCCAGTTTAATTTAAAAAGCGGTGTGACAGAACTGGTAACGGCCTCCATATCAAGATCATCAGCGGTGCAACGAGCTGGACGGGCAGGGCGAATCGAAGCTGGGGTTGTGTATCGTTTGGGAAGCCACGACCAATTTGAACGTAGAGAGAGACATGACACGCCCGAAATTTTAAGCTCAGACATAAGTGGTTTACTATTAGAGGCTAAAGTCTGGGGCAGTGACATTCGTGCTTTACCATTACTTGACCATCCTAGTGAGATACAAATTCAGCAGGCTACTCAGTTATTAAAAATGCTGGAAATTCTCGACAACAATGAGAAACTCACCACGCTAGGCCAGAAAATTCATCAATTTGGTACAGAGCCGCGGTTAGCCCACATGCTAGTAAAAGCACAGCAATTGGAAACTGAATATTCAGGAATTAGTACGTTAGCATGTTACCTTGTGGCCTTGATAGAAAGTCGAGTAACGAGTAGCCCTGAACTTAGGGTTGCCTTACAAGCACAGTTTGAAAGGCCGACTAAGCTTTTTAGTCAGCAGTTAATGCCGTGGTTAAAACGACTGAGATTAACTAAACCGCGCGCGTTGGCGACTGAGCACTTGGATATAACCATTGCATTAGCATTCCCTGATAGGTTAGCAAAAAGGCGAGGACAAGGTTTTGTATTGGCTAATGGCGCTGGCGTTAATAGCCATGGAAGTCATTGGTTAGGCAGTGATTATATTGCTATTGCATCGTTAGGTGGTCATAAAGGGCAAAGAATATTTAATGCCACAGATGTATCTATTGAGCAACTCTTACAGGCATTACCTCATTTATTCACAAAACAGAGCGTGTGTGAGTTTGATGAAAAGAAAGAACGGTTTTTACATGAAGACCGCACGCTCATTGGCAACTTGGTTATTGAAGCAACCCCAAGTAGTCAAAAAATTGATGTGGCTGCGCGCACTCAAGCTTGGCTCATGCTTGTCGAAAAGTATGGATTAAAGTTATTTCAAGATTATGACACAGTGTTACCGCTATTAACCCGTATGACCTTAGCGCAACGATATAGCCCATTGGAATTCGTAGAGCTCGATGAACAGAGCTTGCTTGATAATATTGCTACGTGGCTTGCACCCTATTTGAGTGATATTAAGCAATTACCTCAGCTGAAAAAATTTGCCCTAAAAGAAGCGATTTTGAGTAAGTTAGATTGGCAACAACAGCAACGGCTAGATGTGCTACTGCCAAAAAAAATCACTGTACCGAGTGGCTCCAATATTACCATCGATTATCAAATTGACGGGCCGGCAAAGTTATCAGTGCGTATGCAGGAAGTATATGGTTTAGTTGAGACGCCAAAGTTGTGTAATGGCCAATTGCCTTTGCTGATGGAGTTATTGTCACCAGCACGCAGGCCTCTGCAGTTAACCCAAGATTTAAGACACTTTTGGCAATCGAGTTATAAAGACGTACAAAAAGAGATGAAGGGCAGATACCCTAAGCATTTTTGGCCGGATGATCCCGAAAACGCTCAGGCAACCAATAGAGTAAAGAGTCGGATGTAATATACCCTTCGACTCTTTTTAACATGGATCATTGAGCTTGAAATTTAAGGCGCGTTATTATGGAGTAAATTAAATTTGAATAGGTTCTGTTAGCTCTTTGGTTTTATGCCAATATAAACATAAAGTATCTAAATATTCATAGATACTATGCTCGTGTCAAAATTCACTGAGTAACATGTATAGGTGTGCCGCACTCCATGAGAAATTGGGCGCACCTTGTTGTTTGCCGTTTAAAGGGTGGTAGTTTTCTCTAATGGGGCCATCTTGCTGTAAACCATCAGCGTGCTCAATAAACCGATTTATTAATGTTCTTGCATCTTCCTTGTAGCCATAATGAGTGAGTCCTTTCACCCCAAAATAGAGTTGATCTAACCACACTCTTCCTCGCCAGTAAATGTTCGGACCAAAAGCGGGGTTAGTCAGTGCCGCGGTGCCCAATGGAATATAGGTATTAAACTCTTGTGGATTGAGCATTACAGCTCTAACTTGTTTCGCCATATCGTCGGTGGCTATTTGGTTGAATAGTGGCGACCAACCTTCAGGGCCTTTTCCTCGCTTGGTGAGCGCATAGCCTGCACAGCCATTGGCTAATGGTTTGGCTTCAATTGAAATGTCATAGTAAAATCCAGACTGAGTGTCAAACATGCATCGATTAACGTATCGGCTTATTATTGCGGCACTTTTCTCAAATGTGACTGCCTCGTCAGGTTGATTTAATAGACGGGCAATTTTTGCTAAATAACGTGCGTCAGAGACCATATAGCTGGCTTGGTCAACTGACTCTTGTAGTAAAGAGTACCCAGTAAGCAGCCCTTGCGTATTGTAATTTTCGGCAAATTTTACCTGCCAGTCTGATATGCTTCCGCCTTGTTTTATATATTTATTTAATTGTACCGAGTTGATGTAGCCAAAATTGGCGGCATGATCTCTACCTGATTCCCACGATGCGGCGGTTTGCGCGGGTGACGTGAGTCTGATATTGGCTTTGAGTAATGAATTGTATAAATCTAATCCGTAAAAGGTGCGCTCATTAAATTTGAATTTAAAACCATGAACTTTATGTGTATGCGCCACATCGAGTGTGGCACCATATTCAGGAATGCCATTTTTATTATGATCACGATTGTTTAACCACCATGATCTATAGGCTTTTAACTTTGGGTAAAGGCTGGTAAGCCACTGTTTATCCTTGGTGTGTTGATAGGTCTTATACACGGCCCATGAAGCTAAGCTTGGTTTGGTATTCCTCTCGTTCCAATTGCCTCCATCACCGCCACGTTCAGCACTTTTATTGTATGTAATGAGATCGGGGATAAAGCCTACATCATTGCTTCTGATTGGATCATTCTCTGTGATTTGATATTCAAATACCGCGTTGATATTTGACTTAGCAATATCAGGTGCGAATTGACTCATTGCATAAGCTTGCTTCCATGAGTCCCAAGGCCATGTAAGGTTGCCTGAAAACCAACGAGCGGTAACGGATGGAGTCACAGTATCAAATGAGAGAGCCCCCGCGGCTGAACGCCAATTACCAATTAAGGTTTCAATACTTTTAGTCATAAGGCGCTGTTTGTCGACGGGGAAATTATCAGCTATTTTGAGATAGCTTTGCCAGCGTAGTTTACTTTTTATTAAATAGGATTCTGGGTCAGCAAAAAGCTGTTGGTTAAATTGCTGAATTTGCTGTTCTTCATCAGTATTTAAGACGTGGCTATAGGTAGTATAAAATGTTGTGTCGCTTGCTATATTGGCTGTGCTGTTAAAGCCAATAGGAGATAAACGGGTGGTGGTCGCAATGGTTTTTTGTGTGACATAAGCGGATGTACCTGAGGTAAGCAGGTCCCATTTAGATCTTACTTTTCCAAATCGGATGATAATTGTATTATCATCCGACTCGAGCTTTGGCTGATATGTTGGAAATTGGGCACTCACGGTATTTTCTTGGTCGTATGCGGCCAACAGCTGCCCTTCAAAGTGCAAGGTTAAAGGAGTGCGTGTTTTGATCTCGGTTTTGACCATTGAAGTGCGAGGGCCAACAAACCTGAGTGTCAAAGTGACCTCAATATTTTCGCGCTTGTTTGACAAGGTTTGTACTAAAGCACCAGGGTGACTAGATACTTTGCCCTGCAAAGGAACTCGGGTGTCATTTTTATAAATACTTAGTTTATCAAAGCGCTTGGCGATATAGTGTAGGTACTCTTCTGTAATTAAGGCGTGGCCAGTGAAGCCGCCAAGCTCATTATCGTTAATAGGCAATAAGTGACCATGCCAAGCTCCGGCATCAAATAGCGGGTTGTATGGGCTATGGCCATAGTCATCCGTAGGGTGCATATAATTGGGCTCACCTTGACGATTTATGACATTTTCAAATGCGATGGCATTTTTGGGATAAACAGCCAGTAAATAGAAAAAGAGACAGAGTATAACGCGCATAAATATCCTTTTTCGGATATTGTATCCAATAATGAGTGGTATTTATAGTCGATTTTTAATTTAGGTGTAGGGCTCATATGCGCAAATTATGAGCAACTTACAAGAGGTGATAGATTATTTAAGCGCGTTAGCCACTTCGGCAATTTTTTGTCTTAACCATACATGACTGGCATCTCGGTGCAGTAACGGGCTCCAGATCATATCTAGTTCAAATGGTGGAATTGGAAAGGGCGCTTCTAATATGGCTAACCCAGGATCATCTCTATAAATATTGGCTGCTTTAGATGGCAAAGTTGCTACTAGGTTTTGCTCTTTAGCCAAATGAATCGCGACATGGTAATTTCGTGTGAACGTAGCAATATTTCGATGCTTACCAAAATGGGCAAGGGCTTCATCTACCCAGCCAAGCTTTTGAACATCTTCTGGGTCCATCCCCACACCAACCCCAAATCCCGTTTTACTTACCCATATATGGCGTGCTTTTAAATAAGCATCGAGACTAAACTGTTCGATGATAGGGTTATCTGATTTAACTAAACAACAAAAGCTATCCTTCCAGATCCGTTTATGATGGAATGATTGAGGTAAGTTTTCAAAGCGATTGATTGCCATATCGACTTTACCGTTTTCAACATCGTGAAAAGTGACATCGCTAGGCGTTAAAATATCTAATGTGGTTTCTGGGGCTTCTTCATGGAGCTTATTCAGTAATTTTGGTGCCAAAGTACTTGCCGCATAATCACTGGCCATGATGCGAAAAACGCGTTTGCTTTGCCCAGCTTCAAACTCTCGGTTTGGCGCGAGTGTTTCTTCTAAAGTCATCAGGATTCCGCGTACCACGGGTTGTAACTCTAATGCTCTTTCAGTTGGCACCATACCTTCACTAGTACGAACTAAAATAGGGTCGTTAAACAATGTTCGAAGGCGCTTTAGCCCATTACTCATTGCAGGTTGCGTAATGCTGAGTTGGTTGGCAGCCCGTGTAACATTACACTCTCGTAGTAACGTGTCTAAATATACTAGTAAGTTAAGATCTATTTTACTTATGTTCACGACGTTCCTTTATTTTTGTTTGTTCTAAATGAGCGAATCGTTGTTGTTGAGGATATGGGTAGATTTGTTTATTTACTTTATTAATGACATCTCGCTGTGCTTGTAACCAGTAGGAAACGGTTAATAACTCGGGGTGAGCATCTTTAAAGATAGCTTTGAGTTTAGGGTTTGTTAGCACAAATGTATATAGTTGTTCTGGGAATACGTCTTGAGGGGCGATAGATTGCTCATCCATACCCGAATATAAATCATCTAGTGAAGTTTTTGGAATAGCTCGAAAATTCATATCGGTTAAATACTGAACCTCATCATAATCATAAAAAACAATTCGCATGTGTTTTGTTACCCCGAAATTTTTCAATAACATATCGCCAGGGAAAATGTTTGCGTGGAGCATTTCTTTAAGGGCTTGTCCATAATCAATCATTGCGTGATGAACTTGTTGCTCACTGGCGTTATTGAGGTACAAATTAAGAGGCGTCATACGTCGTTCAATATATAAGTGTTTTATCACGACATAGTCGTCTTCGACTTGCATACTGGTTGAGATGGTTGCCATAAGTTGCGTTAAAAGTGGTGCTGAAATGCGTTCCTTAGGGATCACCACATTGGAGTATTCATGGGTATCGGCCATACGGCCAACACGGTCGTGATTTTTAACTAATTGATAGCGCTTGAGTACGGTATCTCTGCCAAAAGGTTTACTCTCTGAGAAGGTATCTTTTATGACTTTAAATACATACGGGAAGTTCGGGAGCGTAAACACCATCATTACCATGCCCAAAGTACCGGGGGCGATGACGAACTTATCTTCACTTTGTGCTAAATAATGTAAAAATTCTCGGTAAAACTCCGTTTTTCCTTGCTTATGAAAGCCGATGGCATTGTACAGTTCGGCGGGGGTTTTGCTTGGCATGAGCTGATTTAGAAATCGCATTAGCGCCGATGGAGCATGTGTTTCAACGAGGAAATAAGCGCGAGCAAAGCCAAAAATAACGCGCATTTGTGATGAGCTGGTCAGTAGTGCGTCAATATATAAACCACCTTGGCTATGATGTAATACAGCGATTATAAAAGGTTGCACACCACTGGTAGACACAACACGGCCTACGATATAGGCTGCTTTGTTGCGGTAAAATGGCTTTGAAAGCATATCAAAACGCATCATGTGACCCTGATGGTGTGTGTCAGGTGCTTGTTTAATAAATGCTTTCATTAAGTTGCGAATATCTAGGTCTAAATCTCTGAAGCTACACTGAAAATCTATGTGATCGATGATACTTTTTATTGTGGGTCGTAATCCATCAACTACTGGAAAGTAACTTCGATATTCAGCCTCGATAGGAAGCGCAGGGGCATACTGTAGCGTGGTTTCAACAAAAATAAATGTGTTATTAAAATAACGACGATGAAACAGCCGACAAAAAACAGAGTTGTAAAAGGTTTCTGCTAATTCTGCTTGTGGGTGAAACGTTAACAAGCTTAGATACTGCTGTTTTATGTCATACCATAATGCTTCGTGTAAATTAGCACAGGGTAGAGCATTTTTTAGATGCTGTATTGTTTCGTCTACACGCTCATCATAATGACTGATCCGAGTGGTGCTTATTGATTGTATTTTATCCCAGTCTTGGCTTGCAAAAGCACTCGGGGCGTCAGAAGTAATTGACTGAAATAGCTGGTAGTGCTTTGTAAAGCCGGCTAATATCATCTGCGCTATTAAAAAGGGTTTCATACAGCTCATCAATTAAGTGGTCAGACCTGACGTTAGAGTAGCATGATTTATATGGACGGAGTCAAGTGCTTAGCATATTACTCATACCGTTTTAGTTTTTTCTCAAGTGTTGCTATTTGTTTCGAAACAACTTTTACTTCCTTTCGGTGTTTTTTATTGAGAGATTTTAATTTCTTTTTAATGTCTTTCACCGTTTCTTTGCGCTTTTTATCATCCATAATATGTCGCATACGCTCTTGCTGATCACGGGTAGCTCTATCAAGATCTCTATTTAATATGGCCACTTGGTAACGTTTAGCACGTAATGACTTTTTCAAATTACGTACAACTTGTTTTTTCTCAAGCTGATTTAGGGTTTTGAAATGCTGTTCAGACGGTGTCGACTTGTTGGGATTCGAATGGGTTAGGGTGTGTTGTGTGCCATTACTACCGCAAGGAAATTGGCTGTATGTAGTTCCTCTTTTTGTTACGCATTTATAATAGTTAACTACCGTCTTTGCCTGAATAGCGGTACTCAGAAAGAGTAATAATACAAAAATCATCCTAAACATAGTGCATCCTTCAGCTATCTTCATATTAAAAAGATAGCTGTTTACAGGTTAATGGCAAGTTATCAGGTTGGGGGAGGGTTAGAAAACTGTTTAAGCGTCTTTATACTTTGGATTAAAAATGGCACATTTAACTTTTGTTCAATGGCAAATCCATCAGTGCCGGAAATATGCTCGTAACTGCCATCATGCTTGATTAGCGTGATCCGATCCTTTTTAAACGCGACAAGTACACCTTGGGTAAAGTTAACGCCAACACTGGTACGACTATTAATTAAGTCCCTACCAATCATGGTGGCTTTGGCAAGCTCTGAGCATTCTAAATGAGAAGCGAGCAGAGTATACGTGATGTCTTGTAATTGTTTAAACCCGTCAATCTGTTGTAGTTTGGTTACGTTTGTAAAATAGGAACTTGTGCTGATAACATCACTGTTTTGTGCTGCTAATGCAAAAGCAAAGTAAAGGTGTTTGGGATCAAATTTTACGGCACTTTCAGAACCATTAATGATGATAAGTGAAGCATTTCCTCCCTCTTCAGCTGCTGTATCGTCTAGGTGCTTAGGAAAAATCAACCGTTTTGATGGATCCCAACTTGGATGAGCGTGTTGAGTTTGCGGGTTCCTATAATATGCAGGTAGCCCGAAAGTCAAATTAAACCGCGCATCATCGTGATTTGTCGGCTGAATTAATTGTGAAACGGCAACTAATTCATCGTGGTCATTCGTGAAACTAAGCAGTTCAGCGTGTGTTTGAAAATAAACAATGTTGACCGATGCTTTTCTAGGCTGGCAATTAGGCAGCGCACGGGGGAGTTGATATTGGCTGTCATTATGATCAAATTGTATATCAGTTGCTTGCTGATATTTTTCAATATCGAGTAAGTCATGCCTGGCAAGTAATTTTTTAGCTGTAGTTGGATAAGATAGTGGTAAAACATTGTCTTGCTTAGTAATGTCAAAATACGTATTTGCATCAGCCCATATATGAATTGTATGACTCATTGCAAAGCAAGATACTAGTGCACCAGTTGCATAACGAGGAAATCGATATTGCTTTAATTTTGCAAGATTGTGCCAAGCATGATTTCCCGCAACCAGTTCCAGAGCAAAAATAATCAGTATAAATCCGCCCGCAGCCACAGTTGCAATAATTGGATGACCAATGATTGTTTTCCATAGAACGCTGACAATATCAGACAATGATGAAAAATTGAGGTGATATCCGAGTTTATAATAAACAAACGCATCAAGGCTCAATAAAGCTATCCCCAGAGTCGCTAAAATTGCCGCCATACCTCTAATATGTCGAGGGTATGGAAAGACCATACTCAAAGGAAAAATCGTGAGCACAAATGCACTGAACGTTATAAAGCTGGTATGGCTAACCCAAGTGATCAACATGTAGAACCAACCAAGTAAAGTCGTTGGACTTTTATCAGCGAAAAGGTAACTACTGCTGATCAGCAGGACTAATCCAATATTAGCAAAAGTGAACCAATGCCCCCAACTGAGTAACTGGCTTGCTTTTGATGAAAAAGGATTTTGAGGGGATAAATTCATTCAGTTATTTTACCGATTGCTGTAATGCTTTTGCAAAGTTATTGGCAACAGCTTGTCTTTTTCCTTCAGGCACATGTTCTTTTAGAATATGCGTGATAGAATTTCCTAAACACATAAGGCTCAAGTCAACAGTAGAATGTTGCTGAGTAAGTACGTTTAGTAGCTGGTCAACAATTTCTTCAACTTGCTCGTTGGAGTATTTTGATTGGATAGGCATCAGTAAGTTCAATATTAAAGTGTTATAATTTATTTATTTTAACACTAGAGGCGTGAAAAACAAAGATGAGCATTGAGGTGAATAAACTTGTTGTACATTATGTAGACAAGAAAGATGAAGATACACAAATCCATTTGCGCAATGATGAAATGCAAGTTAATGACCGTGTAAATGTGTTTATCGAACAGTTACATCACGCTTACAACGGAAAGCCGGGTAAAGGGTATTGCGCGTTTAGTGGAGATAAAAACAGTCAGGTGTCGGCTGCTATGCAAAGTTATCGAAATGATGAACTTGGATTTTGGCACATGACGGAGCAGGCGACTGAGGTATTAAAAGAAGAGTTGAATAAATATGCTTTTAATGAGACAGGTTATTTAGTTTTTTGCCATTATCAATACGTTGCAACCGATTATATATTAATCGCCCTAATTAATATTAAGGACCATTATTCGATAACATCGGAACTCGATTTGTCATCATCTCGACATTTAGATATTTCCCGTATGCAACTGGCCGCAAAAATTGATTTATCAGCATGGGACACTCAACCAGATGACGCGCGATATATTTCGTTTATAAAAGGTCGAGCGGGTCGTAAAGTAGCGGACTTCTTTTTGGACTTTTTGGGCTGTGAAGAGGGAATAGATCCGAAGCAACAATCTCAAGTCATGCTAGAAGCGGTAGAAGACTATTTGAGTGAACAGCAGTTTGATAAGCAAGAAAAAGACACGTTGCGAAAAGAAGTATTTGATTATTGTAATGATTGTATCGCATCAGGAGAAGATGCCAATATTGAAACGTTATCAGATACATTGTCTAAATCAGGCGATACACAATTTGATGATTTTTATAAAGATCAAGATTATGCCTTAGAAGAGTCATTCCCTGTAGATAAGAAAACCGTAACAAGTATGGTTAAATTTTCTGGTCTTGGAGGTGGTGTAAGTATAGGGTTTGAACGCAAACATTTGGGCGAGCGAGTGACTTATAACGCTGCGACCGATACCTTAACAATAAAAGGGATCCCACCTAATTTGAAAGATCAGCTTGAACGCCATTACGATGAAAGTGAATGAATCAAGGGTTGTTTGAATAAAGGCCACTAGCGTGGCCTTTATACGTGTTATGCTGACTACGAATGACCTGAAATAATAAATTTAGCAAGCTGTGTTGATAATTTCTCGGCGAGTTTAGTCATTGCATTGCTCTTGGCTGTGTCTTTGAAAGAAGAGGCTGCTTTAACACGGCTATTAAAGTGTGCTTTTTCTTCCCCATTTTCTATAACGACCATATAACTTTCTGCAACAGAATAATAAGTACCTGATTGGTATTTCTCTTGCCACTCAACTCTAAAACTTAGATCGAAATCAGCATTAGATTGTGTAACTTTTATGCCATTACGAGTAAGGGCACTCGAGAGAAGGTCATCTACTTTTGCGTGCTGCATATTATCAGAGACAACATTGAAACTAAGGTTATTTAGTATGAACTCGCTTGTTTCTAATTGCTTATTTACTTTGGCCGGTATATTGACGAAAGGGCTTTGGAGCATATGTAAATATGCGTTCAGTTTACCACGCTTAGCCGCAAACGTTTTTATTTTAACCGCTTTTTTTAGCAGCTCTGATTTACTAGTGCCTTGTATATTAAATTCACTTATCTGAGTATCGAGCGCATTGATACTGAGTTCAGTTTGCATTATGGCTTCAGTGCGATTAAATGAAGCAAGTGCATAGTTAACATCATTTAACTGATATTCTTGTTCTATCTTCACTCCTTGCAGCTGAATCGTCGGGACGTTAGAGCTTATCAATTCATCAACATGAAATTGCATCGACTTTTCATTGGCAGTTTGTTGTACGGTGGTGGTTCCTGATATTGATACGTTTAACTGTTTTGCAAGCTCCAAACGAGCAGCTTCTTGCGCAGCAAGTTGGGCTTGGCGCGTGTCGCCTATGTTTTTGGCACTGCCAACACCATATACCAAATATGTTGATGTAGGTGTGGTCGTCAGCCAAGTGGGTTTGGCTATATTTTCAGAGCTGCTCTGAGTGGTTTTGCATCCGCTTAGTAATGCAACAGAGACACAAAATGCCACGCTGGTTTTAGAAACCAAAGCGTGAGCGCTCTTGAACTTTTTGAATTTTCTTCTGGCCATTCCATACCTCCCGGTTTGTTGTCATGTCAATTAAACGTAAATCTACTTGATAGAAAGTCACGCGGCTGCCTCCTTGTTCATCTAAAAATGAGTTAATAGTGCCTGATAGGGCATAGTCTGCGCCTTGCTCTTGGCCCATTTCATTTTGTGTTGCTAAGCTTGAATTAAGTTCCTGATCTTTTCGCTCATTTCTAATCTCACCGCGTAAATCTGCGCTGGCAACAAAATCCGCTTGTCCAGAGCGCAAAATTGCGCGTTTTAAATCGTTTAAAAAAGTATCAACAGCAATATGCTGATGAGATTTATTGCGAACTGATTGAATAATTACCGCAGGCCTTGTGCCTTCCTTAGCTAGATGATTGTTAACCCACGGAAAGCTCAGCATGTCGTTGACCATTGCTTCAGATACAAGTTGAGAGTCTTTGCCATTCCATTTATCAGATAGTGCAACTTCTTGACTCGAGTCTACGCGACGTACCTCTGTGCTTTTACACCCTACCAAAGCAAGAGATAGAGCAACAAAAAGAGGGGTCATTGTGATTAATTTAGGTGTTGTTTTCATACCATTTATTCCAAAGTAAAAATTGATTGTGCAGATGATGTCGGTTGCTTTTGCGAATTAATAAAAGTTCTGGTTTGCCACAGGGACATAGGTCCTTTTACATCAACATTGTCCGTTTGTTCTATTACACGTCCAGAATTCAGTACTGTTTTGATGGTGACTTGGTGTTGCCCCACTGGCAACGGTATTTGAGACACTCTTATTTCTGCGGGTAAAGACTGCCATTGCCGTGTATCCGCAGAAGCCGTGACAGCATTAACGGCTGACGTTGCTAACTTGGCAATACCACTGAGTACATTGTTTTCTTGTAAACCTGTTTTATTTAGTAATTGTTGTGCTGTTATTGCTTTTACAACTTCGCGAGTCAAAGCTAATTGGATTTCAGTATTAGCATTTTCTAGTGCATTCTGCAGCGTTAATAATTCAATTGAATAAAAAGTTTTTAGCTCTGATTGCTTTTTGCCATTAACCCAAACTTCTGAGCCTTGGACTCTCGTTTCTGAAGGGGATAAGTAGGTAACTGAAATTCTTCCTCCATATTCTAAAGCATCAATCAGACCTACTTTCTTAGCATCGTCCCATAACCCACCGAGAGGAATACGCTTTGTTAATAGTCCAAGTGCGACGTCAGAGATGTCACCCATTGCATAGTTTTGCATCATGTCGAATAAACTGGTGTCAGCGAAAAGCATTTGAAACCATTTCATCTGAATTTGTTGTTCTCGGTGTGAGCCCATCGGAATAGGTGTGATGACCAACGCTTTGGATTTGTGATCGGCCCTTAGAATGAGGTTAAATTGTTTACGCTTTGGCGCCACACCAAGGTTCTGTAAAATGGTCAATTGGCTGCCAGCATAAACGTTATCAGGTTGGACTTTCGATTGGATATGACGGAGCTCTTCTTCATAACCTCCAGCCTGTTTCATGACTCTTACTAAATTTTTATAAACCTGCTCGGTGGTTTGATTTGGCAATTGGTATTGTTTTGCAAACCCTTTTTCATACGCCAGTGCCGCACGTTGATATTGTAATCTAGCGCTATCCAACTCACCACTTTGTTCATTAAGTAGACCACTTAAATAATGTGCAAAGGCATCATCTTTATATTCAATATTAGTGAGTAAATCGCTCGGTGAAAAGAGAGGTTGAAAAATGGCATAAACTTGGTTGGTTAACTCATCACTACTTGGTGCATGATAACCACCTGTTTCTTCCGTTAACCCTTCTAAGTAAACGTTTAATTGTCGCATTTCAATCAGTGACGCGTCTAGCATCTCTTGCCTACGAGTAGGTTGAAGCGTGCCAAGTGCATTGTAGTTCATGGCTTTCATCATATGTAGCAATGGACGGTAATATTTTTGACCATGAAAAGTAGTATAAGTAGGACCACTAAATTGCGACAATGCTTGCTCAGAAATACTCTTCGTGTAAAAAGAGTCAAGTAGGTCTTTTGCTTCACTTAAGTGTTCATTACTTTGCGCATATTTTTTTTCTAATTGGAAATAAGTGGCAAGTTCAAGGTGATATAAAAGTCTATTCTTGCCTTGACTACTATAGTTACGTTTTATAGTTGTTCTTGCTGAGACAAGTTCACCTTTTTGAGCCAACGCAATCGCATTGTTTTTTTGAAAGTGCGTGACGTTGCAAGCACTTAAACATGTTAAAGTACTCATTAGTACTAATTTTTTTAGGGTGTTTATGACGTTTAAATTCAAAAATGCGTCCTTTGCACTCAATTATAATTGAGAATATATTACAGTAACTTCCCTAAGTTAGATAAAAAGAAATGATATTTAAAGCAATAAATTGTTAAAAATCGTTTTTACACTTTATTACTGTTAATGCGATGTATTTTTGCTAGATTAACTCTAAACCGCTCAATGCTAAAAGGAACCACTATGAAATTGAAACCAATGTTAACAACTTTGATTATTGCTGGGATGCTATCTGCGTGTAGTTCAACTAAAAATGACGCTGCATCAAGCTCGAGTGTAAATATACCAGAGTGGGTATTGAACCCTGTTGTAGAGAATGGGATCGCAGCGGCTGATTGCATTAAATATTCGGGTAATATTTCAATAGACCAAAAAATGGCTGTTGCGAATGCACGTCTCGCGCTTTCTCAGCAGATAGAAACGCGTATAGAAGGCTTAGACAAAACTTTTGCAAACAGGACTGATGCGAATGAAGAGACAACAGTCGGTACTACATTTAGTTCGGTTTCTAAGCAGTTAACTAAACAAACACTCAGTGGTTCTCGGATTGTTAAAGCTGATGTTGTGGAGATTGGTGGTAAAGATTATTTCTGTGCATTGACTACGTTATCTCCTGAGCTGACAAAAACGCTTTTTAAAGACCTCATAAAAGAAACTAAGCCAAAGATAAATGCCAAAGATGAGCAGTTTCTATATCAAGAGTTTAAAGCATTTAAAGCAGAGCAAGATTTAGAAAAGGAAATTGCTAAGCTGACAAACTAATCATGGCTCAGTATTCGCGTAATAACACGTTGTTACGCGAATACTGTATTTTATCTATTTTGGAGAACAGCATAATGAAAAAATTTATCGCATTTGTTGTTGCCACTCATCTTCTACCCACCCAACTTCAAGCAAGTCAAGCGCAATTATACGCCGAGTTAGATGAGGCTATGAATGGTTGGCAAACAAGTCAACATTCAGTGCAAGACAAGGATGAGTTTGAGCAATTTAAGACACAGCACCTTAATGAATACCACAAATATGTTGAAGAGCACTTTGCAGAGTTTGATGCTTTTAGAGATAAGTTGATTAAACAATGGGGTGATGCTCAGACTTCGACAACAAGTCGGTATGTACATTATTCTCAAGCTGAAAATACCAGATTAATTGTCGATTTCGAGCAAGATCAATTAGTGGTTGGTATTAAGCATCATGCTGATACTGATGTTTCTCAGGAAAATGCACAGGCTGTATTTAAACGATTTCTACAATCAAATAGTGCATTATTAACTGAATTCTTTAAAACACAATCAGTCAAAGAACAGCAAGCTACAATTGAAAAAAGTGAATCTTATATTATTGATAATAAAGTACGGGCAAAAGCACTGCTTGATGCAAAGAGGCAAATACAAAATCAAACACAACAACAACAGCAATTGCTTGAAAAGCAGTTTGACGCGCTATTAGCGGGGGAAAATGATGTATTATCTCCTAATGCGTTGACTAACCCCCAAAACTATAATGCACAACAAGTACTTGAGAAGAAAAAAGCTGACCTACAGACATTGCAAAACAATAGACTCAAAAACCTAAAAGAAAGTATCAAAGAGTTACCATCTGGGCGCAGTGACAGCTCTGTTACAGAGTTTGTGATAAAGTTGCCAAAAAATACACTCGCTAAGCAGCGAGCGAGCAGTTACCTCAATCAAATAACCGCTCACAGTAAGCGGTTTGATATTGACGGTAGTTTAGTACTCGCGGTGATGCATACCGAAAGTCACTTTAACCCACTGGCTAAGTCTCATATTCCAGCCTATGGATTGATGCAAGTTGTGCCAACCAGTGCAGGCGTTGACGTAAATCGGTTTTTGTATGATATAGATGAGCCTATGTCAGAACCTTACTTATATGTTACTAACAATAATATTGAAGCGGGTACTGCATATTTACATATATTAAATGATCGATATTTAAGACATATAGAAGACCCCATAAGTCGTAAGTACTGTACTATAGCAGCTTACAACACTGGAGCAGGCAATGTTGCTAGGGTATTTAATAGTGATGATTCACGAAATATAAAGAAGGCGAGTCGTGTAATTAACTCGATGTCTCCTGAGTTAGTTTTAGAAGCACTCCAAAGTCGCTTACCCTATGATGAAACAAAGCATTATCTAGAAAAAGTGTTATCAAGAGAGGCACTTTATATTCAATAGAATATGTATCACTTAGTAAATGATAAAAGAACAGAGTTTAAATCGGCCGCAGCGATATGTGGCTGATCACACACTAGGCAAATAAGTTATGTGACATCTACAAACCATGCTGAAATTAACGCTGCCTTTACTATGCTACCTTTACTAGACTTAAAGTATTACTGTCGCTTTTCATAGCGGTGCCGTCTTATCGCAATCAATCTTCTTGTCACAAGCTTTCTTTGCTGAGTTAAGCAATAAAACTGTATAGATTAATAAACTATTATTAGGGCGTGTTCGCGTATGCTCTTGAAGGGTTTGTATTGATGTTCCGTAAAAGTTATTGATAGCTTAATAGGTTTGAGGAGATCAGAACTATTGGTTTGATTAAGGCCTTTACCGTTATCAACATAGGTAGGAGTGTATTTGTATTAGGATAAAAAAGACCGCAAAAAAGCGGCCTTTTAATTGAGTTTTTATGTTTTAGCCAACTTGAGCAGGTGATGCCATAGCAGCACTAGCTCGTCCTGCTGGGGCTTTAGAGCCTGCAGAAAGGCCTGAGTTTTCTACTAACTCTCGGGCTTCATGTGGCATTGCAGAAGGGGTTATTACAACACTAGAGTCTTCTACACTACTGGCCTTTTTCATCGGTGCACTCGCATTTTGATTAAAGCGGATACGAGACGTAGCGTGAGAGTTATCAAGCACTGGCGTGTTCACAGCTGTCGCTTCAACTACAGGTGCTTCAACTACCGGAGTTGCAACAACTGGTGCTTCAACAACTTGTGTTTCAGTAACAGGTGCTTCAACAACTGGTGCTTCAGTAACAGGAGCTTCAACAACTGGTGCTTCAACAACTGGTGCTTCAGTAACAGGAGCTTCAGTAACAGGAGCTTCAACAACTGGTGTTTCAGTAACAGGAGCTTCAACAACTTGTGTTTCAGTAACAGGTGCTTCAACAACTTGTGTTTCAGTAACAGATGCTTCAACAACTTGTGTTTCAGTAACAGATGCTTCAACAACTTGTGTTTCAGTAACAGGTGCTTCAACAACTTGTGTTTCAGTAACAGGTGCTTCAACAACTTGTGTTTCAGTAACAGGTGCTTCAACAACTAGTGTTTCAGTGACTGGTGTTTCAACAACTTGTGTTTCAGTAACAGGTGCTTCAACAACTAGTGTTTCAGTGACTGGTGTTTCAACAACTTGTGTTTCAGTGACTGGTGTTTCAACAACTTGTGTTTCAGTGACTTTCGTTTCAACAACCGGCGTTGAAACAGTATCTGTGGGTTGTTCAATGTCGTCACTGGCTTTCAACTGTGCTTCATATTCAGCAGCAGCTTGATCTGCAACAGGAACAAACGCAGGTTCTTCGCTATTTTCCACTTCAGGTTTACGGCGGCGTTGACCAGCTGCACGTAAATGGCGAGGAGAGCGCCTAGAGCGGGTTCTTGGTGCATCTTTCTCATTGTCATCAACTGCAATCACTGCTTGGTCTTGAGGTAATGCTTTTTCAACAATATCTTGCTGCGGTGCATTGTCTTCATTAGAAGGAGACGTTGCTTCAGCATTGTCTTTTTTCTTCACTCGCTTAGTTGGTTTTTCGGTTACAGTTGGTTGCTCAGGTGCTTGCTGAATTGTGTCTAATTCAACACTTTCAACTTTTTCCTCGGTAACACGTACTTTCTTACGCAGGTTTCTTCGTTGGCGACGTGGCGGCTTAGCTTTAACCTCTTTAGCTTCTGTAGCGTCAGTTGTAGCAGTATCACCTTCGTTACTTGGTTTCTGGTGGTCAGTGCGTTTACGGTTATTTTGACGACGCCTTTTATTGCGGCCTTCGTTTTTGTCACCACTATCATTACTGACAGGTTGTGACTGAGTTTGTTCTGCTTCATTACTTTCAACGTGCTCATCACGTTTTTTACCTGAGTTACGTCTACGTTGATTACGACGACGATTGTCGTTATTTCGACGCGGCTTTCTTTCCGAAGGTTTTAGCTCTGGAGTAGGTTCAGGCTTAACTTCTTCAGTTTCAAACAAACCTTTTAACCAAGTACCAATACGAGAAAGTAAACTCGGTTCTGATGGTTCATTTGTGTTGGCAGGTGTTGTGACTGCTTCAGAGACAGGTTGAGGTGCAGGTGCTGAAGGCATAACCACACCTTTTAGAACCGGCTCTTCTTTAACCGTTGTTACGGTTCGTGCTACTTCAATAGTCTCAGGTTCAGGCACACTCATTTGTTCATAGCTAGCGGCTTCAGAAGTTTCATCTTTGCGTAACCGAACGACTTCGTAATGAGGAGTTTCTAGATGCTGGTTAGGTATAATCACCACGTCACAGTTATGGCGCTTTTCAATACGGTGAACTGATTTACGTTTTTCATTTAGTAAATAAGCCCCAACACGAACAGGAACTTGCGCATTAACTTGTGCCGTATTTTCTTTGATCGCCTCTTCTTCAATTAAACGAAGAATAGAAAGCGCGATTGATTCATTTGAACGAATTGTGCCTTGACCATTACAGCGTGGACATGAATGCTGACTCGCTTCACCTAAGCTTGGGCGTAAACGTTGCCGAGACATTTCAAGTAAACCGAAACGAGATATTTTGCCAATCTGTACTCGAGCACGATCAGGTCTAACGGCATCTTTTAGACGATTTTCCACTTCGCGCTGGTGACGAGGCGGTGTCATATCGATAAAGTCGATAACGATTAAACCGCCTAAATCGCGCAATCGTAATTGGCGAGCAATTTCATCAGCTGCTTCTAAATTAGTATTGAGTGCTGTCTCTTCAATATCGCCACCTTTAGTTGCTTTTGAAGAGTTAATATCAATAGAAGTTAGCGCTTCAGTTGGGTCAATTACAATTGAGCCACCTGATGGTAAGCGCACTTCGCGCTGAAAGGCTGATTCAATCTGACTTTCAATTTGATAATGAGTGAACAAAGGTACATCATTTTGATATAACTTCACACGACTCATAAAGTCAGGGCGAAAGCGTTCAATATGCGCCTTTGCTTCTTCAAATACTCGGGCTTTATCAATTAATATTTCACCGATGTCGCGGCGTAAATAATCTCGAATCGCACGGAAAATAACGTTACTTTCTTGGTGTATTAAAAAAGGGGCTTTATCACTATCCGCGGCTTCTTGAATTGCTTGCCAATGTACAAGTAGCGCTTTCAAGTCATATTCTAACTCTTCAAAAGATTTGCCAACACCAGCAGTACGAACGATTAATCCCATACCTTTAGGTAAATCAAGTCGGCTTAGTGCTTCTTTTAACTCAATACGCTCGTCACCTTCGATACGGCGAGAAATCCCACCTGCACGAGGATTATTCGGCATGAGTACCAAATAACTACCAGCAACACTGATAAATGTAGTAAGTGCAGCACCTTTTTGGCCTCGTTCTTCTTTATCAACTTGAACAATAACCTCTTGGCCTTCTTTAATCACATCTCTAATGTTCGGACGACCATTGAAAGTGTATCCAGAAGGGAAGTACGTTTTTGCTATTTCTTTTAAAGGAAGGAAACCGTGACGCTCGGCGCCATAATCTACAAAGGCTGCTTCAAGAGATGGTTCGATACGGGTAATTTTACCCTTGTATATATTGGCTTTTTTCTGTTCGTGACCAGGGCTTTCGATATCTAGATCGTAAAGGCGTTGGCCGTCAACCAGTGCGACGCGCATTTCTTCTTGCTGCGTAGCATTGATTAGCATACGTTTCATATTGTTACTCTACATTTCAATTTTTAGTTAAGCCTGATTGATATCACTCGCCGACATTTAGTGTTCCTAGGTATTTAATACAGTCTCCCGACTGGGGAAATGGGAACAATCAGTATCACCGGCTTCACAGTGCCTTATATTTGGCTAACTTCGCCATTGTTACTGGCACCTGTGAGCATCGCTATTTGCGTTTGGTGTTTGCACGGGCTAAAGGGCTCGGTGTTAAACAATCAGACATATATCTTCTATTTTTTGCTTTTTTAAGCTTAACCATGCTTAGCTTCACACTACATTCTATTACGCGCAACGCAGTGGGCTAAACGCACGTGTTTTAATTGGGGCTAAAAAGCGTTGGAGATCCAAGCTTCAATCTGTATGATCTGGCACCCAAGATGTGCATCACGGTTGATTTTTGCGATAAAAAGCGAATCCGCAAAAATTGCGGACCAATTATCCCACTAATATACTCGTGATAGCAACTAAATTATTACTCAAATCAGTGATTAGGCAATGTCAGAAAAACCGGCTCTAAAAGTTAGCTTCGTAACTATTACCGAAGATCAAGATGGTCAGCGGATAGATAACTTCTTGTTGACGCATTTAAAAGGGGTACCAAAAAGTGCTATCTATAAGATTTTGCGAAAAGGCGAGGTGCGTGTTAATAAGAAGCGTATTAAGCCCGTATATAGGTTACAACTAGATGATTTAGTGCGTATTCCTCCTATAAAAGTTGCAGAGAGGGAAGAGTTCGTTCCAAAAAATCTAGATAAAGTAGCGGGTCTTGAAGATGCAATTATTTATGAAGATAAATATTTGATTGTCATAAATAAACCATCAGGTATGGCAGTGCATGGAGGCAGTGGCTTGAGTTATGGCTTAATTGAGGCTTTACGTGCGCTTCGACCGGATGAAAAGAGCTTGGAGCTGGTACATCGTTTAGACCGAGATACGTCTGGCTGTTTGTTAATATCTAAACGACGCTCGGTACTAAAAAGTTTGCATGAGCAGCTGCGTGAAAAAACCATGGAAAAGAATTACTGGGCGTTAGTGACGGGTGAATGGGCATCAAAATTGAAAAATGTGACGGAGCCGCTAAGAAAGAACACCTTACAGTCAGGTGAGCGAGTTGTTCGAGTTGACCTTGAAGAAGGGAAAGCATCACACACTCGTTTTAAAGTGTTACAACGATTTGATGATTGCACGTTGGTACAGGCATCTCCTGTGACTGGTCGTACGCATCAAATACGTGTTCATACACAATGTAAAGGTCATCCTATTGCGTGTGATGACAAATATGGTGATCAGGTATTTGACGGTAAAATGCGTAAACTCGGTTTAAATCGTTTATTTTTGCATGCGCATGATATTCGCTTTTTCCATCCTAAAACTGAGACAACCTTACGAGTAGAAGCGCCACTAGATAAAACGTTAAAAAATTGCTTGAAGGTTCTACGGAGCTAAGTTGATGAAGTATAAACTGATAATTTTTGATTGGGATGGCACTCTGATGGACTCTATACCAAAAATTGTCCATTGTCTTAAATTGTCCGCATTGCAGGTCGGTTTACCTGAACCCACTACCAATGAAGCCGCAGCGGTTATTGGGTTGTCATTGGATGTTGCGATAGCGGCGTTGTTTCCCGAACAAGAGAATTATTGGACCGAGCTGGTCACAGGGTATCAAGCGAATTATAAAGCAAGTGATAGTATACAACCTGTGATGTTTGAGGGAACTGCAAAATTATTGAGCGACTTGCGTGATCAGGGTTTGCTGTTAGCTGTCGCGACAGGGAAAAGTCGGCAAGGGCTGAATAGAGTTTTGGATGAGTCACAACTGTGTGATTATTTCATTGCGAGTCGAACTGCGGATGAAGCTCATTCGAAACCCGCACCTGATATGCTTAAGCAAATCCTCAATGAAGTAGGAATAGATGCAAGTTCGGCGTTGATGGTGGGTGACTCTTTATTAGATATGACGATGGCAAGCAATGCGAATATGGATGCTGTTGCCATGAGTTGGGGGGCCGCTGACAAATTATCATTGTCAGCATCAAAAGCGTTAACGATATGTGATAGTTACGCACAACTAAGACAGGTTATTTGCAGTTAATACATCGACTCCTTGAGCTAATAATAGTTGTGTCAACCGTATTAGCGGAAGACCTATTAAGCTATTGGGGTCGTCTCCTTCCAATTTATCAAATAAGCAGATCCCTAGACCCTCACTTTTGAAGCTACCCGCACATTGATAAGGTTGTTCGACATCACAGTAGGCACTGATCTGTTTATCATTCAAAATGCGAAAATAAACATGGAACGGTTCAACCAGGGAAGTACTTTTGTTTTGTTCAATATTGTATAAACAAAGGCTAGTTAGAAAGGTCACTTTCTGGCCACTAAATTGGCGCAATTGCGCAATGGCATTTGGTTTTGTATGCGGTTTTCCTAAAACCTGATTTTGATGTACGGCTACTTGGTCGGATCCTATGACAAGGCCTTGGGAATAGAACTTTTTAGCCGTGTGTGCTTTTTGTTCTGCTAACCGCAAAACCAATTGCTCGGGAGTTTCACAATTGAGTGCGGTTTCATCAATTTCAGGATTGAAAGAAGAAAAAGGGAGATTTATTTTTTTTAAAATAGACTGCCTAAATTCAGAACTTGAGGCTAGAATTAGAGGGATTTTCATAAATACTCTGACGTCGTTATAATTATGTCGCTAGAATAGGACGCAATCAGGCGAAAAACAAAGGAAAGTTTGAGATTTATTTTGACTAACATACTAACAATCTATATGATGCAGCCCCTATGCAAAAGGTGAAAATTCCCGTCACTCTTGATCCAAGCAGAGCAGCTCAGCGCCAACTTAGTTATGATGGTGTTGTTCAGCTTGAAGAACTTTCTCGTTTAGAGCAAGTTGTGCGTGATCAAAGCGGTGAAATAGCGGTACAGATTCATTGCAAAAATGATGAACAAGGGTTAACAGTTGTGTATGGTTCAATCCAAGCACATCTAACAGTTGTCTGTCAGCGTTGTAATGATGAACTAGGGTTGGATTTGGTCCAAGATTTTGCTTATTCACCTGTAAAGGCGGATACAGAGTCGGACGAACTTCCTGATAACTACGATATAGTAGAACTGGATGAAGATGGAGAAGTTAATCTTCGAGCATTAATCGAAGATGAATTGATTTTGGCTATTCCAATAGTTCCTACACATAACGAAGTTAACTGCTCTTATTCTGAAAAGCCAGCCAGCTTTGGAGAAGTAGATGCAGAAGAAAGTAAACCAAATCCATTTGACATTTTAAAACAACTTAAGAAAGATTCTTAGGAGAAGGCTCATGGCAGTACAAAAAAGCAAAAAGTCTCGCGCAAGACGTGGTATGCGTCGTTCACACGATGCGATCAGTGGACCAGCTTTAACTGTAGATCAGGTTTCAGGCGAGACTCATCGTCGTCACCATGTGACTGCAGATGGTTACTACAAAGGCGTTAAAGTAATTTCTAACTAAGAGATTACTTTATGCTGACTCATCTAACCATAGCGTTAGATATGATGGGGGGCGATTACGGCCCCCGTTCATCTATCCCCGCTGCTGTTTCTGCAGTAAATAAACATGCCAATTTAACGTTACTCTTATGCGGTAATGAAAGTGTTATAAGAGAGCGCTTAACCAGTCTCGACTCGATAAACCATCCCCGCTTAATTATTAAGCATTGCTCTGAAGTTGTAACGAACAGTTGTGAGCCTGCATCAGCGCTGCGAAATAAAAAGTCGTCGTCAATGAGAGTTGCTCTTGAACTTGTTAAAGCCGGAGAAGCACAGGCGTGTGTCAGTGCAGGTAATACTGGGGCATTATTTTTTATGGCTCATTATGTCTTAAAAATGCTACCAGGTATCAAGCGACCAGCATTAATTTCAGCAGTGCCTACAGAAAAAAAACAACCGGTGTATTTGTTAGATTTGGGAGCGAATGTACATTGTGACGCGCATACTTTATTTCAATTTGGGGTAATGGGATCAATTGTTGCAGGTCAAGCTCAAAATATTCCAAGCCCTAAAGTTTGCTTACTTAATATAGGTTCAGAAGAAATAAAAGGCCATGACACAATAAAAAAAGCCGCCGAGTTAATGAAAGAAACACCACAGATCAATTATCAAGGCTATTGTGAAGGTAGTGATATGTTTTCTGGTAAGGCCGATGTTATTGTGTGCGAGGGATTTGTGGGTAATGTGGCTTTAAAAACATGTGAAGGAATAGCGAAACTTATTATGTATAAGTTTACAAAATCATTGAAAAAGCATGTATTTTACCGGTTGCTAGCATTTGTACTTAAACCAGTCATAAAAAAACTGTATAAACGCGTGAACCCCGACCAGTATAATGGCGCAAGTCTGGTAGGATTGCGGGGTATTGTTGTAAAAAGCCACGGAAATGCTTCGAATAAAGCATTTCTTGCTGCAATTGAAGAAGCTTCGCGCGAAGTCGAGCGTTGTATTCCGGATAAAATCCAAGCCACTTTTGCACAAATAGCAGCAAAATCAGAACATTCGTCATCTTCGCTCGAAAACTAATGAAGTAGTTGTGATGAGCGATATGGCACAACTATTATTATTAAGAGCACCATATGTCACAGAAAATTGCACTTTTGTTCCCAGGTCAAGGATCTCAAGCGGTCGGTATGCTAGCAGAGTTACTTGCCACATCAGAGATTGTCAAAGAAACATTTTCAGAAGCGTCAGAAGCATTAGAATACGATTTGGCTGATCTTGTTTTAAATGGTCCTGAAGACGACTTAAATCAAACGCACCGTACTCAGCCAGCATTACTTACGGCGAGTGTTGCAATTTATCGAGAATGGCGTGCGAGCAACTTAGAAAGCGAAGTTGTAATGGCTGGGCATAGTTTAGGTGAGTACTCAGCATTAGTGTGTGCTGAAGTGATTTCTTTAGGTGAGGCTGTAAAACTGGTAGAAAAGCGTGGATTGTACATGCAAGAAGCGGTGCCTGCCGGTGTTGGCTCTATGGCGGCTGTTATCGGTCTAGATGACCAAATAATAGCGGATGCTTGTAAAGAGAGTGCACAAGGGCAAGTTGTTTCCCCAGTAAATTATAATTCGCCAGGTCAAGTTGTGATTGCGGGTCATAAAGAGGCTGTTGAAAGAGCATCAGCGGTGTGTAACGAAGCGGGAGCAAGACGGGTGATGCCTCTTTCAGTAAGTGTCCCTTCTCATTGTGCGCTAATGCAGTCTGCGGCAGATAAACTCGATGCAGATTTACAGCAGTTGGCTTTCTCTGACGCTAAAGTTGACGTTATCAACAACGTTGATGTTGTCATTGCACGCTCAGAACAAGAAATTAAAGGTGCGTTGGTTCGTCAATTATATAGTCCGGTTCGATGGACAGAGACATTTCAAAAACTTGCAGCTTTGGGTATCACCCAAGCATATGAGTTTGGTCCTGGCAAAGTATTGACTGGATTAGCGAAACGTATAGATAAATCAGTAGCATGTAGCGCAGTAAATACTGTTGCTACTATTGAATCTGCAAAATAATTAGAGAATTAATATGAGTAATTTGTTTTCACTGGAAGGGAAAGTTGTACTAGTAACAGGTGCTAGTCGTGGGATTGGTAAAGCGGTTGCTTCTGAGCTTGTTGCACAAGGTGCACTTGTTGCTGGAACAGCGACAAGTGAAGCTGGAGCAGAGAAAATCAGTGCTTATCTTGGAGATAAAGGTAAAGGGTACGCATTGAATGTGACTGACGCAGAGTCTATCTCGGTAACGATTGCTGCAATTAAAGCTGACTTAGGTGATGTTGATGTGCTAGTAAATAATGCAGGCATTACGCGTGACAATTTATTAATGCGAATGAAAGACAATGAGTGGAATGATATCATTGATACTAACCTGAGTTCGGTCTATCGTTTGTCTAAAGCTGTATTACGCCCAATGATGAAGAAAAAGTCAGGTCGAATCATTAATATTGGGTCAGTTGTTGGTACGATGGGCAATGCAGGCCAAGCAAATTATGCGGCGGCGAAAGCTGGTGTTATTGGTTTTAGCAAATCGCTAGCACGAGAAGTTGCTTCTCGAGGTATTACTGTCAATGTGGTTGCACCTGGTTTTATTCAAACTGATATGACTAATGAGTTAACGGATGAGCAAAAAGCTGCGACATTATCAAATGTGCCAGCAGGGCGTTTAGGTCAACCACAAGAAATTGCAGCTGCAGTGTGTTATTTGGCGTCAGATGCTGCCGCGTATGTGTCTGGTGAGACACTTCATGTCAATGGCGCAATGTACATGGTTTAAGGCACTGAAGAGTGCAAGAATAAATTTAAATTTTTGTGATCGTGTTACAAACAGACTTGAAATTGCTTTTAAAATGAGCGATAAAAGAACAAAACATTTAGTAACAGGTTTGACCAGATAAAAAATTCTGAGCAAATCCTTGAATCACAGTATTATGCGCCGTACACTACGCCGCAATCTGAAAATAACGCAAATGCGTTTAAATAAAGGAAAGAAGAATGAGCGACATCCAAGAACGCGTAACGAAAATCATCATAGAGCAACTAGGTGTTAAAGAAGAAGAAGTTAAAAACGAAGCGTCTTTCGTAGATGACTTAGGTGCAGACTCTTTAGACACTGTTGAGCTAGTAATGGCTTTAGAAGAAGAGTTCGATACAGAGATCCCTGATGAAGAAGCAGAGAAGATTACTACTGTTCAAGCAGCGATCGATTACGTTACAGCTCACGCAGAGTAAGTAACTAATCACTGGGGCAGCATTCGCTGCCCTTAGTCTTTATATCCCCTCGTAAAATATAATAATCCCTTTTTTGGAGGACACCGTGGCTAAACGTCGAGTTGTAGTAACTGGCTTAGGTATGCTTACGCCGCTAGGTAATGATGTATCATCAACCTGGCAGGGCTTATTAGATGGCCGAAGTGGCATCGAAAACATTACTCATTTTGATACTTCAAGTTTTGGAACTAAGTTTGCAGGGTTGGTTAACGACTTTGATGTAACACAGTTTATGCCAAAGAAAGATGCTAAGAAAATGGATTTATTTATCCAATATGGTATCGCTGCGGGAGTTCAAGCTTTTAAAGATTCAGGTCTAGAGATAACAGACGAAAATGCACCACGTATAGGGGTTGCCGTTGGTTCTGGTATCGGTGGACTGACATTGATAGAAGAGAATCATATTAAGCTATTAAACAGTGGTCCACGTAAATTATCACCATTTTATGTGCCGTCGACCATTATTAATATGATTTCTGGTCATCTATCAATTATGCACGGCCTTAGAGGCCCTAATATTTCTATTGTAACAGCGTGCACAACAGGGCTTCATAATATTGGACACGCAGCGCGTATGATCGCATATGGCGATGCAGATGCCATGGTTGCTGGTGGTGCAGAGAAAGCCTCAACACCGATAGGAATGGGCGGTTTTAGCGCCGCAAGAGCATTATCAACTCGCAACGACGATCCACAAGCAGCATCTCGTCCATGGGATAAAGATCGTGATGGTTTTGTGTTGTCGGATGGTGCGGGTGTTATGGTGCTTGAAGAATATGAGCATGCTAAAGCGCGAGGTGCAAAAATTTATTCCGAACTTGTTGGGTTTGGCATGAGTGGTGACGCATTTCACATGACTTCACCGCCAGAAGATGGTTCAGGTGCAGCATTAGCTATGGTTAATGCACTAAATGATGCAGGAGTTAATGCCGATCAAATTGGGTATATTAATGCTCACGGTACATCAACAAATGCAGGTGATAAAGCAGAAACTCAAGCTGTTAAGTCTGTGTTTGGTGCAGCTGCAGATAAAGTAATGGTTGGTTCATCTAAATCAATGATGGGGCACTTGCTTGGTGCGGCAGGTTCTGTTGAGTCAATTATTACCGCTTTGTCATTACAAGAACAAAAAGTATCACCAACGATTAACCTAGATAATCCCGATGAAGGGTGTGATCTTGACTACATCGCCCATACGGCACGAGATGCTAAATTAGAGTATGCGCTATGTAACTCCTTCGGTTTTGGTGGCACAAATGGTTCTTTACTGTTTAAAAGGGTATAATATCTAGTCAGTAAGAAAAAAATAAAAGCCTGGCAATGCCAGGCTTTTTTGTAGGTGTTAGATGAATATAGTAACGACAGATACGATCTCTTGCAAAGACCGCGGACTGCAGTATGGAGACGGTTTTTTTACGACGGTGCAGATCACAGCAGGACAACTTTCACTTTGGTCATTGCATCTACAGCGACTACAGCAATGCCAAGAGAGATTAGGATTTACGGCGCTTAACTGGCAATATTTAACAAAGCATTGCGAAAATGTAGCAGCAGAGCATCAACACGCAGTTTTGAAAATAATCGTTACTCGTGGTGTGGGGGGACGAGGTTATACTCCACCAACATCCGTGCTTCCAACGATATATGTATCAGTGAGTGAATTTCCAGGGCATTACAACCAGCTTTCTCAAAGTGGCTTACGTTTGGGCATTAGCAATATCCAATTGGGGCATCAGCCATTATTGGCGGGTCTAAAAACGTTAAACCGGTTAGAGCAAGTTTTGATTAAGCAGGACGCAATGCAGTTTAGTGTTGATGATGTGCTTGTGATGGATATAGACAACCACGTTATAGAAACATCTGTTGGAAACATTATAGCTTGCAAAAATGGTGTGTTTTACACACCGCAACTAGATAAATGTGGTATTGAAGGGGTATATCTAAAACACTTAGCTCAACAGAATTTAATTAAGCCTATACAAATAAAATTAGACCAACTACTTGAGATGGATGTAGTTGTGGTATGTAATAGTTTAATGGAATGTATTCATGTTTCTCAATTAGAGAACAAAGTTTATGATTTAGACATGGCATGCCAAGCCATTAGAAAACTCAATAACAAGGTATAGAAGTGAAAAAAACTTTGCTGTTACTAATGACTTTAATCGCCTTTATAGGGATATTTTTGACATATAAAATATCGAAGTTTAAGGTATTGCCACTTAACAATGTACAAAGTTTGTATCATGTTAAGCAAGGGATAGGGTTTAATCAGCTATGTCGATCATGGCAAGACAAACAGTTGTTAGAATCCTGCTTACCTTATAAGCTCTATGCCAAATTATTCCCCGAAAAAGTTATATTGAAGGCCGGTGTTTACGATTTACGTGGCCTAACGGTGCTTTCTGCAATTAATAAAATTAATGAAGGGCAGCAACAGCAGTTTTTTTTTACAATCATTGAAGGCGAGCAGCTACGTGGTGTTCTAGCTAAACTTAAATCCAGTCGTTTTATTGAGTATGATGTTGAATTAGAAAAGCTTACAGAGTTACTGGCACTTGAAGTATCTGCTGAAGGGTATTTACTCCCAGAAACTTATGCTTATACTGCTGGCACGAGTGCGGTGTCAATCATTCAAAGAGCCAAAAGTAAAATGGATGAAGTTTTAAATATAGAATGGAATAATCGGGCAAATAATTTGCCAATAAACACGCCATATCAGGCATTAATATTGGCTTCAATCATTGAAAAAGAAACAGGTTATGCGCCAGAGCGCGGCCTTATTTCGTCGGTTTTCATAAATAGATTACACGCTAAAATGCGGTTGCAGACCGATCCTACGGTGATTTACGGCTTGGGAGAGCAATTTGATGGGGATATTAAACGGCAAGATTTACGTCAATTGACACCATATAATACTTATAGAATAGATGGGTTACCCCCAACGCCAATTGCAATGCCATCACAAGATGCTATTCGGGCAGCTTTGCATCCCGAGGCATCGGATTATTTTTATTTTGTTGCCAAGGGTAATGGACAGCATCAATTTTCAAAAGATTTAGCAGCGCATAATCGCGCTGTGCAAAAGTATATTTTAAAGAGACGTAATGACAGCTAAATTTATCGTAATAGAGGGCCTTGAAGGCGCGGGTAAGTCAACGGCAATGCAGGCATGCCAGCAGTTTTTAGCGGATAAAGCTGTTGACTTTATTCAGACTCGAGAACCAGGAGGAACCCCATTAGCAGAAGCTCTGCGTGATCTTGTCAAACAGCAGCATGAAGAAAGCATTGCAGCAGAAACAGAACTTATGATGATGTATGCAGCCCGTATGCAGCTATTGCATAATGTTATCAGACCGGCACTTAACAAAGGTCAGTGGGTAGTTGGAGATCGCCATGATATGTCATCACAAGCATATCAAGGGGGAGGCAGAGGTTTACCACAAGAGGCGTTAACTGCACTTTCTGGTATCGTTTTACAAGGATTAAAGCCTGACTTGACGCTATATTTAGATATTAGACCCGAAATCGGGTTAGCTCGGGCTAAAGGCCGTGGAGAGCTTGATAGAATTGAACTTGAAGCGATGAGTTTTTTCGAGCGAACGCGTGCGCGGTATTTAACGCTTGCAAACGCTGATGAACACTGCGTCATTATTAATGCTGAACAACCAATAGAGCGTGTACATAAAGATATTATTGCTGCATTAGACACATTTTATCTTAGTGTGAAAGCATAGTATGTATACTTGGCAACATGTTTTATGGCAGCAATTACAAGATAGTTTCCTGCAAAAGCGTTTTCATCATGCACAATTATTTATTGGTTTACCTGGTGTTGGCAAATTTGATTTAGTTAAAGTGCTTGCGAGTACATTATTATGTGAGCGACCAGAGGGTTTTAGACCTTGTAATGCCTGTAAGGCTTGTGGGCTACTGGCAGCAGAGACTCACCCAGATAAACTGCTAATAAGTGCGGAATCAAATAGTATTGGTGTGGATGCCATTCGTGCCCTAAGTGATTTTATACACCACTCAGCGCTACAAGGTGGCAATAAAGTTGTCCTTATCAAAGATGCTGAAAAAATGACGCATTCTGCGGCTAATGCATTGTTAAAAACATTAGAAGAGCCGAATTTAAATCGATATATTTTGTTAACGTGCAATGATAAAAGTCAATTACCAGCAACGGTTCTAAGCCGCTGTGGTCAGCAATCTGTGGCTGTGAGTGAGGTGTCGTGTGCACAAAACTGGTTATCAGAGCAGCATATTCCACTGCATGAATTTGTATGGGTAGAGCAGTTCTATTTGCAACCTTTAAAACTAGTACAGTGGCACCAAGATGGTATGCTAGATAAAATTCAAACACTCTACTTATTTGCAAGTCACTTAAAAGAAAGTCATAATTTTGCTGAAGTACAAAGGATTTTGACAGAGCACACTCAATTGAACTCTGTTTTTTACGTGTTTATCAATCAACAGCTTAAATACCGCTTACAACAAGGTTTGGGTTTTAGCGCTTATAATGAAGCGCAAAAAGCTCTGCATCGCTTTATGTTAGATACACAACAGATCCTAGGCTTAAATCAATCGTTAGGGTTAGCTAAGCTAATATATACGTTACAAAACGCAATAAAATAGGATGTAACATTGTGCAAGAGTTATTAGTAGATTTTGAAGATTTAGATGAACTGTATCGTTGTTATATGCCAGCTTTAAAGCACGGTGGTTTGTTTATTAAAACAAATACACGGTATGAATTGGGTCAGGCTGTCAATATGAGAGTAACCTTACCTGATGCATTAGAGCATGACTTAGTTTTGGGCAAGATCGTATGGATCACACCTCAAGGTGCGCAAAATTCAAATCCACCCGGTGTTGGCATCGGTTTTACTGACGACAAAGATCGTGTTAACGATAAAATAATTAAGTTATTGGGTACGATGCTTAATGCCGATAAACCCACCTACACCATGTAAGAGTAGTTATGATTGTAGATTCCCATTGCCATTTAGATAGACTTGACTTTGACAAGCTAGGTCAGGACTTACCTGAAATTTTACAAGCTGCAAGAGCAAAACAAGTAGAGCACTTTTTGTGTGTGAGCGTGACTTTAGAGCAGTTCCCTAACATGCTAGCAACTATTCTCCCTTATAAAGATATTTCCGCATCCTGTGGCGTTCACCCTTTAGACCAAAAAGATCAATTGGATAAAGCATTGCTGCGAACATTAGCATCACATGAGCGTGTAGTGGCTGTGGGTGAAACTGGGCTGGACTATTATTACGCAAAAGACACACATAAAGTGCAGCAAGACAGTTTTGTCGGGCATATTGAAGTAGCCAATGAATTAAACAAACCACTTATTATTCATACTCGAGATGCAAGAGAAGATACCATTTCTCTTATGAAGTCACATAATGCTGAACGATGTGGTGGCGTATTACATTGTTTTACAGAAGATTGGGATATGGCTAAAAAGGCCATTGATATGGGGTTTTACATCTCGATTTCAGGAATTGTCACGTTCAAAAATGCAATTGAGCTAAAAGAAGTCGTTAAGCAACTGCCTCTAGATAGGTTATTGATAGAAACAGACTCACCCTATTTAGCACCGGTTCCTTATCGAGGAAAAACTAATCAACCAGCTTATGTACAAGATGTGGGCTATTATATTGCGGATTTAAAAGGCTTGCCGTTTAAATCATTGGCTGATGCGACCACAGAAAACTTTTATCGTTTATTTAACTTAGCGTCAAAAGTGAATGTCTGATTGTACTAGCAATTTACCCTTGATGTTACTTGGCCCGATTATTCGTCGCGCCGAGCGTCATCAAGTATGTGTTCAATTGGTTACTAGTGTTGCGGTACGGGTAGAGTTCACTGTGGCTGATTATACTGTACAGAGTGAACAAAAAACGCTTAATTTAGGTCAGTCTTGCTTTTTACATACTGTGATTATCAGGCCATACCAAAGTGAGTTTTCAGTCGATGTAGCTTTAGATTATATGCTGTACTTTGATGGTGTTATGCAGCAACTTGATTCGCTTTGCTATGCTGGGTTGTCATCACCACAAATTGTTATTCCGCATAACCTGACTCAAATTCTACATGGCTCATGTCGTAACCCCCATCACCCTAGTGCAGATAGCTTAGCCAGTGCCGATGATCAAGTACAGCAATATCGACAGCGCAGGCAAGTTGGTCCAAGCTTATTGTTAATGTCTGGCGATCAGATCTATGCCGATGATGTAGCGGGAGCAATGCTACTTGCTATAGGTCAGTTAATAGATAAACTTGGCTTGTATAAAGAAGCGGACAATGGGTTGCAATTACCTAAGTTGCGACAAGAACAACTATTCAGCCGACATAACTTTTTGCCAAAAACCCCATGGCAAAAGTGCAGTAAATGGTCTTTGGGATATCATTTTAAAAAAGATGAACCACACTTTACCAGTGCGCATGCATGTAATCACCTTATTCATTTTGAAGAGTTTATCGCTTACTATTTGCTCGCTTTTAGTCCTATTGCATGGACTTTGATTGATCGAAGTTTAATTACGTACGACGGCAACAATCCGGCCAAGGTGAGCAAGTTTTCTAACGAGTGGATCGCACTACAAACCTTTATTACCCAATTGCCAAAGGCGCAACGGTTGTTTGCCAATACGTCAACACTCATGATGTTTGATGATCACGATGTCACTGATGATTGGAATTTAACTGCACAATGGGAGCAAGCAATAGCGAGCAATTATGCGAGCCGTAGGATCATTAACAACGGACTGTTGAGTTATTGGTTGTTCCAAGGTCTAGGTAATGACGCGATGAGTGATTCTCAAGCGCTTATAGCACCTTTTGAAGCCAGCTTTAGAGGTGAAACTTGGCATTTTGACACGTTAGATAAATCATTACAGCGATTTGGTCGGTGGCACTTTTGTTTAAATACATACCCGAAAGTCGTGGTGCTGGATACGCGAACACACCGCTGGCGAAATGAGCAAAATTTCGGAGAACCCAGTGGCTTAATGGACTGGGAAATGTTGATGGAGTTGCAAGATATGCTCCTTGATCATGATGCCGTGATACTGGTATCACCCCCGCCAGTATTTGGTGTTAAGTCGATTGAAGCGATCCAAGCACTTTTTAATTTTTGCGGTCAACCTCTTGTTGTAGATGTTGAAAATTGGATGGCCCATGAGGGATCAGCAAGGAAGTTATTGGATATTTTTAAACGGCCAGACACTCCAAGAGAAACAATTATATTATCAGGAGATGTACATTACTCCTTTTGTTTTTCAGTGCAAAGCCGATTTGGTCGCCATGATAACCGTATTTGGCAATTAACTGCATCAGGCATTAAAAATGAATTTCCAAAAAAGCTCATTGCTTGTTTAGACAAATTAGATTCAATTTTTTATGGCCCTTGGAGTCCTCTTAATTTTTTCACCAAGCGTTGGCAAATGGAAGTAAACAAGCACCCGCTTCAAGAGGGGGATCAAAAGCAACCCTATTTAGTATCTCATAGTGCGATAAGCCTTATTACGTTAGAGCAAGGAAAATTAGCACAGTATGAGCTATTACATGGCGATGGTTCGAAAAGTAAATTCTGCTTAGACTTAGAATAAAAACCTCCTAGTTTTTATACAGTTTGCTATATTTTATAAATCGAGTCTTGCATATGGCTGTATATGAAAACCGTTCACTGTTTTGGTTGTCTATTATTCCTATTCTGTAAATTATTGTGGGCAGTCCCACAATTTACTGATACCGCTCAGGTCATGCGACATTATGACTACCGAGCAGGGTTAAGCCAAGTGACTGTTATGGCACTGGCACAAGACCAGTTTGGTTATATATGGATCGGAACTCAAGCTGGACTCAATCGTTTTGATGGGCATGAATTTAAAACATTTGCATCACAGCAGCAAAACGTAAAAAGCTTGGCTGGTGGTTTTATTACTGAATTATGTGTTAGTAATGATAAAGTGTGGGTGGGAACGAGTACAGGTTTAAGTGTTTATCATACTGTTGAAGGACGGTTTACGTCTTTATTGGCCAGCGAGTTTCCGGTTATTGGATCTGACCGAGTAAATTGGATTGATTGTAAAGGTGAGCATGTTGTTGTTTCTACCGAGGATAATACTTCTTATGAAGTTGATAAAGCGACGTTGGTACCCCAAGCTTTAAAAATAGAAGGTAGTTACATAAGAAATGTAGTGCAACGGGGTGACAATTATTTCTACCTGAGCAATGAAGGGTTTATGGTTTATCATAAACAGGCACAAACTTCAGTACAACTGCTCTCCGGTGAATTTAAGCATATGATTTACCAAGGTCAACGCGCTATGTTGATCAGTAAGTCAGACCGTCTGATAAGTTATGATACTTTGTATCAACGGGTTTTATGGTCGCGTAATTTTGATGCGGTGCAGAACATCACACTTCATAGTTTAGCCATCACTGGCAACGAATTATTAGTTGCCAGTGACAACGGTGTATACCTACTTGACTTACAGGGTAAGTTGTTAAATCACTGGTATAAACGTGACCGACAACATGAAGGTCTTCAGGACAATAATATTCTCACCGTTATGAGGGACAAAAACCAAGATCTGTGGATTGGTACTGAAACGCGTGGTCTGCACTTTTTTAGCCAGTTAAGTGAATCATTTGGCCATGTCAGTGAGTACAACTACCCCAGTGCGCCAATCAAGTCAGCTGATATTCGTAATTTTGCCATAGACCGTAATGATCGAATTTGGTTAGCAACATCTAATGGTGTTCATATATTTGATGGTAAGGGGTTTAATGGCGCACATGATCTATATCCATTATTAAAGGTACTTGACGGAAGCTTTGTCACGCGGATACTTTTTGACGACGATCACCTTTGGGCCACTACTCGGGGTAACGGTGTGGTGTCGTTTAATTTGAAAACAAAGAAATTACTTCATTTAAAACCTGATATAGGCAATGGGCCAGAACTGAGTTTTAATGATGTGTTTTTGTTTAAAAATAAAGTTCTGGTTAGTTCTAGAACCATGGGAGCAATGTATTTTGATGCGACATCCGAGACTCTAAAGTCACTATATACAAATGAGCAGAACGCGCCTAGCCATGTATCATCAATGTCAGTGGTTAATGGAGAGCTGTGGTTCGGATCAATTGGCAACGGACTGTATCGAGATATTGATGGGAAACTGGAGAATCTGACAACAGCAGAAGGCTTAGTATCAGATCTAGTATTTATGCTTGAACAAGACCAGTATGGTCGGGTGTGGGTTGCCAGTGAGTCAGGCCTATCATTGGTGACAAAAGAGTTTACTGTTGAGCGTGTTTTTACTCAGCAAAGTGGTTTAGCAAATAACGCAATTTGGGGTCTTGTATTCGATAATCTAAATCATTTATGGGTAGGCAGTAGTGGGGGGTTAAGTCAGATCAACACCAATAACTTTGAAATTTATAACTTCTCTCCGGTAGATGGCGTTCAAGGCAATGAATTTAATTATAACGCTGCGTGGTTGGCACCTGATGGACGTGTTTTTATTGGTGGTGCGATGGGTTTTAATCAATTTTATCCACAAAAGCTTCGTTTAGATAATTCAGCTAGCCCGTTGCTGATTAGTCATATTGAGCTGTTAGGGAAGAGCTTAACGCCAAGTGATGAAGGGCTTTTAAAAACAGCACCAGAATTGGCTGAATCATTGTTATTGAAATATGATCAAGATATTGTCTCGTTACAATACTCCAGTTTAGATTATGGCTCGGAGCAACAGCAATTCTATTACCGAGTGATTGGATTGAGTGATAAATGGCTTAAGCTGGCAAAAGGGGTTCGCCAAGTCAATTTATTACGCTTAGATCCAGGGAGTTATATTATTGAGTCATATACAATTAATCGTTTTAATATGCAGTCACCTATACATCGTTTTGAGCTTAAAATAGATGCGCCATGGTGGTGGGATATATATGCGAAGACATTATATGTATTGACCTTACTTGCGTTAATTATCTTGACAGTAAGGATAAGACAGAAGCGGTATAGGCAGGTCGTGGCCGATAATCAGAAAATGAGTGAATTACGGCAACGGCTAGAGTTGTCGCTATGGGCAAGTGGTGATGAGTTGTGGGATTGGCATTTAGATCAACAGACGATATATAGACACTGTGTTTCACCTCGAGTGGATTATGGGAAAGCCGAGAATCACATGCAGCTGGACGATTTTATACAGTTTGTTCACCCAAAAGATAATATTTTATTAGAAGATAAAGTCGAAGCTTGTATTCGTGGAAACGTTGAAAGTTATGAAATCGCAATACGAGTAAAAGACTTAAGTGGTCAATGGGCATGGGTTTTAGATCGGGGAAAAGTAGTTGATAGAGACGAAAGTGGTAAAGCCATTCGAATTGCTGGGGCATTGAAAGATATTACCGAACTCAAAACACACCAAAATGCGCTACAACTGCTTAATGAGCAACTTGAAATTAAAGTAGAAATGCGTACAAATGAACTTTATAAACAGAATCAAATGCTCGAGCAGGCAATGTTAACACTGAAACAAACTCAACAAGAGCTTATCGAAAGTGAAAAAATGGCATCACTCGGTGGGCTTGTGGCCGGAGTAGCGCATGAGATTAACACGCCTTTGGGCGTCGCACTAACCGCGATGACATATAATCAAGAGTGTTTGCAAGTAGTTGAAAAGAAATTAGCAGATAAAACTTTGAAACAAAATGATTTAGTTAAAGCGATTGCAGAGCAAACGCAAGGATACCAGCTCATTCTGAGGAACTTAGATAGGGCGCAAAACTTAATAGGTAACTTTAAGCAAGTGGCAGTTGACCAGTCTAGTGAAACGTCTCGTCAAATCAACCTTAAAGAATATGTTGAAGATGTATTTCATTCTTTAGAACCATTGATAAAAGGCAAGGAGATCACTATCCATGTATCAGGAAGTGACACTGTGATATTAACAACTTATCCGGGGGCGATTTATCAAATATTAACTAACTTACTCAATAATTCAGTACTGCATGGCTTTGAAAAACGTGGTAATGGAGAGGTGTTAGTGACTGTTGCGGTGGATGAGAGTAGTTGGTATGTCAATTATACGGATGACGGTGTAGGAATGAATGAGGAGATGTTAAAAACCATTTTTGACCCCTTTGTGACTTCTAAGCGCAGCCAGGGTGGCTGTGGGCTGGGGATGCACATTGTTTATAATTTAGTGACGCAGTTATTAAAAGGGGAAATTAAGTGTTTCTCAGAAGAAGGAAAAGGTATTGCTGTGAAGCTAAAAATACCAATCGACAGTGTAAAAGAAATGGCCTCTTAATTGGCCATTTCTCAATTTGGCTATTTTTACATGACACGCATGCCAGGTTCTGAACCGTTGTCTGGGCTTAATATGTAAATTTCTTTACCACCTGGTCCTGCAGCTAAGACCATACCTTCTGACATCCCAAAGCGCATTTTACGAGGCTTCAGGTTAGCAACCATCACTGTTAGTTTGCCTTCAATATCTTCAGGTGCGTACGCCGACTTGATACCGGCAAAGACTTGTCTTGTTTCTCCCCCTAAATCAAGGGTGAGTTTGAGTAGTTTGTCAGCGCCTTCAACGTGCTCAGCTTTAGCTATTTTGACAACTCGCAGGTCAACCTTGGCAAAGTCATTGAATTCAATCTCTTCGGCAATCGGTTCTTTCGCAAGTGGGCTACTTGGATCAATTGTTGCTTGGGTTGTCGCAACCAAACTTTCCTTTGACTCATCTAGCATTGTATTGACTTTATCCATATCAACACGTTGCATTAGTGCTTTAAATTTATTGATCGGGTGATCAGATAATATTTCTTGTGCACTGTCCCATGTCAATTCTGTATTTAGAAACTGTTCCACATTACTAGCCATAGCAGGTAATACTGGCTTTAAATACGTCATTAGGATCTTGAATAAATTTAAACCCAAAGAGCACACTTGGTGTGCTTGTTCATGAGTTTCTTCATTTTTGATCAGTACCCATGGTGCTTGTGCATCTATAAATTGATTTGCTTTGTCTGCAAGTGCCATTATTTCACGAATGGCTCTACTGTACTCACGTTGTTCATAATGCTCTGCAATAACGCTAGCGGCTGATTGGAATTCAGCTATGAGCTCTGGCTCAAGTATTGTGTCAGAGATTTTTCCATCAAACTTTTTAGTTATAAACCCAGCACAACGAGAGGCTATGTTAACAACTTTACCAACTAGGTCTGAGTTAACACGTTGTGCAAAATCCTCTAAGTTTAGGTCTAAATCAGTGATTCCCCCATTGAGTTTTGCTGCAAAGTAATAACGCAAGAATTCAGGGTCTAAATGCTCAAGGTAGGTACGAGCTTTGATAAATGTGCCTTTAGACTTAGACATTTTGGCACCGTTGACTGTAACAAAACCGTGCGCGAATACATTCGTTGGTTTCCGGAATTCTGCAGCATCTAACATAGCAGGCCAAAATAAGCTGTGGAAATAGATGATATCCTTGCCAATAAAGTGATAAAGCTCGGCATTTGAATTCTCAGACCAGAAATCATTAAAATTGATGCCTTTTTTATCGCATAGATTTTTAAAGCTCGCCATGTAGCCAATTGGTGCATCTAACCAAACGTAAAAGTATTTTCCAGGAGCACCTGGGATCTCGAAACCAAAGTAAGGCGCATCTCGACTGATATCCCATTGCTGAAGACCATCAGCAAACCATTCGTCAAGCTTATTAGCCATTTCAGTTTGAATTGAACCAGAATGTAACCATTCTTTTAGCATGCCTTCGAATGCAGGCAAATCGAAGAAAAAGTGCTCAGAGTCTTTTAAGATAGGGACAGCGCCAGACATTGCAGAGCGCGGCTCTTTTAATTCTGTTGGGCTATATGTCGCACCACATGCATCGCAACTGTCACCATTTTGCTCTGTTGCGTCACATGTAGGGCATGTACCAGTCACAAAACGGTCAGGTAAAAAGATGTTTTTCTCAGGATCAAACAGCTGTGAAATTGTCCGTTTTTTAATATGCCCTTTGTCATTTAAGCGGTTATAAATCAGTTCGCTCAGTTCTTTATTTTCATCGCTATGCGTACTGTGATAGTTATCAAATTCAATATTGAAGTCAGCGAAATCTCGTTGGCGTTCTATGCTGACATTTTTCACCATTTCCTCTGGCGAGATCCCTTGCTTTTGGGCATTGAGCATAATAGGAGTACCGTGTGCGTCATCAGCACATACATAATACGCTTCGTGACCACGTAGTTTTTGAAAGCGTGACCAAATATCCGTTTGTATATACTCAAGCATGTGGCCTAAGTGTGTTGGGCCATTGGCATAAGGTAAAGCACTGGTGATGAGAATTTTTCTCTTAGTCATAACGGTTCCGTGAATTTTGAGCGGTTCTGTTTAAGAAACAGCCAACCCTCTAAGTTTTAGTTTACAATTGCCAGTTGGTAGCCATGTAAAGCATTAATAGACTGGTTTTAATGGGTTGAATGTTACATAATTCCGAAGCCTTTTTCATCACTCGAGTACGTTTTATTTTTATGTTTGGCATCAATAAACTATTTAAGAAAGATAATTCCGATGAATCGCGGTTATTTACTTTACTTGAAGGCTATAAAAGTGGGGTATTTCCGCTTGGTATTGAGCATGAATGGGTGGAGCGTTATACTGACAAACCAGACGTCTTAGATATTACGTTGTTGGTCCCATTTGCAGTGCAAAGTGCGAACACTGCATTAGCTACTTATTTAAGCGAGCACTTAGATAAGCGCGTCACGGTTACAATTAATGTACACTTACCTGAGCAGTTTAAATATAAAAAAATAAAACACATCGTCTTGGTGGCGTCAGGGAAAGGCGGGGTTGGTAAGTCTACAACCGCGGCATTTTTAGCTCAAGCGCTCGTATCAGAGGGGGCGAATGTTGGTGTATTAGATGCGGATATATATGGGCCTTCTATTCCGTCTATTTTTGGTGTGAAAAATGAGAAGCCGTCTTCAAAAGATAATAAAACCCTCAACCCTATCGTAAAAGATGCAATAAAAATTCAATCGATCGGTTTTTTAGTACCGGCTGAAAACGCCACAGTTTGGCGAGGGCCGATGGCATCACAAGCATTAAATCAGTTACTGAATGAAACCGATTGGGGTAATTTGGACTATTTAATTGTTGATATGCCGCCTGGCACTGGCGATATACAATTAACAATGACACAGAAAGTGCCAGCAAGCGGTGCCCTGATTGTTACTACACCACAAGATTTAGCGTTGGCAGATGCGCAAAAAGGTATCGCTATGTTCAATCAAGTTAATTTACCTATTTTAGGTCTGATTGAAAATATGAGCCATTTCTTATGTACTCATTGTGGACAAAAAAATCATATTTTTGGTGAGCATGGTGGCGCAGAATTAGCGAGTCGTCATGGTGTTCCTTTACTGGCTGAAGTGCCACTGAATGTTGCAATTCGTGAAACGTCAGAGCTAGGTGGAAATATTTCAACGCTGCCAGCAAATCAAGCAAGCAATTATACTGCGTGCGCTCAACTTGTTAGCAGCATACTGCATTATCAAACGCAAGCGACTTCAACGGTCGATATTGTAATAACGGATGACTAATCAATGAGATTATCAGATACGCATATAAAACAAGCGATAGAACAACAGCGCATTATTATTGACCCACCTCCTGAAGACGGAATGATTTCAGGTATTACGCTGGATTTACGATTGGGGAATAAGTTTAGAGTTTTTCAAGATCACGCTGCACCATATGTTGATTTGAGCGGACCAAAAGACCAACTTAATGCTGCAATGGAGTCGATCATGAGCGATGAAATTGTACTTGAAGAAAATGAAGCGTTTTTTTTGCATCCCGGTCAATTGGCATTGGCTATTACGTTTGAGTCGGTTACATTGCCAGCGGACCTTGTTGGTTGGTTAGACGGACGATCTTCATTGGCACGATTGGGTTTAATGGTTCATGTTACAGCTCATAGAATTGATCCAGGATGGTCAGGGAACATTGTATTAGAATTTTATAACTCAGGTAAGCTCCCTTTAGCATTAAGGCCTAATATGAAAATTGGTGCACTGAGTTTTGAAACGATGAGCAGTGAAGCCGCAACGCCATATAATGCGAGAAAAGATGCGAAATACAAAGGGCAAAATAGCGCGGTAGCAAGCCGTATTAGTGATGACAATAAAGCCTAGCTTTTAGGCGTCTCAGAAGACAGTGTAAAATATATGAATATTTTAATTCATAACTGGCAATACTGAGTAAAGTTTACATACTTAAATATTGATTGAACGAGGCTGTTGCATGCCTCGACATCAAGGAGATGGTATGTGGGTATGTAAAAAGGCATTACATGCAATAGCTCTGATATTGATAACACACTTGTTTAGCAATTATTTACAGGCTGCTCAGGTGTTTAACGATACCAGCAATGAAGTCACAATTAATGAGATCATTTATGGGGAAGGACTGTTTTCTGCTGTAAATATCAATCAAGCGATTGCAGAAAAAGCAATCTCGACGTGGCTGAAAGTGGATATTCCAGCCGAGGACAGTAATGTCATTAGAGAAGAAATCTTCACTATTTATAAACCTGTTGAAACCCTGCTTGACCTGTATGTTGTTGAGGGAGCTCGGGTTGTTCAAGCAGTCAACCTACCTATAGATAACGCCGTACTCCCCCGTTTACAAAGTATTTACCCTCATATTAAGTATACGACTTCTAACACACCGCAACAGATTTATATTCGAATTAGAGCGCCCTTCAACACTAAAATAGAGCATCAAAGACTCTCCGTGAGAGACTTTTCTGAGCAAGCACAAGCACGGTTATTTTGGTATGGTCTAGAGCTAGGTTTGCTCTACTTTGTTGCGTTGTTTATCGTACTGATTGCAATATTTAGCGCTAGAAAGTACTTATCATATTTAGGTGGCTATTTATTGTTACTGGCGCTGCAATGCAGTGCAAACAATGGCAGTATTTATTACTACTTACCACAAAGCATCGCAAGGTGGGTCACGCATCATTGTAGTGCGCTTGTGGTGTTAGGTTTAGCTGCGTGTTTGTTGTTCCACTATAGCTTTTTTAAAATAGATAAGCATGTAAAACAATTAAAATTGCCGACTTTAATACTGACTGGCTTGTTGGTATTTATGGCTGTGTTATCGATTGGAATGGGGTCTTCGATTGCAGTGCAGGTTCAAGCGTTGAGTGTTTTAACGACATTGGGGCTTGGGGTCGGTATGTGTAGTTATCTAAAAAAGGAGCATGCGCGAGAAATATGGGTCGTCATACTTGCATGGCTCCCGATGTTTATTCTAGCGTTTACCTGGGTCAGTATGCAAATGGGGATATTTATTAATAGCGCACTAGTGAGCGCCAGTAAATTAGCTGTTATCTTCCATGTCACTCTACTGGGGTTCCTTATCTACTTGCGTGATAAAAGACAAAGAGACGCATTTGTATTTTATACGATTCATGACAAAGATACGGGGCTACCCAACAGGCTTGCATTAAGTCGCGAGTTGAGCAAGCTTGCAGCAGGCCACAAACACCACACATTGCTTTTGTTTAAGCCGTTGGTGCTTAATAGTATTCGCCTAAATTATGGCATGGACTATGCCGATAGGCATTTAAAAAACCTCTTTGAGCAATTAAATTTGCAGCTAGACACATATGGTAACTCAACGATCAGTACCAAGCGCAACGATAAACATACGGACATTTATCGACTCGATGAGTCGGTTTTTGCAGTGATTCTAGTCGGAAAACTGTCGTTGTCTCAAGTTGAACAATATGTGTGTTTGTTATCGTCAGTATTTGAAGAAGGTATTGAGCTGAAAGGGCACCAGCTCGTTGATAAAATAGAAATTGGCGTAGCACATTCTCCGGTGCATGCAAAAAGCGCTGAGAAATTAGTACAACGCGCTAGGCTAGCATTGGCAACAAAATGTGCAAGTAGTGAGCGTTGGCAGTTGTTTGATGTCGCAAACTCGGTTGTTTCTGAGCGAAGGCTGAAGGTTACATCGGCTTTGAAAACGGCGCTGGATAAGGGGGAGTTTGCGTTATATATGCAGCCTCAAATTAATTTAACGACTGGTAAGGTACACGGATGTGAAGGGTTACTCAGGTGGAGCCATCCAGATTTAGGTCAAGTACCTCCAGATGAGTTTATTCCGATAGCGGAATCGTCAGGGATGATATATTCAGTAACTGAATGGGTTATTGAACAAGGCTTACGGTACCAAAAGCAAATAGTAGAGCAATTCCCTAGCCATGTTTTATCGTTGAATATATCAGGGAAGGATTTATCAAAAAGAGAACTCACAGTGCAATTGATCACGTTGATTAATGAGTTAAATCTTAATCCACGGCAAATTATATTAGAGATCACGGAATCAGTCACAATAGGCAAAGAAGCAAACTTAAAAGAGGTGGTTGATGATTACCGCAGGATAGGGATCAAGGTGGCGATAGATGACTTTGGTACCGGGTATTCATCTTTGGCTTATCTAAGTCAATTAGGATTTGATGAATTGAAAATAGATAAGCAGTTTGTTATGAATATTGAAACTTCTCGAAGTAATCAAACCATATGTAAAGCAACGTGTGATATGGCACATAGTTTGGGGTCAAAAGTGGTAGCAGAAGGCATAGAAAGCTTAGCTAGCTATACTCGGCTGCAGGGTTATGGGTGTGACTTTGGTCAAGGGTATTTTATTTCAAAGCCGTTAGCGATGAGTGATTACTTGGGCTGGCTAACTAAAGCGAATCGAGTTACTGATGTAAAGCAACACCTAGCGCGTTAAAGTAGCGGAATATAGAGTGCGACAATTTAGCTCGAAGAGTAGGGCACGGAAAGCCACCAAGACTTGCAAGCTCACTGTTTTTGACACCGCTGACTAAAAATTCGTTGTGTATTTTTGAGTTAAAAGCGATACATGCCTCAAACGCTCTTGCTGTAAGCTCTTGTGGTTTGCTGAAATAAAGTTGTTGGTATTGCTTATCTAATTCGACTGCTCGGACGAAAAATATACTGGGGTTTACACCACTTTGATCTAGCATACATGCTTTATAAAAGTCATTTAATAGATTGTTCAAAGGGTGAGGCGTCATGTTTGCGCTATGTAACCAGTAGCTTGATGCAAATCCATGTGCAGAGCTGTTATTAAAGAGGCGCTTGCAGATATAGTGGTCAAATGCGTGCCACCATTCATGTGCGATCGCGCCAGCCCCAGCATTTTTTGCCAACGCTAATGTACGTGAGCCGCTATCATAGTGAGCTTGAACACCCAGTTGACCACCTGTACCAAATGAAAAGTTGAGTGTTCCCCGCAACCCAATAACATAAGGAGGAATGTTAAGGATTTGTGCCAAATCTGCAAATGCATCATAGACTAAATTTGCACTCGCTAATCGTTCAGGTTTGGTTACCCATTGGCCAATAGAGATTGTGCACAACCCAAAAGTATCACGCACTTCGTCAAAATCAACTTGATCATCAAAGCGATAGTCAGGACCTTGACGATTAAACTTTTGCATAACTCGGGAAACTCTCATCATGAATAGCGTGCTTTTACGTGTGGGGGCATATATTTTGTTTGCTGTTCAATCATACCCTGTAACAAATTAAGCAATGGTTGGGAGTTAACATGTTCATGGCAAGTAAGAAAAAGGCCAACTGCTTCCAATGTTGATAAGCTGTATGATTGTTCTGCTTTTCTTATTGAATATTGATTTTTTGGTAACTGCTTGAAACTGACAAACTTGAGTGCATGCAGCCATGAGTTCAGCGCGAGTATTTTATTGGTTTTTTTCCATGTTCCATCAATAACTAATAGGGTATCAATTTCAATACCTGATTGGGGAATATCCTCAACGGCTATGGATTCTTTTCCTGGGTATAATAATGCACACGATGACAAATTTAACTGCGTTTGTAATTGTGCAAAGTCTTGATTGGACTCCCCCACAAAAATCTCAATATTGTCCAATTGTAAATTTAATAAGCGAACCGTGTTTTTAGCAAGGTCGGCTTCATCGGGATGTTGCAAAATAATGATTCTGGTTCTATTTTTAATTGGGTCTTGAAGGTATTTGCAAACACAAGTGGTAGTCGGGTATGTACAGTTTGAGCATTGTGAGCGTTTCATGGGTTACTCGTGGATTTAAAACCTAGACAAATAGTACCATATATCGTGAATTGTTTTGCTAATAGTGTCTGAATTGACTAGCATTACAAGTATGAAACAAAGCGAAGGGATTGTTATGAATGTAACCATTAATGAAGATGCTTTAGAAGGTATGCAATCACTTTTAGGCGATCAATTTGAAGATACGCTTATTTTTTGTTGTGATGAATTTGAAAGACTCGAAAATGAATTAAGAATGGCGCTGAATGCAAATAATCAAGATGCAATCCGTCACGCACATAGCTTAAAGTCAAACGCGGCACAGTTTGGAGCGATGAGCTTGAGTAATGCTGCGCGTGCGATAGAGCAAGGCTTGATAAATGAAGATAATGAGTCAGTTCAAGAGAATGTTGCATGCTTATCCGGTCAAGTGGCAGGGTCAAAAGCTCAGCTGTTACAGTGGTTGTCATCTAAAGCGTCTCTTTAATTATATCTTAAGAAAAACCTCTTAAAAATCGTTTTCCCCCTCTAGTTTTTAGGATGCTTTGTAAGCTATTCTAGGGTCGAGAGGGAGATGAAAATGTCTAAACTAACAAAAAGTAATAAATTAAATGGGGTGTACTACGACATTCGTGGTCCTGTGCTTGATCAAGCGAAAAAAATGGAAGATGAAGGTCAAAAGGTCTTAAAATTAAATATTGGTAACCCAGCCGTATTTGGTTTTGATATGCCAGAAGACATGCATCGAGATATCATCCGAAACCTACATTTAGCGCAAGGTTATTGTGATTCAAAAGGGTTATATTCAGCTCGGGTAGCAATTTATCAGCATTACCAGCAAAAAAACTTACCGAATATTGATGTAGACAATATATATATTGGTAATGGGGTGAGTGAGTTAATTCAAATGACCACTCAGGCATTGCTTGATAGCGGTGATGAAGTTTTAATACCGGCTCCAGATTACCCCTTATGGACAGCGTCAGTAAAGCTGGCAGGCGGAACGCCAGTCCATTATTTGTGTGATGAAGAACAAGACTGGTTTCCTGATTTGGCAGATATTCGAGCCAAAATTACAACGAAAACAAAAGCGTTGGTATTGATAAACCCAAATAACCCCACTGGTGCAGTGTATGATAGAACACTGTTACAAGGTCTTATTGATATTGCACGTGAGCATAAGTTGCTGTTATTGAGTGATGAAATTTATGAAAAAATTATTTACGATGGTTTAGAGCATACGTCTATTGGAGCTATGTGTGATGATTTACCTGTTATCACATTTAACGGCTTAGCAAAATCGTACCGAGCCGCCGGTTTGCGGATGGGGTGGATGGTTTTAAGCGGTAGAATAAGTGCTATGACTGATTTGATCACCGGGTTTAATATGTTGGCTTCTATGCGTTTATGCGCAAATGTGCCCGCGCAATTTGCTATTCAACAAGCATTGGGTGGCATTCAGTCAATTGATAATTTGATTCTACCAGGTGGAAGGCTTTACGAGCAACGTAATATCGTAACTGAAGGCCTTAATGCAATTGATGGGATCACCTGTGTTAAGCCTAAAGGAGCATTGTACGCTTTTCCGAAGATAGACATGGCTAAATTTAATGTTGTGAATGACGAGCAGATGATGCTTGACTTATTAAGCCAAGAGAAAATTATGTTGGTCCCTGGGCGCGCATTTAATTGGCCACAGCCAGATCACTTTAGACTGGTTTTTCTACCTCATAAAGATGAATTAGAACCAGCAATGCAGAGAATTAAGCATTTCTTTGATGGATACCAGCAAGTGTAAATTACGTTGGGAATGAAAGCGGGCTAAGTCCCGCTTTTTTATTATGCTAAAACGTCGGTAAGTGTTTGTTTACTGATAATATGGACTACAACCAATAGGATTGAGCAAAAAGTTTGTTTTTATGAAGTATTTTATTTTGGTACTAGCCCTCGTATGTTTTGCACTTAACTCTTTAATTGCCCGCTATGTTTTTAATGAAGACTTGTTAGATGAAGTGACGTTTACGGTGATCCGTTTATGTAGTGGTGCTTTTGTGCTGATATTATTTCTGTTACTTTCCAAGCAAAAAAATAGAGCATTATCACAGTGCGGAAGCTGGTATGGGGCAATTGCGCTGCTAGTCTATTTAATTGGTTTTAGTTTTGCTTATACAGCGCTAGATGCGGGCTTTGGTGCCTTGATATTATTTGTGGTGGTAACATTCACTATGGTAATAGGGGGTATTATTCAGGGGCAAAAATTATCACTACTACAGTGGGGTGCATTAAGCGTTGCATTATTGAGCCTAGCATATTTACTCAACCCTTCCGTGTCACATCCTAATTGGTATGCAGTGTTGGCGATGGGGTTAAGTGGCATTGGTTGGGGGGCATATAGTCTGCATGGTACCAAATTAAAATTAGAAGGGCAGAGCCCCATTCAAAGTACTGCAGGATGCTTTCTTAGAGCCATGGTGTTTGTGCCTGCTATATTTCCGTTTATCTCTGCGATTCAATTTTCATGGCACGGTGTTGTTATCGGTATAATCTGTGGAGCGATAACATCAGGTGTTGGCTATGTTTTATGGTATCAAAGCCTGTTTTGGTTGCAGGTAGACAAGGCGGCTACTATGCAGTTAAGTGTACCTGTGATCACGTTAATCTCTGGTGTGCTATTTTTAGGTGAGTCAGTCAGTGTCATCCAATGTATATGTGCAGTATTAATTGTATTATCTATTGGCTTTTACTTGAAACAAAAAAGTCGTCTAGGGTGAGCACGTATTGTTTATATATTGGGAATGTAATTGTGATATGTTTGCTAGAATAGTTTGTTTCCCTGCAACGTCAAATAGCTGTATCGCACTTTGAAGATTATCTACATTTTGCGCCTGAGAAATATATGAGGAGACTTTTACATGGCTAATATGCCAAGGTTCAGCAGCAACACCACCGTTAAAGCGTGCATACGGCCGATAAAACCCAAACTTTGCTAAGTTACTGTCTAACCAACAGTTAAAGTCATAAAAAGGACCCCCTTTTGCGTACTCCCAAGGTTCAAGTTGTAATTTTTGGTTGTCTTGAAGGCTGTTTATCGCATAGATGTCTAGGTCTGTACCAAAGTGGTGCCGACTCCCCCCAGGTAATGCAGAAAACAGCATGATCGCATGGCACTTTTCTAAATCGTCAAACCCAGTGAGGTTCACTGGAGCATTCTGTTTATTTAAAACTGTGCGTTTACCAAGAAACTTATTATTCCAAATAAGCATCTGTCGCTCAAAATTTCGATAGCCCGATGCAATTGAAAGTGTGAACCCAGCGTCTTTTGCATGCTGGGTTAAGCATACTAAATCATCAATAATATCTCGGTGCAATAATTGCCCTTGATACTCACACAAGTGAGTTTGTGTGAGCCCACAGGCGATACTCGCTAAGTGTTCATCCATCATTAGGTCAGTAGTTTTTCTAAAATTCGTTCATAAATCAGGGCTAAGTTATCAAGATCTGTTGTACTTACACATTCATTCACTTGATGGATTGTTGCGTTAATAGGTCCTAGCTCAATGACTTTACAACCTGTTTGGGCAATAAATCGACCATCAGATGTGCCACCTGACGTTTCGGGAGTACTCTCAACACCCGTTACGTCTTTGATTGCAGCTAAGGTCACGTCTAGTAAAGGCCCTGGTTCGGTTAAGAATGGTAATCCATTTAGTATCCATTCAATGTCATAGTCTAGCTCGAATTGACTTAACAAATGATGAACTCGAGTTTTGAGTTCGTCAGCAGAGACCTCCGTGCTAAAACGAAAGTTAAATTGAACATATGCATCAGCGGGGATAACATTACCAGCTCCGGTTCCCCCTTTGATATTGGATATTTGCAAGCTGGTGGCAGGGAAATAATCATTTCCAGCATCCCAAACTTCCTCAGTTAACCGGCTAATAAAAGGAGCGACTTTATGGATCGGGTTTATTGCCAAATGAGGGTATGCAACATGGCCTTGTTTTCCTTTAATTGTTAGGTGAGCAGTTAAGGATCCCCGTCGGCCATTTTTGACGACATCACCGAGTTCATTACGAGAAGAAGGCTCTCCCACTAGGCACATATCAATTTTTTCACCCCTGGCCTCAAGTAAGTCCACAACTTTGGTTGTACCGTTAATAAACGGACCTTCTTCATCAGAGGTAACTAAAAATGAAATAGAGCCTTTGTGATCTGGGTATTTTTTTATAAATTGCTCTGTCGCGATTATCATGGCAGCAAGGGAGCCTTTCATGTCTGCGGCACCACGACCATGGAGCATCCCATCTTTCACTACACCGGAAAACGGGGGGTAGTGCCATGCTTTTTCGTCACCTACAGGGACTACGTCGGTATGTCCTGCGAAGCAAAAATGGGGAGATGTTTGGCCTTTTCTTGCCCAAGTATTCAATGTGTCTACAAAGAAGTGTTCTTCAATGTTAAAGCCAATATTGCTCAGACGTTTGTTCATTAATGATTGGCAGTTGGCATCTTCGGGGGTAATCGACTCACGCTGTATTAGCGTTTGCGCGAGCTGTACCACGGAACTCAGGCGCGTATCACTCATTAACTAAAAATCTCATTATATTGCGGTGCTTTGAAACCTAAATGAAATGCTTCATTATGTACGATAATAGGGCGCTTTATCATTGCAGGTGAGTCGAGTAAATGCTGCTTAGCAGAGGATTCATTTAATGCTTGTTTTTGCTCATCAGTCAATGCTCGATAAGTTGTACCGCGCTTATTTAACACATTTTCCCATCCGAGGTGAGCGAAGAATTGATCAATTAACTCGGGTGATACGCCATCTTTACGGTAATCGTGAAAGGTGAATTCAACATTGTTATCATTAAGGTATTTTTTAGCTTTTTTTATTGTGTCGCAGTTAGGGATACCGTACATGATGGTCATAAATTGGCCTCATTTGAAATTTGTTCAAGTTTTAGTGAGTGTGATGAGAGGATCTTGTCCCGCACTCACTTGTTTCAATGGATGATAGCATGGTCCAAGTTTTTCTGCATTGATGAGCACCAAAGAGCCCATTGTAGGGGTCACCGAGTTGGGAATATCAAAATAGGCCAAAATGTCTCCTTGTTGTATATCGGTTTTACCAAATGCATTAGCCGTTTGATATTGGGTACTCGAATATTCAGCGGGGATCAGTATGTTGACGAGTACTTTTAGGCCATTTTGTGCAGTAATAATATACTCTGTTCCATGACGATTAATTTGCTCAATGGTTCCGTGTACAGGTGACACTACTTTACAGCTACTCAGTTGCACGCAAACACCTCTACCAAGCATCCCTTGAGCAAATAAAGGTTCTGGGTGTGAGCTCAGAGGTAAAACCTTGCCACTGAACGGGCTTGCAAGATGCATGAATGGGTTTGGTATTGCGTTGATAGGAGTGTAAGCGATGACAGGGGAGAATTGCATTTAAAGCACCATATAGCCGTCTTTTTTTAAGGCATGAATAGCAACATCAATTTGCTGCTCTTTAACTAAAATGAAATCAGTATCATAGGTGGACATCGCAAAAATAGAAATATTTGCATTAGCAAGTACCCCAGAAATATCAGCCATGATCCCCGTGAGAGAAAAGCCTAATGGGCCAACAACTTCTAATGCTCGCCAGTGCTTCTCTGCCGAAAAACTACGCAGCTTTATATCACTAGGACAGACAATTGATAACTCTTCATCGGTTTTGGCAATAAAAAAAATACTTGCATTTAAAACCGTTGTGGGGATTGTATCATCACAGTCTAAGCTATGAATGGTAAAGTCTTGGTTGAGCAACTGTAAGGTTTGCTTTGACATCCCGTAAGCTCTATAAAAACTAATTAAGTTAATAGTATAGCCAAGCGATAAAAATTAAAACCTTTTTAACACTTGGCTAAAACAACTCAGCTTTGTGAGCTAGCGTCTATGATTTGCTGTGCTTGAATAGCTGTGAGTGCAATTGTATAAACAATATCATCCACTAACGCACCACGACTTAAATCATTAACCGGTTTGCGCATCCCTTGTAGCATAGGGCCAATACTGATTAAATCAGCACTTCTTTGTACTGCTTTATAGGTAGTGTTACCGGTATTTAAATCAGGGAATACAAATACAGTGGCTTTTCCCGCAACCTTGCTATTTGGGGCTTTTTTCTTCGCAACATTCTCCATAATTGCCGCGTCATATTGTAGCGGCCCATCAATATCTAAATCTGGACGTTTTTGCTGAGCGAGTTCGGTCGCTTCGCGCACTTTATCAACGTCAGCACCATGCCCAGAAGTACCCGTGCTATAACTTATCATAGCAACACGTGGTTCAATGCCAAATGCAGCGGCAGAATCTGCAGACTGAATCGCGATATCTGCTAATTGCTCAGCGGTTGGATCTGGGTTAATAGCGCAATCACCATAGACGAGTACTTGATCTGGCAACAACATGAAAAAGACAGAACTCACTAAAGATGAGCCTGGTGCTGTTTTAATGAGCTGTAATGACGGACGTATGGTGTTTGCTGTTGTATTAACGGCGCCTGAGACAAGCCCATCAACTTGAGACTGTGCAAGCATCATGGTACCGAGTACTACATTATCTTGTAGTTGCTCCTCAGCAACAACCTCTGTTAGCCCTTTATTTTTACGTAACTCCACCATAGGCACAATGTAATTGCTTATCTCATTATGAGGTTCACAGATTGTAACATTTTCGTTTAGTTCAACGCCTTGTTGTAAGGCAATACGCTCAATTTCTTCTCTATCACCCAATAAAACAGTTTTCGCTATACCACGTTCACCACAAATTGCGGCTGCCTTAATTGTCCTTGGTTCGTTACCTTCAGGTAGGACAATGGTTTTATCTGCTTTACGAGCAAGATCTGTTAATAAATAACGAAAAGCAGGAGGGGATAGTTTTCGTGTTTTCGCTACCCCTTGCGCTAGGCTATCTAGCCACTCTGAATCGATGTGGTTAGCATTATGTTGTTTAACCTTATCAATACGTTGCTCATCATCACTTGGTACTTCCATATTAAAGTTATGCAGTAGTAATGAAGTGCGCCATGTATCAGCATCTGTTGCAAGGATCGGCAATCCTGTTTCCATTGCTTGTTCACATAAACTCATAATGCGAGGTTCAGGTTTGAATCCACCAGTCAGTAAAATTGCGCCTAACTTGGTACCATTCATTGCAGATAGACAAGCTGCAACCAGAATGTCAGAGCGATCACCTGGCGTTACTAACAGCGCGCCAGGGGTAAAGTGATTGAGAATGTTTGATACTGTTCGGGCACAAAATGTCACACGGCGAAGGCGTCTGTGCGCCATATCTCCTGCATTCATTATTTCAGCATTTAAATAGTTACTTAAATCAATAACGCGTGGTGCAACCAAATCAAAATCCCACGGAATGGTTGCGAGCAGCTTAAATGGATGTTTTCTAAAGATGGGCAGAGAGGCCAGCCTATTTATTTCGTTTTCTAACTCTTCTGGCTTATGTTGATCAACAAGGTCGGCACGTGCACGGCCTTCTTCATCTAGGGGCGCATTTACTTTATTAAAAATACAGCCCAAAACACGACTGTGGTCGACACCTCCATAATTACCCGCCGCAATCTCGAGCCTATCTTCTAGTTGGCTGTTATTGTCATTGCCTGGTGTGAGCACAAATACGATGTCAGCCCCCAGCGTTTGTGCAATCTCACGGTTTACCCGGCCCGCATAGGGTTGTAGGCGAGTTGGCACCATGCCTTCGATAATTGCAACTTCATCATCAGAAATGGCACTTTCAAAGCGCTCAACTATTTCTTCAAGTAAATCATCCCCTTTACCATCACCTATCATTTGTTCTGCATAGCTTAGCGCGAATGGAGTTGGTGGTTGTATGGTTGATCCTTGTTGAACTATGACCGTTGATTTCTCTGGGCCTTCATCGTCTTTACGTGGCTGTGCAATTGGTTTAAAAAAATTGACTTTAACAGTTTTTTGTTCAAGTGCACGTACTAGACCAACAGAGATAGACGTTAGACCAACACCAGTTGAGATAGGGATGAGCATAATACGACGACCCATATTATTGCTCCTGAGCGATTGTTGCAGCATCGGTTGCAATAACCCACTCTTCATTAGTGGGGATCACAATGGCGCATGGTTGAATTTGAGAGGTGATAACGCCTTGATTACCAAAACGGGCAGCAAGATTTTTGTCTGTATCAATATTTAACCCTAAGAATGCGAGCATATTAACGACTTTACTGCGGATCACATCTGAATTTTCACCGATACCGCCAGTAAAAATAAGTGCGTCAAGTCCACCTAAAGGGACGACGAATGCGGCAATTTGTTTTGCAAGTCGATAACAAAAAATGTCCAGAGCTAGGGTTGCTTGTGGGTGTCCCTGCGCAGCGGCTTCTTCAATTGCACGACAATCATTTGATAACTCACTGATGCCTAATAAGCCGCTTTTCTTGTTCAGTAGTTCATCGACGGCGCTGGCCGTGTAATTTAGCTGATTAACTAAAAATGAAAATAACCCTGGGTCAATGTCACCGCTACGTGTGCCCATGACTAAACCCTCTAAAGGTGTAAGGCCCATACTGGTGTCTACAGATTTTCCATTTTTAATGGCTGCTACTGAACAACCATTTCCTAAGTGCGCGCTAATAACGCGAGATTGATCGTGAGATAGACCTAATATTTTATGTGCCTGGGTCGATACATAGTAATGACTGGTTCCATGAAACCCATAACGGCGAATACCATGTTCGGTGTATAAAGCATAAGGTATCGCATACAAGAATGCGTGTTTGTCCATGGTTTGATGGAAAGCGGTATCGAATACCGCGATTTGCGGTAGGTTTTCAAAAGCATGTTGTGCTGCGGTAATACCGAGCAAGTTTGCTGGGTTATGTAGGGGGGCGAGTACACTTGTTTGTTTGATTGCGTCAATCACGTTATCATTGATGAGTACTGATTTCGTAAAGTGTTCACCACCGTGTACAACTCGGTGACCAACAGCGATAAGGTTCTGCGCTAAATCGAGTTGCTTGACTAGCTTGACAAGTTGCTTGATAGCAACTTGGTGTGCATCACCTGGGTTTAAGTCAATGCATTGTTTGCTGCCATTGTGTTTATACTTAATAAGTGGGGCTTGTTCAGCGAGGCGTTCGGCTAAACCGGATAACGCCTCAGCGCCAGAGTTGATATCGATAATGGCAAACTTAAGGCTAGAACTACCACAGTTTAGAACCAGAACATGCGAAGATGACATAATGACTTTCCGTTTTTGACAAGAACAGTAAACGCGTATTAAGCTAATAGTGAGGTTGCACTACAGCTACACGTTAGACAAAGGTATAATTGACTTATTAAGACTATAATTTTACCTGATTATTTACTTAAAAGTTAGCACCTAGGAGTTATGATGCAAAAAAGTCTTATTTCACAAGTGCAGCTTGGACGCCAATATGCCAAAGAATGGCCTATGCGAAAAGAACTCGCGCCAATGTTTGCTGAGTTTAGAGTAATAAAAGCCACTGAATTAGGGTTAACAGTGATGCCGATGCTGGCTATTTTTACGGTGTTTTTTCAAACCAGTCAGTTAGGCATGGAATATCTACCACAAGCAATTACGATTGCATTGTTTTTCTTGTCGTTACCTGTCCAAGGGTTGTTGTGGCTTGGTAAACGAGCTGAAACATCATTAAACCCCTCACTGGCTTCTTGGTATAACGAGCTTTATCATAAAATGGTGGCGAACGGGTATGACACTCCGCTAGCTTCCAGTAAGCCGAAATATAGAGAATTAGCAAAACTATTGGCAGATATGTTTAATAAAATGGACAAAGCATTTACAAAAGAACAGTTTTAGTAAAATTAATACGGTGTGCGAGAAAATATTGACTCGCACACTATTTAGTTAAACAACAGCCGGAGAAAATTCACTAATATAGAATGATAAGGTGACCCTGTGAGATGACTTTTTATGAAGTGCTTCGTAATGAGATGGTTTAAACTTCCATGCAAAAGGTGTCATCATAATTAAATGCGTTATCATTTTGGTCGGAATATCTTGCTGGACTTCTAATAGAGTTTGTGAGCGATACTCAAAGCCTGCTGGGCATTCAATGGCTTCGTGCAAATTGACTTCTTCATAAATACAATTTTTTAATTCAAATAAATGCTTTGGACCAGGGCTAACGATAATGACCTTGCCGTTACTATCACACAATCGGTGTAATTCATCCGAAAAGACCGGGGCAAAGATACTGACCAAAACATCTGCAGACTGAGCCTTAAATGGTGCTTGTTTAATCGATGCAACACTGAAATTAACATTCTTGTAGCGTTTGGCCGCGTATTTTATAGCTGACTTAGAAATATCAACACCATAAACCTGTGCTGTTGCAGATAGGTGCTGAGTAAAAGCTTGGGTATAAAACCCTTCACCACAACCCAAGTCGATCACGGTATTTGGGTTTGCTGCAATGACCCTTTGCGCAATTTCTTGACGCAAAAAATCATAATGATCGGTCGCGAAAAATGCACGTCTTGCTTGCACCATTTCTAAGTTATCACCGGGTTGCTTGGATTTTTTATTTTGCACAGGTAATAAATTGACATAACCTTCTTTCGCAAAGTCGAATTGGTGAAGGCTGTCACATTGTAAACTTTGGTCGTTTTTTTTAAGCGGCTTACTGCAAAGTGGGCAGTGATACATCAAAGTCATTTATCTAAATATTCCTGATCATAAAAGGTTTTCACCCATTCAGGGCGATAAGTAATTAATAAAGTAATGGCCATACCATTTAGCATGGCTTCGGGAAACCACATTAGCACTGAAAAGAACAAATAATTGTCATACAGTGTTTGCCAAGGATATATATCTTGGGACCAAAAATAGCTGCTAGTCAGTAAAATCTTAGTTGCAGCTACCAATCCTGCACATATGAACGCACATACAAAAATGTAGACAAAAAAATGTCTAGGCAAGAAATTGTAACACAATACAAATAGTGCATAGCTTAAATAAATTGGGAGTAATGCTGTGAAAAGCAGGAAGTGCGCAAAATCATTGACTGATAAAGATGTAAAGTACAGTAACAAACAAGCACCCACTAATGCACTCAAGCAGGCTAATCTCCAGCCCATAACGAGGGTGACGGCAGTAACGCCCAAAATGTGAATGTCAAGATAAGGCAAAATACCTGCTTTGATTTGCCATAATGCGGCAAATATCACCGCACATGCAAAAACCCCGGTTTGACGAGCGGGGTTTTTGAACAGGGCAATACACTCTACTTTATTTATGCTCAGCAGAAATAATGCCGTAACGATGAGATATTCGAGCATGTATTAGCAGTCGAAATCAGCCCAAATAGGGGCGTGATCTGATGGTTTTTCAATGCCCCTCAACTCATAATCAATCGCACTGATAGTACAGTGCGGCATTAATGATTCAGTTGCTAAAATGACGTCTATTCTTAAGCCTCTATTATCGACAAACCCTTTTGAACGATAGTCAAACCAGGAATATAGATCACTGGCGTCCGGTGTTAGGGTTCTAAAAGTGTCTTTTAACCCCCAATCCATTAAGGTACTTAACCATTGACGTTCTTCAGGTTGGAAGGAGCACTTACCTGTTTTTAACCAACGTTTTTTGTTCGGTTCACCAATGCCAATGTCTAAATCAGTGGGAGAAATATTGATGTCTCCCATGATAATTAAATGTTCTTTTGGGTCGCAATATTCTTGCAAATGAGTCATTAAATCAGCATAAAACTGACGTTTATACGGGAACTTTGTCTCATGACTAATATTATCCCCTTGCGGAAAGTAGCCATTCATTATTACGACTTCTTCACCCGCTGCATTTTCGAATGTCCCACTGATCATTCTCTTTTGTGCATCTTCTGAGTCAGTTGCAAATCCTTTTTGAATACTTTTAGCTGGCTTTTTCGACATTAAAGCTACACCGTAGTGTGCTTTTTGTCCGTGGAAGTATACGTTGTAACCCATGGCTTCAACATCTTCAATCGGGAATGCTTCGTCATGTACTTTGATTTCCTGCAATCCGATGACATCAGGTTGGTGTTTATCGATGATGGCTTGTAATTGATGTAGACGAGCCCTTAGGCCGTTGATGTTAAAAGAAATGACTTTCATATATTGATCGATTATTTCGCTATGGTCAGGTGAAGGATAGTTTATCATTTAATTTCATAACTGGCATGATCTAGATATAAAAACCAAAGGTTAATTTTTGATCGGTTTATGTATAAATGTATGTAAATGTTACAGGTGGCGAGAGAAAAAATCACAAAGATGTGAATGGTCTATTAAATTAGCTTTTAAGACTTAATGGATCATTTACAAAGGGTAATTTGGCTATATAATGCGCGCAAATTCATCTTTGTTGGGTATATTATGTTTAAATTTATCTCTTTGGTTGTTGCGGTTTCTACTACTTTGTCAGTTCAGGCTGAGAAAGTACAATATACTCAGGGCGATGCTTCTGTTGCGTCAAAAGTGTGTGTTGTTGCTGCCGAGCAAGGGCTAAGTGCTGCACGGGCTGCAGCATCACAACACGGTATTCATATCTCTCGTTTTTCGGCCAGTGTATTGTGCAATGGTGAAGATATTCGTGATGTGGCAAAGAAGGTGAACAATGACACTCGTTCAGATGCAAAAAAAGTGGCTCTTTATGCAAAAACGTCAACATCAGCAACAGAGTTATGCATAAAAGCAGCTAAAAATGGTTTATCAAGTATTTCAAAATATGGTCATAAGGCACGTAGCTTACGTTGTAATGATGTACCAGTGAGAGAGTTCGTCAGAAAGTTTGAAAATACGGCAATTTAAATACGATTATTATCGTGAATTGTTTTGATAAAAGCGCCAGACAATGAGTCTGGCGTTGTTATGTTACTCACTGCTAAATAGCCGCTTATGTGTCCTTCTAGCGTACTCATCAGTCATGCCTGCTAAATAGTCAGCGAGTACTCGCATTTTCTCTGCTTTTGAATTTGCCTGCATATACAATTCTTGTGTTGTATATGGGAGTAGGCGTAGAGGATCACTGGCCAAAGCTTCAAATACGTCAATCAGTAAATTTTGACCGCTAAATTCGATTTGTTGCATTTTAGGTTCTCGAATTAAGCGCTCAAAAACAAACGTTTTTAATACTTGCAGAATTGCTGCGTATTCAGCATTTATTTCAACGCTGTATTTGAGTAATGGCGATTCAAAGTCATTATGTTGTATGACTAAATGGCTATTAATAATAAATAAGTTTACAAGCTCCCCAATGGCGTCTTTTCGTAATGACTCGTCAAAAGAGAATAACCTTTCGGTTAGCGTATTTAAGTTGTTACTGAGCCATTTAGATGGCACTGCTTTGAGTTGTGGTAATGCGTAGTTTTGCCAATCAGTTAAGCTGAGTGTACTCGTGGCGATGGCATCTTCCAAGTCATGGACAGCGTAAGCAATGTCATCTGCCAGCTCCATTATCGCGCAATCTAAAGACTTAAATTGTGTTTTGCGTTTGTGGCTGTCAAAAGGTCTGTTGGTTTGCAGTAGCCTACGGTCTGCCTCTGAAAAAGGATCGAGAACCCAATTAAAAACATCTAAATCACATCGATATACGCCTTTAGCTGGGAGCCAATCTTTGGCTTTAATGAAACGTCGATTAGTGTCGTGTTTTGGTATGTTGAACCACAAAGTATCAATAATGGCGGGATATTTAATAAACCCTAATAATGTACGCCGAGTAAGGTTCATCCCAAATCCATTACTGTAGGGTTCAAGTTTAGACACAATCCTTAAAGTTTGTGCGTTACCCTCAAACCCACCGTATTCTCGCATTAAGTAATTAAGGGCGGTTTCGCCACCGTGGCCAAATGGCGGATGGCCAATATCATGTGCTAGGCATAGTGTTTCGATTAAACTGGTCGAAGGGAAATGTTCAAAATCAGGGTTTTGAATACGTAAATGGCGTAGTACACCACTGCCTATTTGTGCAACCTCTAATGAGTGAGTAAGTCGAGTTCTATAGAAGTCGTTCACACCGATACTCATTATCTGAGTTTTTGCTTGTAGTCGCCTAAATGCAGCGGCATGAATAATACGTGAACGGTCTACTTGCCACGCAGAACGATTATCGTTTGGCCGGTTTTTCTGTTGTTCCGATAGTCTATGTTGCCAAGCAGACTGCATAAGTACTCCATGATTAATGGGCATAGTAACGCACGTTGTACATATCGATTATGCGGTGAATACGCATAAACTCGCGTTTAATTGCTACTTTAAGTATAATACGCCGTTAGTTTAAAATGAAAGAACGAAGTAATAGCGTACACATATGCTGATAGTAGCAAGTTATATCAGTAACTTACAGCCAAATTATGGATATAGGCTGGTACGCTCAATGATGAGGAAAGACATGCAAGTCAATGTAGTTAGAGTAGTCATTTTTATAGTGTCATTATGGGGGTTAGCTTACCCATTTTTGTATAAACCAGCTCCAATCATAAAACCAAGTGAAACCACCCCGGTGGTGATTGAGACACCGCCAATTGTTGCCGAAAAACCGTTACACACTGTGAGGCTCCCAAAATTTTCGCAGATAAAAGAGGTTGGACAAAAGAAGCAACAATTTTTTGATTTTATAAAGCCACACATTATCGCGGAAAATAAAGCCATACAGCAGCAGCGTGCAAGTATTGAAATTGCACTTATGATGTTACAGTTTGATGAAGTATTAACGGGCGCACAAACCGACAAGCTGAATAAAATATATGATTATTACCGTTTGGAGGGTGAGCGTTATACCGAAGAGAGTTTAAAGGTCGCGCTATCTCATGTCGATGTGATCCCCAAAGAGTTGGCGTTAATGCAAGCGGCAAATGAATCTGCATGGGGGACTTCTCGGTTTGCACGTATTGGATTAAACTTCTTTGGTCAATGGTGTTACAAAAAAGGGTGTGGCATGGTGCCGCGACGTAGAGACAATGAAGCGGAGCATGAGGTTGCTGCATTTCAATCCGTTCGAGCTGCCGTTAAGTCGTATTTTAGAAACATTAATACACATGAGGCTTACCAAGGACTAAGAGTAAAGCGTTCCGAATTAAGAAGTAATAAACAACCAGTTGAAGCAACTGCCTTAACGGCTGGTTTGATTTCATATTCAGAACGTGGAGAAGCATATGTAAATGAACTGAATGATATGATCAGACACAATAAGGCTTATTTTGATGAAGAGTAATTGGTTTTGCGCAGCAGTGTTATTAAGCATGTCGTTTATGTCACAGGCCACAGAGTTTGTTGTGTCATATGATGGTTTTTACGACAGATTGAAAGTAATTGAAAAAGGTGAGTTCGAGTTCGCTCGCATAAACTTCTATGTTGTAGACAGTACAACGTTAGCACCTTGTACAATTGGTAGTGGGAAAATTATAACAGAAAATAGCGAAGCGCCTTTGGCGTATACAGAGCAAGCTCAATTACTGTTGCCATTTGATAAAAAGCTAGACAAAGATAAAGCGGTGCTGGTTATAGAACCCCGTGACCCTCAGCATCAATGCCAATTGAAATTTCAAATTGAAGCAGAGCATTTTGATAGCACGCAATTGACTAAAGCGAGTTTATATCAATTACACAATGAATTTGATACGTTACTTTCTGATCTGTCAGGGTTTTTTGTTAGTAAGTTAATGCGCTTTTTACTACCGGAACAAAAAGGAGTGATAGTTGAATTCTCTCAACCCGTGGCTTTAGATAATATAGATATTAAGTGTGAACGTACATTATGTCATTTTGCAGTGGATGCCACGTGGGATGGAATTGAAACTGCATTAGTAGATACGCCAGCTTCGATTGTGTCAGTGAAACCTTGGATATCAAAATAGGTCTTTTATGCTTAGTTCTGATATCTAACGAGCTATAGAGGTTACGAGTATGAAGGTAACGAATAAAGTCGACGATGTGCAGCTATTTTTTGGTGATGTGACGATGTTGGAAATAGTTTGCTAAGGTTGAACCGATATTAGCTATTAATCATATGAATTAGTACGGCACTTTAAGTGCCGTTTTTTATGTCTACTTTTTGGTAAAAGCGCTATAGACGACGGTGTGTTGGAATATTAAGTAGTAATACTTGTAAAATGTGATTGTGTTGCTATATTGGGTACCTTGTTGAGACCAACATTAAAATAAGGATTATCAATGAAAACTCTATCAATACTATTTGCTGGTGCAGTTTTATCTTCAGTGGCTTACGCGGCGGATACTATTCCCGATGGCTGGGCAGGCACTTACAAGGGGGAATGTGAGCTTATTTCTCCTCGACACGGGTCTTATTATAACTTTGCAATGTCTTTAGAAATTGCGGCACAAGATACTGGTAAGGTTTCGTGGACGCTCAGTTATGGCTCAGGGCAATCAGCGAGTGTACGTAACTATAATCTATTAACAATCAATGCTGATAGAGGCCATTATGCTGTGGATGAAAATAACGGGATTGTGATTGATCAATTCCTAACAGGTAATGAGTTTATAAGTATGTTTGAAATTGGCAGTAGTAAAATTCAAACAACATACGCACTCGATAGCAATGGAACAATGGATGTGTCAATGGATAGTTTTACTTTTAAGACAATTCGTGATGCTGAAATTGGACCATACACTGTTGCTAATTACGGTTTAAAATCGAAACAAAAGTGCCGCTTATATAAGTGGTAAGTTGAATGCAACTTAACAAAGCAGTGGTTTGTAATTGTAATTACTAGCCACTTCTTATGTACTAACTTCGTGAAATTCGAAAAATACAAATGATAATGCTATAAATTTATCCTATCACGCATTGGTTGAATCTCTGGCTTCATTGCCTTTTCGCTGCAAGTACGCACCCAGCTCGCCTTATTCTGCATTAAATTAATGTTATGCTGTGAATTGAATTAGTTAAAAACCTGGAGGTATAGGCTTATTTATTGACGAGTTCAATTTACCTGTTTTAAAGTTCAGCATGTCAGCTATTTTGGCTTAATCGTCAAACCTGGTCACTTTCTTTATAGCCACTACTATGTATCGTTGTTTTTTCTTATATAGTCCGTTGCATTAGCATACAAGTATGAGTCACAAAATGTGATAAATTTCATGTTCAATGTAAATAATATCGATATCTAAACAAAACCCTTAATCAATGGCCAAGGTATTTTATTTCACTATTCGGCAAAATAAAATATAAGTAATTGATATAAATAATTATGTTTTTATTTTCACCTGTCGGCTACCGCTTTTAACAATCAAGATTTTAGTTTCAAAAAGTACTCTGTTTTTTTCAAGAATTACCTAAGATTAAAGTTTACATATTGTTAATGTAATTGACTGTAATTTACCCATGCAACTATATTCAGTACTATCTATTAAGATACTGATTCATAGATTTACGATGTTGAGCAGCTTGAAATACAAGTATGTTTATTGTTGTGATAATTTGATTTATATTTGCAGGTTGTTAATTTTCTTGTTATTTATCTTTATTTTTTAGGTGTTTGTGGTAGCATTTTTGTAAATGTTCATGGTGTTGGACACCTTTAGTAGTTTTGTATTGGCACACTTATAAGGTTATTTTTGCGAGATTTGTCATATTCTTTGAGTACTCGTTTATTTAAATGAGTGCATAAACTAATTTCGAAAGACGTTTTATGAAAAGTCTACCTTTAGAGTTAGTTTATGTCTTTAGGCAATAAGATGTAGTAAGAAAGGTGCAGTTAAATTAGCAGTGCTGGTGGTTTAAGCGGTTAGTTTTACCTTTGATTTGCAATAAATGTTTCACTAAACCCTGCCATTTTAGAAACACAGAATGCACGGTTTTTAATAAATGTTTATTGATGATATTTAATTGATTCTATTTTTTCAATTTTAAGTGGTAATAGGCTGAAACACCTTGAGTAACGCGATTTAATGCACTTTACTGTGTCAATTGCCGTGCTGAGGATGTGACATCTGACTGATCCGCAGAACCAATGATGGGCATGGAATGAATACAGATTTAGTGACTAGGTTAGTCGCATTGGCTAATACACGTGGTAGCGACATTGCATATCAATATTTTTATGAAGACGGTAAGCCATGTAGAGTAATGAGCTACTCTGAACTAGACGAGAGAGCAAAGCAAGTTGCAATACACCTTCAGCAACATTTTTCCAAAGGCGACCGAGCACTCTTATTGTTTAACTCAGGCTTTGAATTTGTTGAAGCTTTCTTCGCTTGCTTATATGCAGGTATTATTGCAGTTCCTGTTTATCCACCTAAAAAAAATCAAAATGTTGATCGCTTAAGAAGCATAGTGACTGATGCGGGTGCGAAAGGTGCCTTAACCAGTGAGAAAATTTATGAAATTGCACGCCCTCTATTTGATTCTGAAGCGCAATTAGCCAAACTAGCCGTATTTACAACTGATTCAGAAAGCACCACTAAGATACAAACGCAGCAATGGTGTTTTAGTGATATTTTATTGGATGATTTAGCATTTTTGCAGTATACCTCGGGGTCAACGGGTAACCCTAAAGGGGTGATGGTTAGCCACGGCAATATCATCGATAACCAAGAAATGATGAAAATTGCATTTGGGCATGATAATTCAACCCCAATAGTCAGTTGGTTGCCACATTTCCATGATATGGGTCTTATTTTTGGTATTTTGCATCCGATATATATTGGTGCACCGGCATCCTTAATGAACCCCACTTATTTTTTGCAAAAGCCTTACCGATGGCTAAAGTTGTTGAGTGACACCAAAGCCGTGACCTCGAGCGCCCCAAACTTTGCATATGATTTATGCGTTGATACTGTCAAAGATGCAGATTTAAAATCGTTAGATTTATCACATTGGCGCTCTGCATTAAATGGTGCAGAGCCTGTAAGAGCAAGTACTTTAGAGCGTTTTGCGCAAAAGTTTGCAGAGTGTGGATTACATAGAGACAGTATTGCACCTTGTTATGGCATGGCTGAAACGACGTTATTTGCCACTGGAGGTAAATTGTCTGTCGCGCCAACGGTATTGCGCTTGGCCAGTCAAGCGTTAAAAGGTGGACAAGCTCGGTTGTTGAGCACGCAAGAATCTATGCCCTCTCAATCAGGTATCTTTTTTGACTTTGATAGCATCTCTCAAGAGCAACCCTATTACGCGGTTTCATGTGGTATTGCGTGGCATAATCATACCGTCGCAATTGTAAACCCAGAGAGTAAAGAGCGGTGTGATGATGGTGACACAGGGGAAATTTGGGTTAAAGGTGCAAGTGTTGCACAAGGATATTGGGGTAAAGAAGCGCTAACAAAAGAGATATTTCAAGCACATATTGCAGATGACAATGATGGCCCGTATTTACGCACGGGAGATTTAGGGTTTATCTTTCAAGACGAATTATTTGTCACAGGTAGATCAAAGGATGTGCTTATTTTTCGGGGTAAAAATTATTATCCTCAAGATATAGAGCTTACGGTCAGCAATGCAAATGAGGCATTAGATGCCAACGGAGGGGCTGCATTTTCAATTGTGTCATCGCCGGACCAACAAGCAAACCAATCAGCAGCGCAAGAGCGTTTGATCATAGTCCAGCAAGTAAAACGTACTGCGGTGCGTAAGCTAAACCCCGAGAGCGTAACCGCTGACATTATGGCCGCGGTAACACAACATCATGGTGTAACACCATATGAAGTTGTGTTAATCAAACCAGGTCGTATTTTAAAAACATCTAGTGGCAAAATTCAGCGCCAAGAAAATAAACGGCACTACGTAGAAGCCTTATTTTCACCTTTATATCGAACCCTTCATGGGCATGAATTGGCTGAAAGTCATGCACCATTAACGGCAGGTTCTTCACAAAACGCATCAGGCAAATTATTGATAGAAAAGCTGTTGCAGCAGGTCGTTGGTCAAGAGCTCGAAAGTAATGCTCCCGTTTTAGACGTGAATGCACCTTTTCACTCGTTGGGTGTTGATTCTATGAGGGCGGTACGGATCTCTGGCGAGTTAATGGAAATGCATGGCATTGAGCTGGAAGCAACAGTGTTATATGAATACCCGACTATTGCTCAGCTTAGTGACTATTTGTGGCAGTTTGAGCAAGTACAAAGCGTGGTTTTACAGAATAAAGGTATTGAAAACGTTATAAATCAGAGTGACATGGATGATACGGTAAAAAATATCAACACTCCGATTGGTAAAAGTACAGAGCAGGCTTTAGATAAGAGAGATGTTGCAGTTATAGGTATGGCTTGTCGCTATCCGCAGGCAAATAATATTGAGGAATTTTGGCAGCTCATTTGTGATAAACGAGACGCCATTTCTTTACCTTCCGAAAGGCGTCAGCAATTGTGTCCTAATTTGGAAGCGGGTCGGTTTGGTGGGTATTTAGAAGACATTGCGCAGTTTGATGCCGCTTTGTTTGGTATCTCTCCAACGGAAGCAAAATATATTGATCCTCAACATCGTTTACTACTGCAAGTCAGTTATCACGCCATCCAGGCAGGTGGCTATTCCCCCTCAGCTTTATCAGGAAGCAATACAGGCGTGTATGTGGGAATTTCACAGAACGACTACTTTGCCATGTCACAGCAGTTTGATAAACAAAATGCTTATCTTGGTACTGGGACAGCACTGAGTATTGCTGCAAATCGGCTATCGTACTTTTATAATTTTACGGGGCCTAGCATTTCGATTGATACAGCATGCTCTTCATCGTTAGTGGCGCTTCATCAAGCAATTCAGAGCATCAAAAGAGGAGAGATCTCTCAAGCGGTTGTGTGTGGTGTGAATTTAATTCTCAGTGATGAAGTGACTAAAGCTTGTGAAGCCGCACAAATGCTTGCTGATGATGGTCGTTGTAAAACATTTTCAGACGCTGCTGATGGATATGTTCGCAGTGAAGGTGTTGGTTGTTTGTTTTTGAAGCCATTGGAAGAGGCATATCGAGCGCAAGATCCAATACAAGGCATATTAAAAGGCAGTGCTGTAAATCAAGATGGACGCAGTAATGGTATTACAGCGCCTAATGGCTTATCACAACAGACTGTTATTAAAGCCGCTTTAGACAACGCAGCTGTTTGTGCTGAAGATGTACAGTATGTTGAAGCACATGGAACTGGTACTAAATTGGGTGATCCTATCGAGTTATCAGCGCTAAGCAAAGTATATAGACCTCAGGGTCAAATGGCGTCTCCCATTACTGTCGGCGCGGTTAAAGCCAATATAGGCCACTTAGAATCAGGCGCCGGGATTGCAGGTGTCATTAAAACTCTATTGTGTATGCAGCATGGAAAAATCCCTGCTCAGCCCCACATTAATACACTTAATACGCATGTTCCTTGGGCAAAAATGCCTTTAGTCGCAAATACTTCTGATACTCATTGGCCAAAAGAGGATTTAGCACATTATGCAGGGGTAAGTTCATTTGGTTTTGGGGGAACCAATGCGCATGTAATTTGTGAAGCTGCACCTAAGCAAAATCCCCTTGATGTTAATTTACTGGCGCAAACAGGGTTTTATTTGCTTGCTGTTTCAGCAAAAACGCCTTTGGCACTGCATCAGTCTCTTAATCGTTACAACGAGGTGTTAGCTAAACTAGACGCTAATGAGTTTGATGCATTGGTTTATAACAATGCAATGCAGCCTCATATGAGAGAGTATAAGCGGGTGGTACACGGTTTAAGTCGATCACAATTACTTGAAAACCTGAACATGGCTAACAAAACCTATAGTGCGCATCATGACGGCGGGTCTCATAATATCAGCGAGTTGGCTTTATTGTTTACAGGGCAGGGTGCTCAGTATGCAAATATGGCAAAGTCTTTGTATTCAACACAGGCAGTATTTAAGGCTGCGATAGACGAATGTAATGATTTGCTAGAGGGTCAGCGAGCAGAAAGTTTGCTGGACGTGTTATACGGCAATCCACAAGCTGAATTGTTCAACGAAGCACAGTGGACACAAATTTGTTTATTTGCCGTGGAATACGCTTTCTCAAAGTTATTGTTAAGCTTAGGTATTACACCGAAATATTTGGTCAGTCATAGTGTTGGAGAATATGCTGCTGCATGTATTGCAGAGGTTTTTTCTATCGAAGATGCAGTTAAACTGATTGCTGCTCGAGCATCGTTAATGGCAGAGCTGCCTAATGAAGGCCGAATGATATCAATACGCTGTACTGATATTGTGGCACAAGAAATAGTTGCGAAGTGCCATGCTGACTGTTCAACTCAGGTTTGCATTTGCGCATTTCATGCAGAGTCAGGGGTGGTGTTATCTGGGCACAATACCGCGATTGATTTTGCATGTAGGCAGTTAGAACAGAAGAAAATTAAATATAGGGAGGTAAACACTGCACGTGCTTTTCACTCTCCATTAATGGCACCTATGCTTAGTGAGTTTGCAAAAGTAGCCAATAGCATTACTTTCTCTTTACCTAAGTATCCCTATTTGTCTTCGGTCACAGGTGAGTTTGAAACTGACGCACTGACAACCCCTGATTATTGGGTGCAACAAATTATTAAACCTGTACGGTTTGATTTGTGTCTGCATCAATTAGATAAAGTTGCACCACTTTGTACGCTCGAAGTGGGGCCCAAACCTGTATTGAGTGCCCTTGTTCAAGAAAACCTTAAAGATCATCATTGTGAATGTTTGCATGTACTCCATAACAAGGGGGAAGATGTATCGCGCTTTCCAGCAAGTATTGGTCGCTTATTTGAATTAGGGTTGGAGCTTGATTGGTCTTGCGTTTACCCTCAAAAATCGGTTCCAAGACAGAGTTTACCTGCTTATCCATTTGATGAACATGCTCATTGGATCGTGCCTTTAAATACCCAAGAGAGTAAAAGTAAAGCATCGAACGGGCACCGCCATGCAGATGAAGTTAACGCTTATGTTAAAGGCGTGACTGTTCAAGGCAAGCATAGTGAAGACCGACAAGTCATAATTCGAGAGTTTGTATTGTCTACATTAGCAAACTTATTATCGATGCCGGCTGAAGCAATCCAGACAGATACACCTTTGCTCGAAATGGGCGTAGATTCATTGATGATCATGCAGGCCGTGCGCTTATATGAAAGGGAGTTTGGCCTTGAGTTTAGTGTGCGTCAGTTTTATGAAGAGTTAAGCACAGTTGATAGTTTATTGACTTACATTGTACAACATAGTGATTACCGTACTCAGCCAATCGCAGCAAATGTTGAAGAGCACGCAACAGACCAACTAGTAAGTGCTGGAGACACTACGCACGGAAATAACACGGTAGCTTCGCGTGCTGTGGGCCATATAAATGGCGAGCTTGTTAAAGAAATTTGTCAAGCGCAATTACACGCTGCTACTCAAGTTAATAACGCGTATAGTCGAGATAGTCTCAAGGCGATCACTGCGCAGCAATTACAGTTGCTAATAACGACGACAGAGCGTAGTCACTCATTACCGTTAGGACAAGATGATTCTGAGGATGCTTTAGAAGGCGTAAACGCTGGGTATGAGTATAGCGTTGAGGAAGGTAATGTTACACATTCAGTACCTCAGCCCCCAGCACATAACTATCAAAGTACCGCTAATTCAGTCTTGCCATCTTTTCAAAAAAAGCAGCTCACTTCTCAATTAAAATCTGAACGTATGCAGCAACATTTTGCGGTATTGAGCGAGGAATATTGTAAAAAAACGGCAAAATCTAAAGCACTAATTAGTGAGAACAGACCATATTTAGCAGACAGTAGAGCCTCGGCTGGATTTAGACTTTCAAGTAAAGAGTTACTTTACCCAATTTTTTCTCAGCGCTGTGAAAAATCGCGAATATGGGACATTGATGGTAACGAGTACATTGATATTGCTATGGATTTTGGGGTTAATTTATTCGGCCATAAACCAGACTTTGTAACACAGGCGTTGTTACAGCAAGTTGAGGCGGGTTTGCAGCTTGGTTTAGCCAGCCCGCTTGCGTGTGAAGTGGCATCATTGATTAATGATTTGACCGGTTTAGAGCGTGTCACTTTCTGTAACTCTGGTACTGAAGCGGTCATGACTGCGGTTCGTTTAGCGCGTAATACGACTAAACGTGAAAAAGTTGTTCAGTTTTCAGGTGCTTACCATGGACATTATGATGGCACATTAGCACATGCATTGAGTGAAAGTGACGTTGAGCCAATGTGTTCGGGTGTTCGTCATGGATCAATTAGTGATAATTTGGTTTTAGAATATGCAGATCCTAAGGCGTTAGAGACTATTCGTAAACATGCTTCTTCTATTGCAGCCGTATTAGTCGAGCCTGTACAAAGCCGTCATCCTGAATTACAGCCATGGGCATTTTTAAAAGAATTACGCGAGTTGACGAAAGAACTGGGCATTGCGCTGATTTTTGACGAGATGATCACTGGGTTTCGAGCACATCCAGGTGGAGTTCAGGGGTTGCTAGATATACAAGCCGATATGGCAACTTATGGAAAAATTGTTGGTGGCGGGCTGCCTATTGGTGTGGTTGCGGGTAGCCACGCGTACTTAGATGGTATTGATGGTGGTGTGTGGCAATATGGCGATACTTCTTACCCCCAAGCAGACACAACGTTCTTTGCTGGGACTTTCTGCAAACACCCATTAGCCATGGCGAGTGCAAAAGCTGTGTTGAGCGAAATAAAACGTCAAGGACCCGCTTTGTTCGATGCTGTGAATGAAAAAACCACGTACTTGAAAGAGACGTTAAATCGGTTTTTTACAGCAGAGCAGATCCCAATTAGCCTTGAAGCCTTTACATCACTATTTAGATTTAAATTTACACAAAACTTGGATGTGTTTTTTTATGAAATGCTCAATCGTGGCGTGTTTATTTGGGAGGGGCGAAATTGCTTCTTATCAGCAGCGCATACGGATGCTGATGTTGAGGCAATTATCCAAGTCGTACAAGACAGCGCACTCAGTATAAAAAAAGCCGGATATTTTGGCGATTCTTTAGCATTAGAATCACAGATAAGTGGTGCCAGTGAAAATGACGCTGTGCCCTTAAGTGATGCTCAGCAGCAATTGCTGGCGTTGGCTTTACGGTCTGAGCAAGGTGCAAAAGCCTATCAGTTACAAGCGACGGTGAAGTTAACTGGTGCAGTGAATAAACGACGTTTAGAGCGTTCAATTAGGGAAGTGATAAAGCAATACCCAATGCTAAGTTATGGTGTGGATAGCGATACGTTATGTCATAGGAAAGGTGCTTTTAATCAAATATTAATGCCGGTTGTGACAATTGATACAGACGCTCAGCTGACGGCAAATTTAAGCGCCTTGCGTTACGCCCCGTTTGACTTGGATAATGATGTATTATGCCGTTTTAATTTGGTAGAAGATCAGCGAGGCTGCAGTTATTTTAGCCTTGTTGCACATCACATACTGTATGACGGAGTGTCACTACAGATTATTTTGAAGGCGATTGCAGCTTATTATAATCAGGAAGTGATAGAGCCCGCAAATTCAAAACTAGACTTTTTTGCCTATATTCAAGCGCTCAAGCAATACCAACAGACAATAAAATTTGAAGAGGATAGGACGTTTTGGTTAACGCATTTGGCGACCAGCTGTGAGCTCGCCTTGCCAACTAAGTTTGCGTTAGTTGAAAACATCGATGCAAAGGAGGAGATGCATTTTGAGGTGGAAACACGGAGTATACATCTCACAGAGGAGGCCATGCTGAATGTATCGCAGCTTGCTAAACGCAATGGTTGTGGGCAATTTGCTACTTTGTTGTCAATGTACCTTTTATGGTTAAGTAAATTGACGCAACAATCGGTTGTCACAGCAGGGATCCCATGTTCAGACCGACAGTTATTGTCTCGCAGAGATATCGTTGGAAGTTCGGAGGATATTTTTGAGCCTGATATCTTAGATAGCCAGTTAGTGGGGTACTGTACTAATATTCTGCCAATTAATATTGATGTTATGGCGTGCACTCATTTAGGTGAGCTGATCAAGCACGTGCAGTCTGTACTACTGACTGCCTTTGAACATCAGCATTATCCATATTCTGCGTTAACAAAAGAAGACATTCATTTACCCTCTACCTTGTTCAATATGGATAAAGTACCGTCATTACCGGCTTTTGCTGAGCTGAGTATTGATACAGGGCCCTCGGTAACCACCTATAGTCAGTTTGAACTGAATTGTAATGTTACCCAAGTTGGTGAGTCATGGTCGTTAGACATAGAGTTTAATAAACACAAATTTGATACCCAACTATTTGATGGTTTCATACAAAGTTTTGTTGCGTTCATTGAGAAAGGAAACACTCAAGATACGTTGCACTCACCAGCTTGTTCGTTTGTAACTGAATCAGCTCAAAAAACGTTACTTGAAGAGCAGTTCAATAAAGCACAGCAACTACCCGTTGACTCGCACAGCTCACAGCCGGCATTAACTAACTATATTGAGCAGTTTGAGCAAATCGTTGCTCAGTACCCGACGCATCAAGCATTGAGTTGTGAAGAACAAACTTTAACGTATGAGCAATTAAATAGGCGAGTAAACGTACTTGCACACCACTTGCGAGCGCTCGATATTGGCGTCGGTAGTTTAGTCGCCATTGCTTTGCCTCGGCGTGTTGAGTTGGTGGTGAGTATATTGGCTGTTTTGAAAACAGGTGCGGCATATTTACCATTAGATTTGGCGTTTCCACAGGCGCGGATAAATTACATTTTAAATGATGCACAAGCGTGCATCTTACTTTGTGATAGCCTATGCGACGACAGTGTATTAAATAGTCGCCATAGTATGACAGTGTTAGATATTGACTCACTATCAAGCACTTTAAATCCAAGCGAGGCGCCTAACCTAAATATCGAGTTATTGCCAACACAGCCTGCCTATGTCATTTATACCTCAGGATCTACTGGTCAGCCAAAAGGTGTTGAAATAAATCATTTAGCGCTAATTAACTTTTTGTCTGCAATGGTACAAGCGCCTGGAATATCGCGTTCAGATACGTTGTTATCAGTGACAACCATTGCATTTGATATTGCAATGCTGGAGCTTTTTACGCCAATGCTTGTAGGTGCTCACGTGCTGCTGGCAAGTGAGCAAACATGCAGTGACCCTGCGGCCATTGTTGAGCTCCTAAATATAAACCCTGTATCTATAATGCAGGCGACACCAACACTTTGGCAGTTGTTGTTAGATCACCAGCCTCACTGTGTCAAAGGGTTAAAAGTGCTGTGTGGCGGCGAGCCACTTAGCAAGTCGTTGGCAAAGGCATTTTTGAAAAATGACGTTGAATTATGGAATATGTATGGACCGACTGAAACCACAATTTGGTCTTCACTGAGTCACATCACAGATGCCGAGCACATATCTATCGGAGACGGTATTACAAATACCAGCTTGTATATCATGTCAGACAATGTGCAAGGTGCATTGTTGCCACTACCTACTGGTGTATGGGGGGAGCTGTGTATTGGTGGTGTAGGTTTGGCAAATGGCTATTTTAAGCAGCCTCAATTAACTGCTCAACGATTTATAGAGCATCGTTTTAATGACCAATGTACTCAGCGTTTATATCGGACGGGGGACAGAGCAAGACGTTTACCAAATGGTGAAATTGAGCTCCAAGGACGTCTTGATCAGCAAGTAAAGCTGCACGGTCATAGAATTGAACTAGGTGATATCGAACATCATTTACGGCAAATTTTGGAAACTAAGAATGTGCGTGTATTCATAAAACAAAATGCCGAACAACAAGCCAGTTTATGTGCGTATTGTATTGATGATGGCATCTTGCAAACACGATGGGCATACAGCGAGATACGCCAAGCACTCGCCCTGCGTTTACCAAGCTATATGGTACCTGAATCTGTGTGTTGGTTGCTGGCGTGGCCATTAACGCCGAATGGAAAATTGGACTCGAATGCTTTACCCATACCAGAGGGTATAAAACAGCGAAACATAATACCTGTAGAGCCGAATACCGCCACTGAAGAAGCGCTTCACCGTTGCTTTTTGACGTTACTTAATACAAGTATTTTAGGCACTCAAGAAAGTTTTTTTGAGTGTGGTGGCAATTCTGTTTTAGCGATGCAGTTGGTGTCGAAAATCAATGCCCAATTCGGGATCCGTATCACTGTTGGCGATGTTTTTGACCATTCAAGCATCGCACTTCTGGCAGTGCGAATAGATGATTTGATGAATGCAATGGCGACATGTTCAGACAGCTCACCAGATATAAAAATGGTGAGTGATATTGTGAGTGGACGCGATATTAGTGCCGCTTTGGATGATGAATCCATGACAGAGATGGACCTATAACGATGGAAAATTCAGAAATTGCCGCTTTTTTAGCTGAGTTAGATGAACAAGGTATATTTGTTTACTTGCAAGAAGACCGCCTAAAGCTGCGGACGCAACTTACCACTGTGCCGGCAGAACAGCTTGCGCGTATCAAAGCATGTAAGCAAGCGTTGATCGCTTACATGCAACAGCATCATCAAAAACAGGGGCCGTTATCAAGCGCTCAGTATCGGATTTGGTTTATTGACCAATATGAGCCGTTATCAGCGACGTACAACATGTGCGGGTTACTGCATTTTTCAACATCAGTGTTAACGGCGGATGTAGAGCAAGCGCTAAACACTTTACTAACACGTCACCAAGTTTTAAAAAGTAACTTTGTTACAGTCGATGGTAATGTCGTACAACGAATTAATGAAAAGGCACAACTTCATTTAGACACAATCGAAGTCGGTGTTAATGCAAATAAAGCGGATATTATCGCGCTGCTTGATGATGAACTGCAGCATTGTTTTGATTTAGAAAATGAACTGTTATTTCGAGCGACCTTGATAACGCAGCAGAACCGAGGGCAGTGGCTGTATATTGCGATGCATCATGTTGTTGCAGATGGCTGGTCGGTTCAAATATTAGTACAGCAACTGGTTGATATATTGGCGGAATGCCCGGTTGAACTTGGCTCGTTGCAGCAGCCACAATTACAGTATTTAGACTACGTACATTGGGAAAAGCAGTTTAAGCAAACACCGGTATACCTTAATCAGCTTGAATATTGGCAAACCTCGTTAAAAGACATTGAGTTGTTTGAATTACCAACCAGCTATCCGAGAAAAAGTCAAAAAACATATCACGGTGCGACTCATCATTTTGACATATCCAAAGCAATGATAGCGCCGTTTACGCACTACTGTCAGCAACATAGCGTCACACAGTTTGTTGGGTTACTGAGTGTATTTTATGTGTTATTACATCGGTATAGTCAGAAAAATGATGTGACTGTGGGTGTACCAGTATTAAATCGAGACCAGCCAGAATTTGAAGCAATGGTTGGGTGTTTTGTTAATACGTTAGCACTGCGTCAAAAGCTCAGTACAGAACAATCATTTCATACTTTGATAAGTACGACAAAGGCCACGGTGGCGCAAGGGTTAGAAAATCAAAATGTTGCACTTGAGAGTATTATTGAAGCGCTTGGTTTAGCAAAATCATCGGCACACTCAGCCTTGTTTCAAATATTATTCAACTATAACGGTATTACCATTGAATCACATCAAACGTCGGAGTTATCAGCGGATCTGACGCCTTTGGATAACAATACGGCGAAGTTTGATTTCACACTGAATATCACAGAGTCAGATACTGGGTTAGTTGGCAGTATTGATTACTGCACTGCATTATTTGACGCGCAGTTAATAGCGCGAATGAGTGATGATTTTATTGCGCTGACAACAGCATTGAGCTCTGCACCAGAGCAAGCAATCGGGAAGGTAGCCCTGCCTTCAATTTTACGTTCTGAGAATACATTTACAACAAGTAATAGCGTAGTACAAGACGATGTGGATTTACTATTACATAAGGTAATGGCGCACAGTGACCGTAACCCAAACAAAACGGCGTTAGTTGAATCGAGTGTTCATACAGAAGAATTAAGCTGTATTAGTTATGCACAGTTAAACAGCCTCAGCTTTAATTTTGCTCAACATATGACAGCCTTGTTAGAACAGCGCAGTACGTCACAATTAGCCCCAATCGGGTTACTTGTATCGCGTTCTGCTTATTCAGTACTGGCAATGTTTGGCATTATGCGTGCGGGCAGAGCATATTTGCCGATTGAGCGCGATACACCGGTACGTCGTATCATGGAGATGCTAAGTCAGTCAAAAAGCCAATATCTGATCACGGTTGATAAGCAGAGCTTAGTAGAGGCCGACATGCAGCTATTGAATGAGCATGAAATCAGCATCCATCCATTTGAGGGCTTTATAAGTCCTTATATAGAAAAAGAATTCGCCCTTCCAAAAGTACAACATTGTGACTCTGCATATGTGGTATTTACATCTGGCACGACAGGTAAACCCAAAGGCGTTGAAATATCTCATGGGGCACTCTCCCATTATGTTAATGGGATCAGCGAGCGCATTCAATTTGATGAAAATATACGTGCTGGTGTGGTCACAGGGTTGGCGACTGACTTATGCCTTACAGGAATATATCCAGTGTTAGCCGGTATGGGCACCGTAGCGTTTGCCAGTCACGATATTGGTGCTGATCCAAGCTTAATTGTGGACGCATTATATCAACTAGACGTTAATTTCTTAAAAATAACGCCGAGTATTGCCAGCGAATTACTGCCTGTCATGTCGCAGAATATCAAGCATATACCCGCTATTTCATATTGGGTGTTAGGTGGGGAACCATTAACGCCTCAACTTGTGAGTACACTGCAGGGCGTGTACCCAACGTCTTCCATAATAAACCATTATGGGCCATCAGAAACATGCATTGGTGTGACGACATACCAGATTACGTCTAACGAGCAATGTACGAGTACTTTGTATCCAATTGGTCAGCCGCTTTCTCATGCTGCAGCGTTAATTTTGGATGAGCTAAAACAGCCAACACCACCGGGTATGCCGGGAGAGTTATACATTGGGGGCAGGAGTTTATCAACGGGCTATATCAATGCACCTGAACAAACCGCAGGCAGCTTTGTTGAGCATGAAAGTAATGGGGTAGCACAGTTGTTTTATCGCTCTGGCGATAAAGTGAAACTCACGCCACAAGGCGATATAGAGTATTTAGGCCGCATAGATAATCAACCAAAAATCAGTGGCTATCGAGTTGACCTGTTAGATATTGAAGCAAAAGCGACCGCGCTGCCGATAATAAGCAGCGCTGTAGTGGTGTGTCGAAAATTGGGTGAACTTGACACGCTAGTAGGGTATTGCACCTTATCAAATGAGAGCGTTGATTTAGATATCGCGAAAATGAAGCAAGACATTGTAAATGCTTTAAAGTTGCTATTACCAGAACCAATGGTCCCCCGAATATGGGAAATTGAAACACAATTACCGTATTTGGCAAATGGGAAAATAGATCGCAAGCAATTACAAAATAAGCCAATTCAAGTTAGTAAACGTGCGTTTGTTGCTGCTCAAACAGATATTGAGCACACTTTAGTGGCGCTGTTTTCTCAATTGACAGGACATGAAAAAGTCAGTGTTACGGATGACTTTTTCGCTATTGGTGGACACTCCCTGTTAGCGATGCGATTATTGAACTTGATACGTCAGCAGTTAGATGTGAATATCTCGCTTAAAGCGTTATTTGCATACTCAAGCGTTGCTGAGTTGGCAGCATATTTATGTCAAACGCCAGAAAAAAGTGGTTTACAAGGGATAGTTGCGCTTGAGCATCATGATTTAATAGGCGTTCATCCATTGTCGTTCTCACAACAAAGGCTGTGGTTCGTTGATCAAATGCAAGGTCACAGTGAACAGTACAATTTACAAGGTGTTTATACCTTAAAAGGTAACGTGAATATAGTGGCGTTACAACAGGCATTTCAGCGAGTTATTGCGCGTCATAAAATACTTCATTTTAATTATCAAAGCAGCGCGACAGCAGAAGCAACGCAGAGCTTAAATTCACAATTAGCGTTTACCTTGGCTGAAATTGATTTATGTGATTCCGACAACCCATCACAGCAACAAGTGGCTCAGACGTTCATTGCGGATGATTACAGCACATCATTTGATTTGACGGATGATCTACTGTTACGTGCAACGTTACTTAAGTTCGATACTCAATGTTATCAACTTATTGTCACAATGCATCATATTGTGTCAGATGGTTGGTCGATTTCCATTTTGTGTAAAGAGCTGTCAGAAAGTTATAACAATTTGGTTGTGGGTAATGAGCACTGTGCCCAAACGGCACTGCCGTATCATTATATCGATTATGTGTACTGGCAGCGCACACAAAAAGCTTCGCAGCAATGGCAAGATAGCTGTGAATATTGGCGTTCTCAGCTCGACGGTTTACCAACAGTGCATACGCTACCAACTGATCGTGCACGTTCAAATAATGTGATTAGCGGAGGTGGGCTATTTAAAGGTGCAATACCAAAGGGTTTGACTAAGCAATTGCGACGCTTTAATAAAGCATCATCACAAACACTCTTTTTAACATTAAAAAGCGTGTTTACATTATGGTTTAGCCGTATTTCTGAGCAGTATGATATTGCAATTGGCACCCCTGTCGCGGGGCGTGAACTCGCCGAGTTTGAGCCTATCATTGGTAATTTCATTAATACTTTAGTGCTAAGAAGCCAAATATCATCTGACACTGACCTAGCGCATATGCTGCGAATGACTAAAGTGACATTGAGCGATGCATTGGTACATCAACAATTACCATTTGAAGCACTTGTTGATGCCTTGAATATTGAGCGAAGTTTATCAATACATCCATTAATGCAAGTGGTATTCAGAGCAAATAATGACGTGAATGAAACTTTACAACTTGATGGGTTGATAATTGAACAGGTTGAGAGTGGCGTACGTAGTGCGAAATTAGATCTTGAAGTATCGGTAATTGACAGTGGTGACGCTATCGATATTGAGTGGCTTTACGATACTGCACTATGGAATGAGTGTAGCATTAAGGCGTTTTTTGAGCAGTACTGCTATGTGTTACAGCAATGTCTTGACGACATTCACACCCCACTTTCAAAGTTACAACTATGGACTGACCAAGCACAATCACAGTTTATATATGACACCGAATCGCTCGATTTAACTGTGGCACAACAACCGACTTTTTCAGCGCATTTTTCAAGTATGGCACGACAGTATCCGCACTATGATGCGCTGTTATATGATGGACGAGCCTATTCTTATGAGAAGATAGAGCAGTGTGCCAATCAATTAGCACATTGTTTACTCGAAATGACCTTTGAACCACAAAGCCGCATCGCCATCTTATTACCATCGGGCCCTGCAATGGTTGTGGCGATACTCGCAATTTTGAGAGCAGGCCATACTTATGTTCCCCTTCACAGTAACACGCCCAGCCAAACATTAAACTACATCGTTGATGACGCAGAGCTCATGATGATTTTGGCATACAGTGATGATACCGATACATTGGTTGACAGTGGCAGTGACTTCTTATTGTTAGATGATATTTTTGATTTAGACTCAAATTTCTGTGGCTATGATACGGCAGCACCAAAGGGGGTTGAACGCGCTGGTGAGCCTTGTCATAAAGGCGAAGATATATGCTATATCATTTATACGTCAGGCTCTACAGGTAAGCCAAAAGGGGTCATGATCAGTCATGATAATCTAAGTGCATATTTACAGCATGCTGTGACTTGTTATAAACCGAAAGATGGGGTGATCTGGTCGTCGGTTGTGAGTACTCCATTGGCTTTTGACGCTACGGTAACCGCGTTATTTCCGCCTTTAATGCATGGTGGAACCGTTGAAATAATACCTGAAGGTGGAGAACAGTTGGTTAAGTTAACCGACGTTATATTCTCTAGTATGAATGCTAAGTTATTCAAACTAACCCCCGCGCATTTGAGGGCCATTGTTGGCCTATCGAAAGATAAAAGTGACACTTTAATGAACCACACATTGGTGGTTGGTGGTGAAGCGCTTGAAGTTGACTTATTGGCAGCTTTGCGCAAAAAACTGCCATATTGTCGTTGGGTCAATGAGTATGGTCCAACAGAAACCACAGTTGGTTCAACAACGTATACCATTGATGATACACAAACAACGCTCAGCAATGGTATTCAGGAGCCGCCGTATACTCAGTATGTAAATGAGGGGCATAAAGATGTGCCTATTGGTATACCAAATAGTAATGTCATAGTGCGAGTGGTTGATAGATTTAATCAATTGACTCCATTGAACATGCCGGGAGAATTGTTGATTGGTGGGCCTGTTGTTAGCCAAGGGTATGTGAATTTAGCTGGGCTTAATGATGAACGTTTTGTCACACTGACATTTATGCAAAGCAATGGCAAAAAAAGAACACAGCGCTTTTATCGGACCGGGGACATTGCATTTTGGCAATCTGATAAAAAAACAGAAACCAGTTATTTGCGATACAGTGGACGGATTGATGAACAAGTTAAGTTGCGCGGCTTTAGAATAGACATCTGCGCCATTGAGCACACATTACGTGCATTAAATGAAGTATCGGATTGCGCGGTCACTGTCGATGTAGAACAAGCGGTGCTGCACGCCCATATTGTGATGTGCCAAGGTCATACTATGGTTTCTCGACTTCTCAAGTCACAGTTAGCAAACACGTTACCTCATTATATGGTCCCGTCGTTATTTTTTGAGCACGATGGCATACCCGTTACAAAAAATGGCAAAGTAGACAAAACGGCGTTAACAGTAGGTATTGAGCAACGTGATTTAGAGCCTAAAGCGGTTGTTAATGATAAAGATTTAACACCCCTACAAAGTTATTTATTAAACCTATTCCGTGAAACGTTGCTGTTGGAGCATATTGGTATAGAAGATAGCTTTTTTGATATAGGCGGTCACTCGCTCTTGGCTATTCGGCTGATTGGACAAATTCGCGAGCAAAAACATTTTGATATCACTTTACCCCAGTTGTTTAAAACACCTTCTGTTGCAGCGTTAACGGACGCGTTGCAGAGTTGTCAAAAGATTACACACGCTCAAGAGATTGTAAAAGTGTCGAGACAGCAGGCATTGCCCTTGTCTTATGCACAGCAAAGATTGTGGTTGATTGACCAAGTGCAGCAAAGCAGTGCGCAATACCATATGCCTGCGAGCTTTACATTTAATGGTAAGTTGAATCTAGAAGCGGTGTCGAGTGCATTACACGACTTAATTGCGCGCCATGAAGTGCTACGCACCATAATTGTGAATCAAAATGGCAGTGATGCACCAGAGCAAAAGATTAACTCAACATTCTCAGTACCACTAAAATGTCTTGATTTAACCGCGCTCAGTCAGCAAGAACAAGACGAACAGTGGGCACATATTGCATTCGAAGCAAGTACAGCACCATTTGATTTAGCAGATGATGTGATGCTGCGTGTTGTAGTGGCAAAAATGACTGAACAAACCAGCCTTGTGCACTTTAACATGCATCATATTGCCAGTGACGGTTGGTCTATGGCGATTTTAATACGAGAGTTTATTGCCTATTATCGCACGCATACTGCTGAGCAAGAGTATCAATTACCACAAACTTTGGCTGAACCACTCTCAGTGCAGTATGCTGACTATGCATACTGGCAGCGCTTAGTGTGTAGCGAAAATGCATTGAACACATCGCTTGATTATTGGTGCTCACAATTACAAGGTGCACCACATGTGCATGAGTTGCCTTTGGACTTTACGCGCCCTCAAGAACAACAGCTTGTCGGGGCGAGCGTTATTCACCATTTAAATGCCGCGACAACGAAAGCCATACATCAGCAGTGTGCAGATCACGGTGTAACATTATATATGTGGCTTCATACGGTATTTTCAGTATTAGTTATGAAATACAGCCAATCTCAAGATGTACTAATTGGCTCGCCAGTTGCGGGGCGTGATCAGGCTCAAGTGAGTGATTTAATTGGTTTCTTCGTGAATACGCTTGTCATTCGAAGCCAGACCCAGTCCAAGCAATGCTTTACTGAACTTTTAGCTCAGCAAAAGCAGGTTATTGTTGATGCATTCAAACATCAACATGTGCCTTTTGAGCAGTTAGTCGAAGTGTTACAACCAGAGCGTAATTTGGCACATCAACCTTTGTTTCAAATTTTGTTTGCGCTACAAAATAATGAAGTCACTGATTTTACATTACCGCATTTACATATTGAACAACATTCAACGCACGCGGTACGAATGAAGTTTGATTTAGAGGTAAATGCGATTGAGCAAGGTGATGGTATTCATATTCAATGGAATTACAACACATCACTATTTAAAAAACAGCGGATTGAACAACTAATTCTCAGCTTTGAGGTGATGATTGCTGCTTTACTCACAGCACCATCTCAGCAAATTGGATCATTATCCGTAATGAGCGCGGATACAAGGCAGCGATTACTGGCTGAAGAACTAAGTGACCAAGAAGCAGTAGAAAATAACCTGCGATTAAGCCCAGAACCCCATACTCGCCACGTCATGTCTAGGTTGAATAAACATTGGCATAGCAAAACGGGCTCGAATGAAGGTCATTTTAACCAGTCTAGAGCATTGATAGATATTGATGGGCGTGTAATGAGTTACGCTGACCTGGTTAAAAAAACCGATCAGCTCGCTGGGTACTTGCAAAATAAAGGGATCGGTAAAGCCAGCAAGATTGCAATTTGTTTACCGGCATCGAGTATGATGATTATCGCTATACTCGCAGTAACCAAAATAGGTGGGGCCTATGTGCCCATAGATCCCAAGCAGCCAATATCAAGACGTCAGTATATATTAGACGATTCGGGCTCTGAACTATTAATAACTACGTCGCAGTTAGATATCGATTTTAATACGCTAACGCAATCGAGTGCCTCATGTCGCTTATTGTTAAATGAATATAATTGGCAGCAAGAGATGAGTGAACTTGCACCTGTCGCTTATGATATCGATGATCTGGCCTATATTATTTATACATCGGGTACGACGGGCATGCCGAAAGGGGTGCAGATAACGCATCGCAATTTATCGATGTATCTTGATCATGTGTTGGATACCTACTTAGATGGCGATCAATCTATTAGTGTGGTAAGTACGCCATTGGCTTTCGATGCGACGGTGACGTCAATTTGGGGGCCATTATTGACGGGAATGTGTTTAGATATACTCGTTGATGATACACAAATGCTGACCCAACTGTCGCAACGTTTGCAAAGCGAACACTCTGGATTTTTTAAAGTCACGCCCGCACATCTGCAAGGGGTATTGGCTTTATTGCCTCAAACAATCATCCCCACAGCCCATCAAGTGATTATTGGTGGTGAAAAATTACCATTACCTTTACTGCAATCACTCAGTGAGTATTTCCCTAACATTCAATGGGTGAACGAGTATGGGCCAACAGAAGCAACCGTCGGAACTAGTGTTTATCGTTGTAATGCGGCAAGTATAGCCGAGCTTGAACAACAGCAGTTGACGCAAGTGCCCATTGGAAACGCCATTGCAAACAGTCGACTCGTGGTGCTCGATACAGAGCAACAGTTGGCCCCAGTGGGCGCAATTGGTGAACTATACATTGCAGGAGACAATCTCGCTTTAGGCTATTTAAACCAACCAAGCCTAACAAATCAGTGCTTTAACATGTTGCCATTGGGGCCTGAGGGCACCGAACGGCGCTTTTACCGCACTGGGGATAAGGTTCGTTGGCATATAAATGAACAAATGCACCCTGAATACTTATTATTTTACGGCAGAGTAGATGAGCAAGTTAAACTGCGAGGCTATCGTATTGAATTAAACGAAATAGCTCACCAATTAATACGTCATGGTGATATCGATGAGGCGCAGGTACTGCTAAACCCTGAGACAGAACAACTTGAAGCCTTCATTATTTCACAGCAGTATGGGTTGCAATATCAATTTTCAGAGCAGCAACGCATTCAGCCCGTATCCAACAATGCCATAGGGGCTTTAAAAGAGCATTTAGCTGCGCTTTTACCTACCTATATGATCCCCCATAAATGGATGGTCGTGGAGCACATACCGTTAACCCACAATGGCAAAGTTGATTCTAAGCAGCTGTTGAATCTAAGTGCTTCAATTACTGTAGAAAGTAAGAATATTGCCGCAAATAATGATTTTGAGCGCGCGTTAATTGATATTTTTTCCAAGATATTAGCTGCTGATTGTATGGGAATAACAGATAACTTTTTTGCATTGGGAGGGCATTCATTATTAGCCACCCAGTGTATGGCAATGGTGAAAGAAACCTTAGATGTAGACATTCCCGTACGCGTTTTGTTTGAACGGCCAACCATAGAAGCACTTTCTAAGTGGTACAGCATTCAGAAAATGATGACTAACACAGCGCCAAATGATAATGAAAGCGATACTTCAGAAGAGATGTTTTTGTAATGAATGGACAGTTATTAGTAATTGAAGACCTTATTGCTGAAGCTTTAAGTGTGGGGGTTACTCTGTACGAAAAGCAAGGGAGCTTGGCATTTAAGCAAACGAATGGTTTTCCAGAAGCATTGAAGTTACGGGTGATAGCCAATAAAGCGCAGATCATTGCGTATTTTCAGCAACGAAAATCGTTAGAAGCCTCGTCAGATAATGCGCTGATCCCTGTCGTATCACGTTCGCAGCGATTACCTCTTACTTTTGCACAACAAGGGTTATGGTTTATTGAGCAGCTACAAGGTAGTCGTCAATATTATATGCCCGCCGAGTTTGAATTGCAGGGAAAAATAGAGGTGCCATTACTACGTGAGTCTATCAAGCAGATAGTAGAGCGGCACGAAATATTACGGACCCGCTTCAGCTCAAAAGTAGAGCACAATGGCCAGCCGCACCATCTGGTTTCTACGTCATTTGATACGCCGTTTGAATGGATAAATGCGGCGGAGTTTCCTGTTGCACAGCGCCATCAAAAAATCATTGACTCTATTACTGATCATCAATCACAGAAATTTGATTTAGAGAAGGATATATTACTGCGTGTCCTTTTAATCTCAGATGGTTCTCAGCATTATTTAGCCTTTAATATGCACCATATTGTGTCAGATGGTGCATCATTACAAATACTCGTTCAAGACTTGCAACGTACATATTGTAATTTACTATATCCCTCATCTAGTTCTGCGCTATCAACGCTTCCCATTCAGTATGTTGATTATGCTCATTGGCAAAAATCTATGCTATCTGAGCAGCGACTAGCTACGCATTTAACGTATTGGCAAACAACTTTAGCGGGGCTAGACCCCATTCAATCTTTACCGACAGATAAGCCTAGACCGGCAATACAGCAGCAGCAAGGTTTAGTGTATCGGCAACAGCTAACCATGCCGTTGTTATCTAAGATTCAGGCACATGCAGCGCAGCAATCGGTGACCCCTTTTATGTGGCTGTTAAGCAGTTTCATGTTGTTTATTGGACGCATTAATCAGAGTGAACAAGTTGTCGTGGGCACCCCAGTTAGAGGGCGGGAACACCCACAGTTACAAAACTTAATTGGCTTATTTGTAAACACCTTAGTTATTCGAGCTGATTTATCCAAAGAACAGTCATTTAACGATTGGCTGCAACAACAAAAAGACCATATATTGCAAGCTTTTGAGTATCGTGATACGCCATTTGATAAGGTCGTTGAAGGACTTAACTGTCCACGAGATTTAAGTCACCATCCATTGGTTCAGATTTTGTTTACTTTGGAGATGGATAACAGAGCCGATTTTCAATTACCAGAGCTTGATATTCAGGAATATCGCAGTGCTGAGCGCGCACACCAGGTAGCAGTTAAATGTGATATCGAACTCAATGCAACGGTTAATACACAAGGCTTGTTACTCACCTGGAAGTTTGATAAAGCACTGTATGAAATAGACACAATAATGCATTGGGCAACGTGCTTTGAAGTATTATTAGAGCACATTGTTGAGGGTCCACAGCGCAATTTTAAATGTTTGGAACTACTTAACCAGCAACAGCAAATTGACTTAGCCGTGCAGCAAAGTGGTGTACTGGCGCAGTGGGATAGAGCAGCAAGCTTAGTGCATATTTTTGAACAAAAAGCGGCGCAATTTTCCCACAAAATAGCAATCAAGCATGGTGAAAATGAACTGACATATCAGCAACTAAATGACCAAGCGAATCAACTCGCGTGGGTATTACGTGCAAAAGGGGTGCGTGCGCAAGACATGTTACCCGTGAGTATTACTCGACGTGCTGAGTTGGTGGTGACTCTGCTGGCAGTGCTTAAAGTTGGTGCTGCCTATGTGCCGATTGACCCCGACTATCCAGTGGAAAGGATCAATTACATTCTTGATGATGTTGGCAGCAAATGGGTACTCTGTGATGCGGCAAGTTTAGAGCTGTTTAATCAGGATGAACGCAATTTAGTCGCTATTAATATTGACGATGCAGCACTGTACGCTGATATTGACCAACGTCATAATCTTGAATTAGCGATTGAATCCAGTGATTTGGCTTACATGATTTATACATCTGGCACTACCGGGCGACCAAAAGGTGTACAGATAGAGCACCGCCACGTTGTACGCTTATTATGTGTTGAACCGAATCAGTTTGATTTTAATGAACATGACGTATGGACACTCTTTCACTCATTCTGCTTTGATTTTTCAGTATGGGAAATGTATGGCGCACTCTTGTTTGGTGGCCAATTGGTTGTTGTCGAATCGCAGACAAGCAAAAATAGCCCTGCATTTGCACAATTACTGTTTGATGAAAAAGTCACGGTACTAAACCAAACCCCCAGCGCGTTTTATGCTTTGCAAACCCCCTTCATAGACGAGGCAAATAGTCGCCGTGAAGGTAGTCACTTACGATATGTTATTTTTGGTGGTGAAGCGTTACAACCGGTGAAATTGGTCCCATGGGCTACGCGTTTTACTGACTGTCAATTGATTAATATGTATGGCATCACCGAGACAACGGTGCACGTAACATTTAAGCGTTTGACGCAAGATGATGTAACAAATGGGGTGAGTAACATCGGTCGACCGATTGCAACAACCTCATGTTATGTGCTCGATAAACAGCAACAGTTATTACCCATGGGCGCGGTCGGTGAGTTATATGTGGGAGGCGCAGGTGTTTGTCGTGGCTATTGGCAAAGACCGGAGCTAAATGACTCGCGCTTCATTGCTGATCCATTTTCATCACAGGCCAGTCAAAGGTTATATAGAACTGGTGATTTAGTACGATATTTACCAACGGGTGAATTGACATACATTGATAGAGCGGATGACCAAGTTAAAGTGCGAGGCTACCGCATTGAGTTGGGCGAAATAGAAAACCAACTTCGAATGCACCCATGGCTTGCAAGTGTCGTGGTGTTACTGAACAAAGAGCAGGTAGATAACCCAAGGATCTCTGCATTTGTCGTGTTGAATGATGATGCTGAGTTTAATGCGCTTACCGAGCAAGTGCAGCAGTTTCTGCGGGCAACACTTCCTGATTTTATGCTGCCAAGTAATGTCATTGCGATGGCGACATTGCCACTAACATTCAATGGAAAAATAGATAAAAAAGCACTCATCGCACAGGATAAGTTTGAGACTTCGGCAGAACAATATGAGAGCCCAGAGTCGAGTACAGAAGAGGCGATTGCCAGTGCTTTCGAATCGATATTGGCAGTCGAAAAAGTAGGTCGAAATGGTCATTTTTTCGCTTTGGGTGGACATTCTTTGCTCGCGACGCAACTTGTTGCGCATTTGACCATACAAGCAAAACTATCTATTGCTCTGCGAGATTTGTTTCAGTTTCCTGTGGTGAAAGATCTCGCAGCAGTATTAGTAAAGCGTGCAAAAAGTAAATATGTTATTGACGCTTCGTGCCTTTCAATACCGTTAATATCACGTGATAAGCCATTAAGTTTGTCATTTGCACAGCAGCGTCTGTGGAGTATTGATAAAATACGCCAAGGTAGTTTGCAATATCATATGCCTGCAACATTTGTGCTATTTGGGGAGCTCAATGTCACACACTTCAAGCAAGCATGGCAGGCAATTATACAGCGCCATGAAGTACTGAGAACCACTTTTAAAGAAACGCCTGATGGTTTACCAATACAGGTCATACATGAACAGTTTGAATTGCCATTGCAGGTTATTGATGGTTGTGCGCTTAACAATGAACAGCAGCAACGTCGTTGGCTGAAGGTCATACGAGATGATCAACAACAAGCATTTAATTTAAATACAGACTTACCATTGCGTCTGCGGTTATTTAAACGTCAGGACGATCAATATAAGTTACTGGTGAACCTACATCATATTGCGGGTGATGCACATTCTTTGGCCATTTTGATTGAGGAAATAGAGCAATTTTATGCTGCGTTTACAACTGGTTCACCGTTACCGGTTAAGTTACAAAAACCGTTAGCCATTCAGTATGCCGATTACGCACATTGGCAGCGGTTACAGTTACAGAATCTGCAATTGAGCGCCGCAAAACAGTTTTGGTTAACGCATTTACAAGATGCGCCGCCATTACACCACATACCGTTAGACAAATCGCGAACAACCAAGGCTCAGTTGCAAGGCGATAGTCATATTGAAATGTTGAGTCCATCACAAGTTTCACGATTGATGCACAGCTGTGCAGCGCTTGATGTTACACCTTTTGTGTGGTTACACACCGCGTATTCCTTATTGGTTGCTAAATATAGTGGCAGCGATGACGTTGTTATCGGGTCGCCATTTTCGGGCCGTTCACATTCACAATTAGATCCATTGGTTGGGTTTTTTATTAATACACTGCCAATTCGTACACAACTGTTGGCTGGTATGACTTTCTCTGATTTAGTACGGTACCAGCAGCAAGTTATGCTCGATGTACACGAACATCAAGTAATGCCATTTGAACAAATCATTGATGGCTTAAAACTTGCCAGAGGGCTAAACCATCATAGTGTATTTCAGCTTACATTTTCACTGAACCCAGAGGTGAATTCGGTGCTGAAGTTACAAGGAATGAGAGTTGCGGCGACACAAGAACAAGCACCTCAGATAAAATTCGACATTGAGCTGGCGTGTACGCAGCTTAGCTCGGGAATGCGTTTAAATTGGGGTTATAACAACGCCTTATTTGAGTCACAAACGATTGTCACAATGGCAGGGGCGTTTACTGAACTCGTAGAACAATTATTAAATAACAGTACTCAGTTGATAGATGACATTCAATTGCACTGTACTCGCACGTTAAATGCAGAATCGAGTGGCACTGTGAATGGCCTCCATGCTTTACGCGGAAAACGTGATGTTGACGCATACGAGCGTAGCATTGTTGAACGTATTGTCGATATTGCCAGCGCAAGCTGCACAGCCGAAAATACGGCAATTATAGAGGTCGAGTCAGCTCAATCACTGAGTTACCGACATTTACATGAACAGTCTGAATTGTTAGCAAAAGATTTAATTAATAATGGGTTACAGAGTGAAGAGCCTGTTATTGTTAGCATGTTAAATGGGGCAGAGTTTGTCATTTCGTTATTAGCGGTTTTAAAAGCGGGTGGGTGCTATGTTCCCGTAGATCCTAATTATCCAGATTCTCGCATCATTTATATTATCAATGATTGCGGGGCGAAGCGGATCATAACGACTAAACAGTTTAAAGCAAGGCTAGGTCAAAACGACACGACAGCCAATCAAGTGATATGTATTGATGAAGTGTTAACTCATATGAGCAATGTCACAAAATCAAATGCAGCAAGCCTCGCACGAATTAAGTTGCCAACGATATTGCCAGACCAATTAGCCTATATCATATACACCTCAGGTACGACAGGTCAGCCTAAAGGGGTCATGATCCCTCATAGCGGTTTAGCGAATCTCTGTCGTTGGCACAATCGCACATTTGATGTGGGCAGCAACAGTATTGCTACCCAAACCGCGAATATAGCCTTCGATGCGGCGACTTGGGAAATATGGCCATACCTGAGCGTGGGAGCATGTTCCATCGCGGTGGCACGCAATGCGCTTAATGATCCACAAGGGTTATCTAAGTTACTTAATGACTATGATGTAAGTCATAGCTTTTTGGCAACGCCTATTGCAGAAGTTATGCTATCAGACAGTCGCTTTAAACCGGCTCACTTAGAGTATTTACTGGTTGGCGGAGACAAATTGAGTGCGTTGAGTACAGCGTCTTTTCCGTTCAAGCTCATTAATAACTACGGTCCGACAGAGGCCTCTGTGGTGGCGACGTCGGGTGAAGTACAGCAATCGACAATGAACAGTGCAACCATACCAGATATAGGTTTGCCGATAGACAACTTTGAACTGCTTATACTTAATGAACGTCAGCACCGTGTTTTACAAGGCATGATTGGCGAGTTGTATATCACGGGAAATGGCCTAGCGCGCGGGTATTTAAATAGGCCTAAACTCACACAAGAAAAATTTGTTAGTGTCTTTAATAGTGAAGGAGAACTTGTAAGAGCATACCGGACAGGCGACTTGGTACGACAGCGCAATAATGGTCGTATTGCCTATATAGGTAGAAATGATGCTCAAGTTAAGATCCGAGGCTATAGAATTGAGCTGGCTGAAATTGAACATCAGTTGCGCTCATTGCCTGATATAGCCGAAAGTGTAGTACTTGCGGTGCAGGTGCATGAAGGACCTAAACAACTAGTTGCGTTTGTTATAACGGCGCAAGGCGTTTCTCATACTCAAAATACACAGGCTTTTGAGCAACAGGCTTTGGCTTCATTACGTGCTCAATTGCCAGAATATATGGTGCCAAATAAGGTTTTGATATTGTCAGAGTTGCCATTAACACCACATGGCAAAGTGGACCATAAAGCACTCATCTCTCAACTAAATGCACACGACGCGACGATACACGAAACAGGTTATGAAGGTCCTGCTAAGACGGTATTCGAGCAACACGCTAATACGAATACACACCAGCACGGCAATAACTCATTGTCGGCGCGTTTACTCGAGATATATCGACAAGTTTTGAATAACGCACAGTTGCAAACAAGCGACGACTTTTTTGCCGCAGGCGGTGATTCAATCATTAGCATACAAATTGCCAGCAGAGCGAGAGCACTGCAAATCACAGTGTCAGTCGCAGATATATTTAACTTCAACACTGTGGCATTGTTGGCAGCGCATTTAGCACACTCAAATACGTTAGAAGTGTTCGTCAAAGAAGCCCCGCCATTTGTTGGGGAATTACCATTACTCCCTATTCAACGTTGGTTTTTTGAACAACAGTTTACGCACAGCCACCATTGGAACCAAGCGTTATTGATAAGCATTGATAAAGTGTTTGAAGTTCAGCAAATACGCGCAGCGCTAGCGTCTGTAATGGCACACCATGATGGATTAAGGCTAGTGGTTAATCATCAGCAGGGCGCTTATCAATTGTCGGTGATTGGGGAGATTGATATTGTGTCGGTATGCAGTCAATTTGATGCGCACAAACATGGCGATAATTGGCAACAGGCGTTTGCATATACGCGGGATAACAACCAAAGCACATTCAGTTTTGATTGCCAGCCTTTATTTAAAGTGTGCCACGTTATAACACCGGATAGTGAATCGCGTAATCGTTTACAAATTATAGCGCATCACTTATTGATTGATGGGGTGTCGTGGCGGGTTTTGCTGGAAGACATTAATCACGCCTTGATTGCTGTGCAGCATGAGAGGCCACTGCAGTTACCGCCGCGTACAGCAAATTTACACGCGATCAGTCTATTTTTTGAAGAACAAGGTCATAAAACAGAAGATTTGGCGTATTGGCAAGCATTGACTGAAGCCGCCAATTCAGCGCAGCTGTTAAACTTTAACACACAAAAACCAGCGACCGACTCTGAACTTGACAGTTGTAAAGTCAGTATTCCCGAGACTGTGACTCGCTCCTTGCTGACAACGGCAAATCAACCATACAACACTGGGGTACAATCTTTGTTATTAGCTGCTTTGCACTGGTGTGCAATGCGACATTATCAAACGAAAGATTGGGTAGTGTTATTAGAAGGCCATGGACGAGAGTTATTAAATAATAGCCTTGATAGTACGCGCACTGTGGGGTGGTTAACTGCGATGTATCCACTGCGGTTATTTAGCAACACCAATAACTTGGCTGATGTGATCTGTAATGTTAAAGAGCAACTTGCATTTACTGCAGGAAGGGCCAGTCAGTTTGGGGCATTGCGGTATGCACACCCTGATGAAGCAGTGCGCGAATCGTTAGAAATAAAGACTAAAAGCCAGGTGTTTTTTAATTATTTAGGCCAGTTGGATGCGGTATTTGACACTGCGGGTGTGATTGGTGATGCGACTGAATCAGCGGGGGTACTGCATGCGCAGCAAAACCATGCTTATTACGGGTTACAGATCACAGCAGCGGTGGTTAACGAGCAATTATCGTTCACTTTTGAATATGACAAAACACGTATAACCAAGCAAACTGTCGCTAACTTAGTTGCATATTATCAGCAGAGCCTTATTGACGTGGCCAGCTATTGTATCGAGATAAACCAACAATTACACTCTGCAAGTTTAGGTACATGTGGTAACGACCTAATTAGACATAGATATACGCCGAGTGATTTTAGCTTGCTAGCTGATGTGTCTAATTTACATTTACAAGACATTATTGCCCAATTTCCGTCGCAACACATTGCTGATATTTACCCAATGAGTGCGTTACAACAAGGTATGTGGTTTCACAGTCAATACAGTGACAGTGCCCAGCAAAATCATGCTTATCTTGAACAATCAAGTATGCTTCTTGAAGGGGAGTTTGACGTTGAAGCGTTTGTATACGCATGGGAGCAGGTCGTTGCGTCACACAGTATTTTGCGTACCGCTTTTGTAAGTAGTCCAATCGGGCCTGTGCAAGTTGTTATCAGTGATTGTGAATTGCCGTTACACGTTGAAATACCTTCGTTGCAATCATGCAATGATGAGGCATATATAGAGCAAAGTGCCGCAGATGAGTATCAACAAGGAATCGATTTACGTGCAGCGCCATGTCTGCGCTTAAAAGTTGTATTGTTTGAGAACAAGCGCACAGGATTTATTTGGACTTACCACCATCTGATTATGGATGGTTGGTCTCTACCCATATTGTTTTCTCAGTTACTGGCGCAATACACTGCGCGTGTAGCGGGTTTTACCTCGCCTAAAGTGCATGACAATTATAGAGATTATATTGACTATTTAGAGCAGAAGTCGTCATTGGACGAGCAGCAGTTCTGGCACACTTATTTGTATGAGGCCGATGAAACGACCTTATTGGCAAATAATATTGCGTTGATACAAAACCCAGTTGAATTAGCGTCTGAACGCGCGGTTGAAAAAAATAGCTCGGTCGTTGAGCATAGCATCACTTTACCTGTGCAGTTGTGCAGTACCATGCAGGTATTCTCACGCCAACATGGCTTGACTCTGAATCATTTACTGCAAGGTGCCTGGGCATACTGGATCAGTATGTGTTGCAATAAAGACTATGCATTGTTTGGCCAAACTGTGTCAGGACGACCCAGTGACTTGGCAAATATAGAGCAACGAATTGGCTTGTATATTAATACGCAACCCGTATTGCTCAATACGCAAGGTGACCAAACAATATTACATTATTTAGCTGCCGTTAAACACAGTGCTTTAGCGCTGTCAGATTATGCTCATTCACCTTTGACTCAGGTACAAGGGTGGAGTGCGATTGATAATGCCGCGATGATGTTTGACGCACTTTATGTATTTGAGAACTTTCCGGATGATCCACTGACAGATAGTGAACAAGCTCCTTTCAACGTCATCCGTAGCGCTCATAAAGACGAAACACATTACCCAATGACTTTGGTTATAGGGCAGGGTGAACAGTTGTCTTTAACCTTGTGTTATCAAGTTGGGTTATTCAACCAAGGTACCGCTGAACACTGTTTAGCAATGTTGTCACACTTGTTAAATGAATTTGTGCAATCACCAGATCAAGCTCTAAAATCAATACCTTTAGACGCAATAGAGCACAGCGTCGCGCCTAGTTCATCCGCTAGTGCATTATCAATCCCGACGTTTTCTTTTGACAGTGCAATAAAGACATTACCTAGTGAGCAAGATATAGAAAAAGAAAGTCGGCCAGTTCAAGACCTACCTGTAACACCGATGACGATTCAGCAATGTTTCTCAGAGGTTGCAACACGTTTTGGTGATTTGATTGCACTGGAAGATTGTTCTAAGAGTCGTTGTTCATTGGCTGAGCGAGTTAAAAATGCAACTCACTCAGGATATACAGTGACGTATAAGGCACTGGATAAGGCGGCTAATCAACTCGCAAATTATCTATCTACGAAACAGTTTGATAGCACCGGTAATCGTAATGCACAACCCATCATTGCGGTGTGCTTACCAGCCGGTGCTGATTTAATTGTTGCCATCCTTGCGATACTCAAAATGGGGGCTGCGTATTTGCCGATTGCGCCAAATTTACCGGCGCAACGAAAGACGTTTATGCTCTTAGATGCCAGTGTAGATATGGTGCTGACCCAAAGTGCTATTGATTCGAGTGAGCTTACTTGCATAGCTGAAACATCGGTTATTGCACTGGATGCCATTGGGCCATTAGTAAGTAGTCAAGCACACGCGTATTCATTGGAGGAGTTTGCCCCTCAAGATATTTGCTATGTGATATATACGTCAGGTACAACTGGTGTACCAAAAGGGGTGATGGTTGAGCAGCAAAGTGTGCTTAATTACGTGACATTTTTACAGCACAGCTATGGCATAACCTCCTCAGATAACTACTTACAGTTTGCCAGTTGTAGCTTTGATGTATTTGCTGAAGAGGTGTTTTGTACCTTGCTCAGTGGGGCCACATTGGTGCTGGCAGAGCAGACCCAGCTATTAAACACTTCAGCATTGGCCAGTTTGGCACAACAAAGTAAATTGACCTTAATGAGCCTTCCTACAGCATATTGGCATCAATTGGCGGCATCGAATGTTTCGCTCAATAGTCAACTGAGGCTCATTACAATCGGTGGAGAGCAAATGCAGCTGAGTGCGTTAACGCAGTGGCAGAAGCAATATGGTACGCAAATCAAGTTGATTAATGCATATGGCCCGACTGAAACAACAATTTCTGCCACACTGTGTGAGGTTACACACTTTAGCGGTACACACATACCAATTGGCCAGCCTATTTCGGGGTTGAATGTTCATATTTTAGATAAGTATCTGAGGCCAGTCCCCAGTTATGTTGCAGGTGAGTTATATATTAGCGGGTGTGCATTAGCGCGAGGCTATTTAAATGATGTTCAAAAAACCGCGAGTGTCTTTATCGAAGAGCCGAATACGGGGATTCGATTGTATAAAACTGGGGATAAGGTTCGGTGTCAGAATAACCAGGATATTTACTTTTTAGGCCGCTTAGATAGTCAGGTGAAAGTGCGAGGTTATCGTATCGAGCTGGGTGAAATTGAGCGTCACTTGCAACGTATAGAATCAGTCACCGCTGCGGCGGTGGTGGTACGACAAAGTCAAAATGCAGGCGAGCAGCTGGTGGCGTTTATTGAAACGTGTGATGACGACATTTCTATCGCACATCTTCGTCAGCAATTGGCTGAGCAACTTCCTGAATATATGGTGCCGCAATTGTTTCAATGCGTTGCAGCGCTGCCACATAACAACAATGGCAAAATAGACCGTCATCAGTTAGTTGTGATGAGTGAGCAACTCAATACGGCTAACACCGCAATATGCGTCGCGCCTACTAATCCGATCCAAGCCTTACTCGTTGAACGATTTAAAGCATTATTGAATCAAACACAAGTGAGCATTGAGGACGACTTCTTTACATTGGGTGGTCATTCGCTATTAGCAATGCGTTTGGTAGGGGAGTTAAGCTACCAATTACAAGTTGATGTGCCCGTCGACATGTTGTTTCGACACAGCACGATTGTGGCTCTGGCGAGAGAGATTGAACAACTTCAGCTTAGTCATAAACCGAAACAACTCAGTACGGTATTGTGTTTACAAAAAGGTGAGCAAGGTTACACACCAGTTGTACTTGTGGCTGGTGCTGGTGGCTTATTAATGGCCTTCTCTTCATTGGTACAGCAACTAGATGACCGCATTCCCATTTATGGCTTACAGCCAGATGAAATTGCTGAGCAACCAGATGTTGTTGGGTCGCTTGCACACACAGCGGCACATTATTTGAGTGCACTAGCAGATGCAGATATTCACGCGGACGTCCACTTTGTAGGGCATTCATTTGGTAGTTTCATTATTTATGAAATGGCCAAACAGCTGCAGGAAGTATCTCAGCAGCCTACGTCATTACTCATTTTAGATACGCCTTTGCCAACGCGACCTATTGAGCCTGTAAGTGAGCATCAAGCCACTGAATTTGTATTTCAAAATATAGATGAATTTTTTCAGCTGGGCTTTTCCAATGCCGATAAAACAGACTATTTATCGTTAGATGAATGCCCAAGAACGCAATGGTTGTCAAAGCGTTTGGCCAATGCGGGTTATCACTTTACGCCATTGCAGTTAGCCCGTTTTCAAGGGGTATTTAAAGCGCAATTAAGGGCACATGTATCTATAGACACACTGCTGACGGAGACGCTTATCAGTGTCATAAAAGCGACAGATACGAATGAATTTGAAAATAAGGCTGTTCCGAAAGATATGGGATGGTATGCGGTGAGCCATAACCTGACAGCATACGAAGCTGCAGGGGATCACTTATCGATATTGCAACAGCCTAACAATACGGTATTGATTGAACAAATACAGAGTAAATATGTGCTCAATCAGTAAATGTAAACTATAAGTTGTATCTTAAAAATCGACCTCGAAAAAGGAAGGGAATTAAATGGATCAGTTACTCTCAATAGACATGGATTTAGACTCCGTTAATACAGATCGACGGATCCATGATCTATCTGCAGAAAAGCTCAGTGGTTTGGCGTGGGTAAAATCACATGTGAGTGAAATTAATCAATGGGTAAACAATGACGGCTTTGCTTTGTTACGAGGCTTAAACATCGTCAGTACCAATCAATTTAGCACCATATTAGAGACTATCTTTGGTGAACCTTTGAGCCAGTATATCTATCGTTCTTCGCCACGTACGGCGTTGAGAAACAATATTTATACGACGACGGAATATCATGCCGATCAGGTTATTCTGCAGCACAATGAAAATGCGTATTCAAATAGCTGGCCTATGCGAATGGGGTTCTTTTGTGTCATACCTGCGCGCAGTGGTGGTAACACCCCGTTAGCCGACAGCCGCGAAGTCTATAAACACATCCCGTCTCACATTAGAGAAAAGTTTGAGCAACTCGGTGTGATGTACGTACGTAATTATGGCGACATTGATTTGCCATGGCAGGAAGTGTTTCAAACTAATAGCAAAGTAGAAGTGCAAGAGTATTGTCGAAAAAACCACATCGAATTTGAATGGAAAAGCGATGATCATTTGCAAACGCGTCAGCACAGACCTGCAGCGGCTGTGCATCCTGTAACAGGTGAAAAGGTGTGGTTTAACCAAGCGCATTTATTTCACCATTCAAGTATAGATGGCCCTGAGTCAGCTGCAATGCGTAATAGCATTGGCATAGACCGCTTACCACGGAATGCCTTTTATGGCGATGGCAGTGACATTGACCCAAAAGATATTGCACAAATCAATGATGTGTACCGTCAATTGACGTTCTCATATCAGTGGCAGCGAAACGATATTTTATTGTTGGATAATATGTTGTACACCCATGGACGAGAGGCGTATCAAGGTACACGAAAAGTACTAGTTGGTATGGCTTAACCAGAGAAAATGACACCAAGACGAGTCACTGTTTTTTGACATATGCATAAATAGAAAGAGTGCGGAAAAAACAGTGTAGGGCTTTGTTAGTGGCAATTTTGCTGGCAAAGACACTTAGCAATTTTTGAGGATATGAACAATGAAATGGCTTATGTATTCAAAAACGAAGATATTAATTTTGTGCTTTTTAAGCTTAATCTTAGCATCTTGTTTGCAAAAAAAGAGCGTGGCAAAAAATACCGAAATTACTGCCAGCCAATTAGAAATGATTGAAACAACGGTAAGAGATTACTGCGATAAAATGGTGTTTTTCGGCACTATTTATATTACATCAGAAGAGAGTACCGTATATGAAGCCAATTGTGGGCCTCAGAATATTCAATATGACGTAGCTAACACCAAGGAGTCGAAATATCGTATTGGCTCGAATACCAAAGCATTTGCATCGACTGTGCTATTAAGAATGTTAGAAGGCAAAGATTTACGAGAAGAAAAAGTCGGTGATTATTTGCCATGGTTCCCGAAAAATCAGTGTGCAGATGTATCTTTGCATGACTTACTGATCATGTCTTCTGGGATTGATAACTATAGCAATAACGAGCAAGTTTATGACAATTATGGTTGGCGTCCTTATTTATATGATCAAACTCTTAATCTAAATGGCCCGGAAGACTTTAGTAACCGTTTCTGTACGTGTACTGAGCAAGACAACAAACCGTCATTTACACCTGGCTCAAAATACGAATACAGCAACTGTAACTATTATTTAGTGGGTAATATTATCGAGCAACTTGCAGCTGGTAGCCAAGGTGATATTAGCCGACAGTTTTGGTTTAGAAATATTGTCAAAGAGCAAATTTTAGATCCAGTTAATATGACTGAAAGTGGTGCGTTCAGTGCTATTGGTATTTACCAAAATATGACGACGGGCTATATCTCAAATCAAAATCAATATCTACCTCTTGCAAATGGTCGTCCCCCTTTGACGGGTGGCCCCGCACCTTATGAAAATATTTTAGTGAATCCGTATAGTAACCCATTGGTACTGTACTCTGCAGGAGATATGTACTCGACAGTGGAAGACATGCACAAATGGGATCAGGCGCTTTACACCGATAATATATTAAATGAAGCGCAAAAGTTGGCGGCGTTTGCTCCGTATTCAAATACGGGGAGCACCAAAGAGTGTGAGTACTACGGTTATGGTTGGTTTGTCACTTACATCGACCCGAACCAGTATGGGAAAGTTGCTGATTGCCCTGCAGATCCGACTGAAGCAAACCTCAGAAAATATGAGAAATTTATACAGTACTCAGGTAGTTACCCCTATTCATGGGTGACCAGCTTTAATCGTTTAATTGAACGAGATCAGTCGGTGATGGTATTTAGTAACTATGTGAAAACAGGGACTGAATCAGATTGTATTGCGGGCGAGATCAGAAATATTATTTTCTACAGTGATAAACACCGTACTGAAGCGTGCCAAACCGTATTAAATGACGCATAGCCAGCAGAGAATGGTTTATACATATTAAATAGAAATTGGGTGACTGAAATACGTTGGAACCAAGCCTGTACAAGGAATGGTTGATGTCCAATCTGGATTTTGGAAATTCATACAAGTTTACTTTTTTGTTTATCAATAAAGAGAAAAGTGAAAAGGGCAGGTTACTGATTAGAGTGTTCTCAAATCGGTAACTTGGTGGGTTCAACAACTGTTTTAATCTAATTCATAGAGGAAATAATATGACAGCGGCAAAAACAGCGAAGGAAGAAAAGGCGAGTACAGCGGCGCCAGAACAAGATGCGAATCTCGTTGAGGTAGAAAACCGAGCTGCCGTAGCGCAGTTAATCGTTGATAAATATAGTAAATGGTCGTTTGGTAGCGGGCTAATCCCGATCCCTGCGGTCGATTTGGTTGCGTTAACAGGCATTCAAATCAAAATGATCGGCGAAATTGCCGAAGTTTATGGTCAATCTTATAGTGACAATAAACTTCGCGGTACGATTAGTGCAGTGATTGGTGGTTCGTTTCCACAGTCATTAGGTGGTGCAGGGCTAAGCAGTTTCCTTAAAGCAATACCGGTTATTGGTACTTTAAGTTCACTGGCATTTATGCCTGTTGTATCGGCTGCATCGTCACACGCAGTGGGCACGACGTTTATTCGACACTTTGAAACAGGCGGTACATTGATTGACCTTAATCTTAACAGTATTAAAGGTGATATCTCTGAGATTGCAGCAAAGTATCGAAAAAACAAAGATGATGTAGATGCTCAACCTAGCAAAGCTGCAGTTTAAGTAGAATGAGCTAAATCCTAAATAAACCAGCAGGTTTCTGTTGGTTTATTTATCAACATGGCAGGAATTTGAAATGATAGTTACATTGTATTTAGTACTATGTGTTTTGTCTGGATATTGGGGAAGGAATACCTTTGCAGGACCGGTTGGATTTTTTCTAATTTCGTTATTATTAACCCCATTTGTGAGTTTATTGATGTTACTGTTAGCACAGAAAAAAGGCACAGAGCAAAACGAAGAAGTATAAGCACGTGATATATGGAATATAAGTTCTAGCAAACTATATACTTAGATATGGCCAAAGGTGATGCTGCTAGTTTCTTGCGGAAAATATAAAATGGAATGCGGAGTATGTGGTACTTTGGCTTTACTCTATTGCCAATAGCGCGTTATTTGCGAGCCATTAATAACAATTAAAAGACAATAAAAATGGTATTATACGATTTAATTAGTCGAAACATTAAAGTTAAAAGAAGGACCTTTGCAATACTTGGTTGTATTTCAGGGTTAGCCAATGCATTGGTATTAGCATTAATAAACAATGTGGCAGAGAATATTTCTGATATTCATAAAGAAAACAATATTTTGTATTATTTAGTATTGTTCTCTTTAACGATTGCGATATACGGATTTACCCAACAACGATTAATGACCAAAGCGGCTAGAATGGTTGAGAAAGCCATTGATGGTTTGCGAGTAGAACTATTTGAATGCGTGCGTCATACCGAATTATCAACCTTGGAAAAGATTGGTAAAGAAAAGATTTTTAATACCTTAAGCAAAGAGTTACAAACCATTTCTCAATCAGCGCAGTTGTTTGTAATTATTGGGCAATCAATTAGTTTGGTATTTTTCACCTCTTTATATATTGCTTATCATTCTGTCACTGCATTTGTGGTACTCACCGCACTGATATTATTAGGCGGCAGTATTCACCGCTTGCGCGCGGATGAAATTCAAAAGAATATGCAACTGTCATTTGAAAGTGAAAATAAGCTGATCCAGCGTTTGTCCGATTTACTTGAGGGGTTTAAAGAAGTTAAGTTGAGTGTGCCAAGAGCGCAAGAGTTAGAGCATGAATTTGCCATGGACTCAGCGCGGGCAAAACGCTCAAAAACCACCACGCAAACGCTATTCGCAACAGATTTTGTATTGTCGCAAATTACCTTTTTTGCAGCCACTGGGGCAATGGTGTTTGTGGTGCCGGTATTTTCGAATGTATATACCGATGTGGTGATAAAAGTAACTACGGCATCGCTATTTTTAATTGGACCTATTACGAGTATTGTGGGAGGTATTCCCATTTTTACCGCGGCAACAGAAGCTGGGCAAAATGTATTAGCATTAGAAAAGGAACTTAAACGGGAGCAAGCGCAGTATAGCCGTGAAAATGACGAGCAAGCACAAATCTCTTCCTTTAACGAGATACGCCTTGCGGGGGCGTATTACCAACATAATCGTACACCGGGCGACAGGCCTTTCTTTGTTGGCCCAGTAGATTTTGAATTAAAACGCGGACAAGTTACGTTTATTACCGGAGGTAATGGCAGCGGAAAAACTACCTTTATTAGAATGCTGACCGGTTTATATGAACTGCAAGCAGGGCAACTTATACTGGATGGGCAGCCATTAAACGAACGATCATTAACGGCATATCGCAGCTTATTTACCGCTGTATTTGCCGATTTTCACTTATTTAAACAGCTGTATGGGATTCATAATACCTCACAGCAAGAAATAGACGAATGGTTGACATTTTTAGAAATGAATACCAAGGTCGCCGTGGTAGATGGAGAGTTCAGTACCATTGATTTATCGTCGGGACAAAGAAAGCGTCTCGCGCTGTTAAGTACCATATTAGAAAATAGACCCGTGTATATTTTTGATGAATGGGCGGCGGATCAAGACCCGATATTCAGACGTAAATTCTATGAGCAAGTACTACCAAGACTTAAAGCAAGAGGGAATACTGTGATAGCGATCACCCATGATGATGCATATTTCCATCTGGCCGATGTGCATTTAAAAATGGTAGAAGGACAAATAATGGCACACCAGGAAGTTGAATCTGACGGGGTATTATCATGAATATTGTATTTACACCTGATACCACATTGGTCGTACTGGCGGGTTTATGTGTTGCGTTATTGGTTACCAATATTGGCATGCGTATTCTTAAGCGATATAAACCCAATGTGCGTAAGCAAATATTATCGTGGCGTTTTCGGGCAGGGATCACACTCCTCATTTTTATGTTTTTAGCGGTGGTGTTGATCCCCGTGATGTTTATTAAAATAGACTCGGGTGAAGTGGGCGTGTTGTGGAAGCGGTTAGGTGGTGGTACATATATGCACAAACCGTTTGATGAAGGAACGGTGTTGGTGATGCCATGGGATACGCTGACCATTTACTCTAGTCGCTTTCAAACGGCCCATGAGACGGTATTTGCTATCACAGCACAAGGCTTGCGGATCACCCTAGATATTACCGTGCGATATCGGCCAGTGGTTGAGCATATTCCCTATTTGCATAAATTGGTTGGCCCTGATTATTTAAACGAAACAGTGTTACCTGAGGTGAACTCTGCGGTGCGTATGATTGTCTCAGGCTATACCGCAGAAGAAGTGTATGGGCATCAACGTACTGAAGTGCAAAATGCACTACTGAATGAAGTATTAAAAGAGTTAAAGCTGCAAGAGCAAACCATTTTAGAGCAAGAGGAAGACTCTGAAAGTTTAATGAGGGGCCATGCGTTAATTAATTTAGACGATGTATTGATCAGACGTGTTGATATACCAGAGAAAGTACATAACGCGATTATTTCTAAAGTGAACCAGCTGTATTTAAATGAAGAGTATGAAATGCGCCTAGAAGTGGCAGATAAAGAAGCCATGCGCAAAAAGAAAGAAGCCAAAGGGATTAAAGATTTCCAAGAAATGGTCAGTGGTGGAATTTCTGAAACTTACCTCAGATGGCGGGGCATAGAAGCTACGGTAGAACTGGCTAAATCAAATAATGCTAAAGTGGTTGTGATTGGCAGTGGGAAAGATGGGTTGCCCCTCATTTTAAATACTGAAAGTTCGCAAGGGCCCATTATTAGCCCTCAGGCAGCCCACGGGCAAAGCAAAGAGAAAACGCATAGCAAAAGCGCGCCAAAACGGCCCGAAAGAGAATATGTAAATACCGATGACAAAGAACAGGACTTACAAGCGGGTGAACCCCTTAGCAATGGGCATTTATCGACGACCCAAGCAGGAGAGGTGCTGAATAAAAAGTAATTAATGGCAGGGTTAGTCGAAAGTAAATAAGCCGCTGCTGAGGTTCTCATTTTAGTAGCGGTGGTGCTAAAACATTCTCTTGTGTTTAATGAGTACTTAATGAGTGGTTTCTGAGTGCTTAGGGACACGATTAGCATGTCTGCGTAGATAGGGTATATTGATCTAACGTAGATGTTGAGGTTGCATATAACAAACGAATAGGTATAACGATTTTTTAACCAAGGAGTAGAGTCGTGCTAACAGAAGCAGTAAAAGCGTCTATCAATGAAAGTGTGTTGTGCTGGTTAGCAACGGTTGATATAGATGGCGTGCCAAATAACTCCCCCAAAGAAGTTTTTTTAGCTCATGGTAATGCCGCAATATTGATTGCGGATATTGCCTCTCCAAACAGTGTTAAAAATATACAAGGTAACGCCAATGTGTGTGTTAGCTTTGTACATGTATTAAAACAAAAGGGCTTTAAATTAACTGGAACTGCCACTTACCATCGCAAAAGCACTCCTGATTTTGAGGAATTATTTACACACATATACCCAATCACAGGAGAGCAATATCCAGTCAAAGGCATCATTTATATTGAGATTACCACTGTTAAACCAATTGTAGCCCCAAGTTATTACTTACAGCCAGATCTTACTGAGCAACAGCAAATCGCCAGCGCGCGCAAAGTGTATGGTGTTTAAAAGGTGTTATGTGAGAGAGAATGGGTGCAAAGACAAAGATATGCAAAGAGCGTGACGCCTAAAGATAGAATGTATTGGGAGCGAGGCACGACTGTATAGAAATAACAGAGATAATATGCGTTTTCCCCGAGTTATAAAAAACGATTTCATAGCTAAATCCAGATGCGGTAAGTTTACCGTGGTATTCAATAGGGCATTGAGAAAGGGTGAGTTTGCCATGGTTATATAGGCGCTCAAATAAACAGTGGTTGAGTAATACAGTTTAGCAAGATGTTAATAACGCCTGTTTTATTGGGGGTCTATTCCTGACTAATGTGAGCCCGTAAAATAAGCGTTTGTATTTGTTTTCATTTTATATTATTTTGACGAAATTAAACGGGACATTTGCCTGATTTCAGCGTTAGAAAATAAGGCCAGTGTCCTTCTAAAAAGCTGTTAAATTTCCTGAGGTGTGTGATGTCCAAATTTAAAGATATGGAAACAGAGGAAGGCATGCTTTTATGGAGAGAATGTTTTCAGAATCATATTAATATACTTGCAAAATGTGAAAGGCTCGTAAGAGAAAGCAATTCGAAAAGAGCTATAAAACTTTATCCATTATTTTCCGCAATAATCGAGGATTCAATTTCTTTAGATTTATTAGCGACTAATTCACGCGTTAATCAATGTTACATTATTTCAAGAGCGTTATTAGAAAGAGTAATCAATTTAAGTTATTTACTTTATGCGCCAGACGATGAATACAATTCATTTGTGGATTATACAAAGAACAAAGCTGCTAGAAGCCTTTCTAGAAAAATTGAAATAGAGGGGCAAAAAAAAGTAAGCCTAGAGTTTTCAAACGATGCTTATGAATTACCCCAAGATTATAAAGACGCTGTAGATAGGTTCACGAGTGCGAAAGGTCGAGAAATACCAAGATGGACAAAGCTTAGTATTGATAAGAGAGCAGATTTTTTGGACAAAAAATCTGGTAAAAATTTACTAATGCACGTACTAATGATCTATGGCGATGCGTCTGAAGCTCTGCACGGCACTCTATATGGAGCACTATTTCATTACGGGTTATATAACCCTAGCGCTAGGCCAAAAGATAAAAGTGATTTTGATAGAGAAAAATATAATACACTGTCTTTTTTATATTTAATGGGAAGCGGTGCAATAGGCACTTTATTATTTTGTCTTAAAGAAAATGGTGTTGAAGTTAATGAATCATACCTTGAATCTAAATTGGTATTTAATAACGCTTCAGAGGAGTCTGGTTTAGCAGAAGAGGCTAGGCGAGCAAGCCGGAAAATTTAACAAGGCATTTAAACGGAACTAAAACAGTGGGTTACGTTCCGCTTCGCTCCACAGTATAACCCACAATTTTAGTCCGCTTAATGCGGCGTTATATGCACTGCAAGTTGAGAGTATGGATATTCTAGCCAGAATAAATTTTCTAGAAGTTAATGATGAGAATTGGAACGCAAAATATGTTTCAGGTTTTCGTTCAAATATTAATTATGGGGCCTCAAATTATTGTTGCCTTGTGGCATTCGAAGAAGATCGTGAAATCAAGCAGGGTGAAACCATAGATTGTGAGCTTAGTTTCCTTACTCATGAACCTCATATTGGTAAATTGGCTAAGGGTATGGAATTTATATTATTTTCTGGTAGTGTGACTTTCGCAAAAGGTATTGTTAACTTTGTATCGGAGTAAGGTGCATATAACAAGAGACTATGACGTCAATAGCTAATTTTAAGTTTTTGGCGCTTCCCACATAACCCCGTCTCTGAGCATCGAATTTAGGATCACAATCATCTTCCTGACACACGCAATAAGCGCTACTTTTTTTGGTTTCCCAGCAGCAACTAATCGCTGATAGGTTGATTTAAAAACCGGGTTAGATTGGATAGCTGACATCATCGCCATGTATAAAACGGTGCGCACTTGATGTCGACCACCTTGGATTTTACGGAGCCCTTTATACCGTCCACTTTCGCGATTCATTGGTGCAACACCTAATAAAGAACCAGCTTCTTTGTTCGACATATAGCCAAGTTCAGGTAAGTTACTGATGATGGATGCAGCAGCAATTTTGCCAATGCCTTTCATACTTTGCAGGATCGTGTTTTTGGCTGAATACTCAGGACATGATTCAATGAGTTTTATAATTTTATTTTCAATTTTCTCAATTTGATTTTTGAAGGCCGTTAAAATAGGTTTAATGGTTGAAATCAGTTCTTTTGGTAAGATTTGCAGGCGATTTTTCTCCATCGTTTGCATGACTAATAGCTGATTTCGTCTGGCAACCAAATCGCTCATAGCCTGCATTATGTCAGGCTTTAGGGTGGAGAGTGAGGGTTTAATTGCTTCACCATAATGTGCGATTAATTGTGCATCCAGTTTATCAGTTTTAGCGCGTTGACCAATGGCGCCAGCAAAGCGTTTTATGTGTATTGGATTGGCAATGACGAAGGGTAAGTTGGCCTTTGCACATGCGATAATAAAGGGCATTTCAAGGCGACCTGTTGCTTCGATTACAATCCGTTTAGGAATATATAACTTAATTTTTTTAACGGCTTCTTTGATACCTTTTTCGTCATTATCAACAGTGAAATAGAGGCCTAAGGGGCGAATATAAATATCCAGTTTGAATTTACCGGTATCGACACCGACATTAATGTTTTGCTCTGTATTTGTTTTCATAATAAGCTAACTCTTGCTTGCATAATGCGGGTTCGAGACCCAGTAGACTATTCGAGTGTGATGCTTGGAGTCTTTTGTGGCGTTCATTCTTGTTATCGGTCTCTCAACAGAGGAGCCATCGCTCAATCGAACTACCACAAAAGAGAGCTTTAGTTGCAGCTAAAGCCTGGGTCTCACATTACCCGAACTCGGTTTAAAAGAATAATTTAATGGGTTTATTATCCATACAAGAATTTAAAGCGGGACTGCTAACAGTTTGCTCGGTTTCGCTTCGCTATGCATTTTAGCAAACTATTATCAGTCCCTTAAATGGGCGTTATAAGTATTGGAGATGTATTTGAATATTCTGCTCATAAGTAGTAGCCAAAGAGGTAATTCTAAAAGTTTAGATGTCTCAAAATTTTTACAAACTAATATATTAAATGACATGGAAGGCGTTAAGTCATCGATATTAGATTTATCTAGATATCCTTTTTTATTAGATCATTATGGTACTGGGAGAGATGATTTAATTTCATTAGCTAATAACAAAGATGAAGTGGTAGGGCAATTGTATTCCTGTGATGCCGTAGTGTTTATTGTTCCTGAATGGGGAGGAATGATCCCACCAGCACTTGTCAATTTATTACTTTTGTCTGCTAACGGCTCCGCTAATGGTTTGCCTTTAGGTCACAAACCAGCATTTGCTATTGGTGTTTCAGCCTCTAGCGGTGGCAGTAACCCTATTTCATTATTAAAAGGGTATGCTGGAAAAAACAGTCACCTCACTTGGTTACCGTTACATGCAATCATTCAAAACGTAGATGATTTTCTAAAACAAACGTGGACACCGACACTTGAAAATAGATATTCGCAGGTGCAATCACGTTTATTGGTTGGCTTAAAGAGTTTAGTTATCTATTCCAACCAATTAGCTTCTGTCAGAGATGAATTAGTAGTACTATCAAAAGAGCATCCTTACGGTCAATAAAATACTTATAACAAGCACTTCAAACGGAACAAAAACAGTTGGTTAGGTTCAGCTTCGCTTCACATTTTAGCAAGCTATTATCAGCCCCTTATTGGGGCGTTGGTATGACTCCCACTGTCAAGTTAAACACACTGATCCCTGCTTAACTTTAAGCCATAATCTCTCAACTCGAATTAGAGCGAGTTAATACATAGGATGAAACAAGTAATTTCGTCGGTTTTCATGCTGATATTCGTTGGTTACTCACTTTCGTGAGCAGAGCAGACCTTACTTAGTTCGACGTGGCACCTGTCTTCAGTCTATGTTCGTGGTTCAATGCTGTGTTTGCAGCATTGCCATCCTAAAGCTTCCGCTCCTGCTTACGCCCCTTACCTACATCCATGTAGGCAACGCCGTCGGTGGTTGTGCCACACCCGATGCTTAACCCAATGCATTAACTCTAATTCGTTCATTTTAAGCTGGTACTCGTGCTAAACGTAATCTTGGATTAACGGGTATCAATACCACTTCTTTTGCAATTGCCCAGATATACGCAATCATTTCTCTGGCAATAGCAGTGACAACAAGGTTGTAATGCTTGCCTTTATTTATAAGCTTTTTATAACGTTTGCAGAGTCTTAATTGTGCTTTCCATGCGATATCAACAATTCGCTTTGGCAAGCCTTCTTGTCGTTTTTGTAGTTCAGTCGATATGTTGGCAGCATGGCGATAACTATGAGCGCCTTCGACTAATAACCGTCTTGCACGACCATTCCCACATTTAGTAATTGCGCCAATATGCCTTTTACCACCGCTTGAGTGTTCACTTGGTACAAGGCCAAGGTAACTCATGAGTTTACGCGGATGGTCAAGCGGGTTAAATCGCCAAGCTCAGCCACAACGCTAGCGGCGACAAGCAAGCGAACGCCGTGCATGGCTTGAATGGCTTTCACAACGGGGTAATAACGCCATTGATAAACATGATGAGACAGTTCGTTGTCGAGTCGGTCCAATCGTGCAGTTCGCTCGTTTATAGTTTGAATAAACTCTTGTAAAACGATTTGTTGTGCAGGGTGTGGCAATACCAGTTCGGTGAGCCAACGTAAGTATTTGAGAGACCAGTTTGCTGTGCCTGCATAGTTAATATTATTATGAAGTAACAGCGCTTTTAGTTGGTATTTGGCATCTTTTAAATCCTTTATGGCGACTTCTCGAGCACGAGACAAATCACGAATAGCTTCATCTTCAGGCTCGGGGACATAAATAGGGATTAAGTCTTCAGATTTAAGAAGCTTTGCGAGTTTTAGTGCATCACGTTTGTCAGTTTTAACACGTTCACCCGGCTTTTTAGGTATTAAAGAGGATGCAACCACGTAACAGCAATGCCCAAGAGAAGTAATTAAACGGTAAATCCAGTAACCACAAGGGCCAGCCTCATAAACGAAGTGCAGAGTTGCATTAGGGTATTTAGATTCAAATTGCCTGATAAGCTTTTTAATAGTGACTTTAGAAGAAGGAATTCGGCCGTGATGGATAGGTTGAGCGCCGCGTTGCTCTTCAATATAAGCCACTTCATTAAACTCTTTATGAGTATCTAAGCCAATGAAAAGTATGTTATGTTTAGTCATGCTAGCCTCTGCTATTTAGTTATTTGACAAACTAATTATGGCTCTGGCTTTAAGCTAACCCACGAAAATGCGGAGGCTAGCACCGTGTGGGAGTCATTATGTCTAGGTTTTCATGAGAGTCAGCATACTAATTTTATTTCTAATTTTGCTATGTAGTTGTGGTGAAGGGCGTAAAACACCTGAAGGCTATATTGAAGAATGCTACGGCGGAGATTTCTCAAAAAATATGATTGGGAAGAGTTAAGACTTACATTAAAAAACTTTGCAAACGAAAATGATCTCCGTTTCTTTGAGGATATTAGGCGAAACGATTCGTTAAATATGTTTAATGTCTCCTTATGTTCAAAAGATGGCTTGTGGATAAATGCAGACAAAAGGATTTGGACAGTTGGTGGTTCACCTGAACATATTCCAATGCCTTTAATGATAAGAGTTCAAGTGTATAAAGATACCGAAAAGTGGGCTTCAATATCAGATAGTTTAAATAGTATTCTTACTAAAAAATGGCCGAATGATTTAGATACAGAACATGGATATACATCTGGTTATAAAAACTCGTTGTACTGAAAACCTAACAATGAAGTAAAAAAGCAGAAGTAAAAAAGGATAGTCACAAATTTCTTGCATAATTGGGTGGTTTAACTACTGTTTATACATCCAGTTTGTTTGAGTGATTAAAATGACAAGAGCAAGGAATGCTTTAATTGATTTGTCTGTAACGCCTTATTACCAATTTAATAGCACGGTGTGTACGCCGTGCTTTTTTATGTGGGGAAGATAAGCATTCAGGAAAGAACTTTGACTACAGAAGGGAATGGTTGGTTGAGAGAATGAAGTTACTCAGTAGTGTATTCGCAATAGAAATAGCGGCGTATGCGATTATGAGCAACCATTACCATCTTGTTGTGAAAGTAAATAAGCAAACAAGTTCAAAAAGGACAGGCACAAATTTCTTACATAATTGTGTTGTAATGGTGAGCGTATAGTTATGTGCTTGCCCTTTGTTACTTTTATTTTTACTTTTCAAGAAAAACAGATTTGTTCACTCATTCACAAGAAAAGCTTAATGCTGTTGCAACATAATTAAATGAAAGATTTCGGAAAACATTGAAATTTAAAACATCATCACACATGATTGAAAAGGGTGTTGCGATGATCACTTGAATCTACAAGGGCCTTTTTCGTCAAAATAAAGCAATAGAAACGGCTTCAAAAAAGTCGCTCAAAAATAATGAAGATCAAACTAGAAAGTCACTAAACAATTGAATCAAAATAGGAGCTCAGCTAAAGTTGAGGCATCAATAAAATAAATTAAAAACGAGTAATTCTACGTGCTCGTCAGGCTTTCAGGAGAAATATTTGAATTTGGGTAACTGGGATAGTGCGCTATTTAAAAGCTTGGTCACCTCGAGCTTATTAATTCCTATCGCTTTTTTAACTGATTCCTATGAGCCAAGTGACTTTGAGCTATCCGATTTCTTTGGTTTGTTAGTTTCATTTTTGCTTTACTTCGGTGTGTTTTTGCTAATTTCACTCATCGGTTGGTTATTGATAGGCTTTCCTATTCATTACCTTGTTTGCAAGTTTAAAAGCACAAGCTACTTTTATTATGCATTTATACCTAGTTCCTTTCTTTGTATTAGTTATTTCACTAAAGGTCCTTGGCTGTTGGCTTTTATAGCGTTGATTCAAGCTTTATTATTCAGGTATTTTGTATTTAAAATCAAAATATAACAAATGTATTAACGCATGGGCTAATAAAGTTTGGTTCGTGCTTCACCAATTATAGCTAAGGAACCAATTTAAACTCACGGAACCAATTTAAACTGACACCCATCCAAAATTGACTGTTTTTCATTCATCGCCTATCTTTCAAATTTAGTATGAAAGGTAGGCAATTCCTCGATGG